>JAUVOQ010000002.1 GCA_030599095.1 Candidatus Ruthturnera sp.
AAAATTTAAAGGAATGGATAAAAAGATGTTTAATTTACACCTAAAAGAATGTGAGTTTAGATTCAATAATCGCAAGCAAAATATTTACAAAATTTTGCTTGGAATTTTTAGAAAAGAGTCGCTTAAGTTGTCATGACCCTAAAAAATTATTAAATTTTTCATTAAATTCTATATATTCTGTCCGATTGAAGTCTGATGGTATTTTAGCTCTAGGAGTTTTGATAATAACGGTCTCTTTTCCTAGCGCTTGTGCTACGCCGAGTTCATAATATAAATTTGCTTGAGTTTTGACAGGTGTATCTTCGTGGATAATCATGATACATATTGGCACAGAAGCAATAAGTTTCCATATTTTCAACAAAAAATCTCTGCCAGTTGTCTCTGTACTGGCATCTATAACTTGATAATTAAACGACTGACAACAATTTTTTATAGAACTTTGGATGTTTATAACTAATTTTGGTGTTGCTTCTAATTGAGTAATTAACAAGCAGTATTTTGGACGAGATTTGATTGAATGAGTGATGGCATCGCCATCAAATAATCACTTTCGTTTTCTTGCTATAGGAACTCCCTTGTACTTACCTTCATTTTTTTTGTGAGAGAGAATACGACCCTTCGCACGGTCAATCTTAACATAACGGTTGCTGCGTGGATTTTTTACTTGAACAATATCTGTTTTGTGTGTTGTACTCATAACTCCATTATAAAGATTTTTGTAACTACCAACCAAAATTTGTATGCGCCCATAACATCTTACTCTTTTTTAGGGGCAATTTAGAACTTGAATGGACGAAGCAAAATAAAAAGTACTGTTTTACTTTTGTTTTACTTTGCTTAAAAAATAAAAAGATTTTTTTGCCTGAAAACCCTTTTAGAATATGGTGGGGCGTGAGCGATTTGAACGCTCGACCAGCGGATTAAAAGTCCGATGCTCTACCAACTGAGCTAACGCCCCTATTTCATTTAACACTCTAAAGTTTTGACTTTTGACACTTCGCTAAAAAAATAAAATTATACATTAATCACACTTCGTAAATCAATCAAAAACTAGGCTTTATTAACGACTTCTTTAAGTAATTTACCTGGTTTAAAAAATGGCACAAACTTCTCAACTACTTGTGTCCTTTCGCTAGTTTTAGGATTAATACCCTGACGAGCCTTGCGATATTTCTTGTAAAAACCACCGAAACCTCTTATTTCAACACCTTGACCAGAAACAATGCCTTGGGTTAATTCTTGTAGAATTACTTCAACTGCTATTTTGGCATCAATTTTAGATAAATTAGCACTCTCTGATAAGTTTAAAATAAGTTCGGTCTTTTTCATAATGGGCAAGAAAATCACACATCACCATGTGATTGTTTTTGAGTGTTATTTATTGTCTTTTGCTTCTTTTAGTAAATCACCCAATGTAGAACCTGTTGCTGCATCAGAAGATTGTTTATTATAATCTTCCATAGCTGCCTTTTCTTCCACTGAATTTTTAGCTTTAACACTGACTGAAATATTGCGAGTTCTTCTGTCAATATTGACGATTGCAACTTCTACTTCTTCACCAGCTTTTAGCACTATCGTTGCATCTTCAACACGATCTTCTGAAATTTCCCCTGCTTTCAAGTAGCCTGTGATGTCTTCAGCCAAATTAATGATCGCACCACGTGGGTCAACTTCCATAACCACACCCTTAACAATTGAACCTTTTCTATTGGCAGATACATATTGCATGAAATTATCTTCTGAAAGTTGCTTAATGCCTAAAGAAATACGCTCTTTTTCAGCATCAATATTCAAAATAACCACTTCCAATTCTTGTCCTTTGGAGTAACTAGACACCAATTGATCTGAAGATTGTTTTTCCCATGAGATATCAGCCAAGTGAATCAAGCCATCAATGCCACCCGAAAGACCAACAAACAAACCAAAATCAGTGATTGATTTAACGCTAACAGGAATCTTATCGCCCTTATTATGTGTTGTCTCAAATGCTTCCCATGGGTTTTCTTGAGCTTGCTTCATGGATAATGAAATACGGTGCTTAGACTCTTGAACATCTAATACAACCACTTCAACTTCTTGACCTAATTTAACAATTTTAGAAGGACGGGCATTGGCATTTGTCCAATCCATTTCACTCACGTGAACCAAGCCTTCAACGCCCTCTTCAATACGCACAAATGAGCCATAATCTGTTAAGTTAGAAACTATGCCTGATACTTTCTTGCCGATAGGCAAACGGTCTGAGATGTTGTCCCAAGGGCTGGCAGTTAGCTGTTTAAGCCCTAATGATACGCGCATCTTTTCTTTATCATAATTAAGCACTTTAACGGTAATTTTATCGCCAATGGTTAATTTTTCAGATGGGTGATTAACACGTTGCCAAGAAATATCTGTGATGTGCAACAAACCATCAATACCACCAAGATCAATAAACGCACCATAATCTGCAAGGTTTTTAACAATGCCTTCAATTTCTTTGCCTTCTTCAAGTCCTTCAAGTAGCGCTTCTCTGTCAGCAGAATTGGCTTCTTGCAATACGGCTTTTCTAGAAATCACAATATTGTTTCTAACTTCATCCATTTTAATAACAATGGCTTCAATTTCTTGACCAGTTAGATATGAGAAATCTTTCACTGGACGTATATCAACTAATGAGCCAGGCAAGAATGCTTTAACCACGCCAATATCAACCGTTAAGCCACCTTTAACAGCGCCAGTTACAATGCCTGTTACGACGTCCTTGGAAGTCATCGCCAATTCAAGTGATTGCCATAGCTTAATACGTTTAGCATCTATATGTGACAACAAGGTATTGCCCAAACCATCATCAATTGATTTAAGTGCAACTTCAACAATGTCGCCCTCTTCAACCTTTAATTCTCCTTGTGGATTTTTAAATTCGTCTAAAGAAATAAAGCCCTCTGACTTAAGCCCAACATTAATAATCGCTTTTTCACGATTAATACTAACAATGGTTCCCATTAAAAGAGCACCAACTTTTACGTTTTGTTGTTCTACGCTATTTTCAAATAGCTCAGCAAATGATTCTGACATATTATTATTTTGATATTGACCGGTAATTTTTAAGCTATTTGCGGTATACGCTTAATACATTATCGGGTTAATTTATTTAAGAGGTTTAACCGCTTAAGCCTCAATTAATGCTACCACCTGAGTGATAACCTCATCAATAGATAACCCAGTGGTATCAATGATAAGTGCATCTTTAGCAGGTTTAAGTGGAGAGTGTTTGCGCAAACTATCACACTTATCTCTTGCTTTCACCTTTGCTAAGATTTGCGAAATTATACCCTTACTACCTTGTGCTTGCAATTGTTTTAAACGCCTATTGGCTCGCACCTCAACACTTGCAACTAGATATACTTTGAATGGCGCATCAGGAAAAACAATTGTACCCATATCCCTACCATCCGCCACCAATCCTGGCGGTTTGGCAAAGTCTTTCTGACGCTTTAAAAGAGCGTCGCGAACCACGCCAATAGAGGCAATTTTTGAAGCCATCTCGCCTGTTTTCTCTGTGCGTAAGATCTTAGATACATCTTTGCCATCAAGATAAACACTCACGAGCTCATTACTCAGTTCGGTTTTAAATTCTAAACCAAGAGTTTGTGCAATTTTCCCCAAAGCCTCTTCATTAGCAATATCAATCCCTTTGGCATCAACCGCTAAAGCAAAAGCACGATAAATCGCCCCAGAATCTAACAAATGCCAGTTTTGTTTTTGTGCTACAATTCTTGCCACAGTACCTTTCCCAACCCCACTTGGACCGTCAATGGTTAAAACTGGTGTTGTATTTTGACTCATTTATCCACACCTAGAAATTCAGACACCCTAATTGTCCCATTAACCGTTCTTGACTGACGTTTACCAAGTTTTTCCATTTTTTTCCAAAAGGACTGATTAAGGTCAAAATTAGCACTAATTGCCGTACCTATCAGTAAGATCAATAAATCTGCTGATTCTTCTGCCAAATTTTCATTAGACTTCCCTTTGGTCACACAGGTAGATATTTCCCCCAACTCTTCTGCCATTAATGCCACGCGATAAACTAAATCTTCACCACCATACTTTTTAAAATCATGCTTATCGTGAAATGATTGCACAATTGCTAGCATGGCTTGATAAGAATCTTGGTTCATGTGTTATTCTTTATAATTTTTTTACAAAAATCTATCAATTCATTCAAAGATAAATCATTTTTTGCGTCATTAGTACGCCAAGCACATATTTTAAATTTTGCTACGCCCAATTCATCAACATGGTCAACGGTAGGCAATAATGCAAATTTCTTTTTATATTTGCGTTTAAGTTTCTTAGCCTTTTCATTTTTCCATTCACTTAATAAGTTCCAATCCAATGCCTCTCCTGTATAGGCGTCTTTACCTTGACACTCACACACCGCATCATGTATTGCGATTTTATATTCTTTAATAACAACTATTTTGGTATCTTTTCCTTGACTTCGAAGCCATTCTTTATCTCGTTTTGCAAGTGAATTTGCTTTTCGTTGTAACCATCTTTTATAAACAGCTTGATCTATATCTATAGGCGGATAATATTTATTCATCAAGATTCTGGTCTCATATGCGGGAATAGAAGTACGTCACGAATTGATGGCGAATCAGTAAATAACATTACCAGTCTATCAATACCAATACCCTCACCTGCCGTGGGTGGCATACCATATTCTAGTGCACGGATATAGTCGGCATCATAGTGCATGGCTTCATCATCACCTGCGTCTTTTTCTGTCACTTGTTTTTTAAAACGTTCAGCCTGATCCTCGGCATCATTCAACTCAGAAAAACCGTTGGCAATTTCACGCCCACCAATGAATAACTCAAATCTATCAGTGATGAATGGGTCATCGTCATTGCGACGGGCAAGTGGCGAAATCTCGGTTGGGTACTTGGTAATAAAAGTAGGTTGAATGAGCTCTTCTTCTACCGTGGCTTCAAAAATTTCAATTTGAATTTTGCCCAAACCCCAATTTTGTTTGACTTGAATGCCTAGTTTTTCTGCTGTTTTTTTGGCATTATCCTGATTTAAATCAGTTGCTGTTAGGCTTGGATTATATTGCAAAATTGAATCAAACACACTGATACGCCCAAACGGTTTAGAAAAATCAAAATCATCACCTTGGTAATGAATATTAGCACTACCGCAAATATCAAGTGCAATGCCACGGAATAATTTTTCTGTCAAATCCATCAAATCGTGATACGTGGCGTAGGCTTGATAAAACTCAATCATGGTGAATTCTGGATTATGGCGTGTGGATAAACTTTCATTTCTAAAATTACGATTAATTTCAAACACCTTATCCATGCCACCAACAATTAAACGCTTCAAATAAAGCTCAGGCGCAATACGCAAATACATAGGCATATCCAATGCATTATGATGAGTCTCAAATGGTTTGGCTGTTGCACCACCTGGAATGGTTTGTAGCATGGGTGTTTCTACCTCAATAAAATCATGATTGTTAAAAAAATTGCGAATATGACCTACAATTTGACTGCGGCGTTTAAACGTGTTGCGCGAATTTTCATTCATAATTAAATCAACATAACGCTGACGGTAACGAGTTTCTTGATCGCTCAATCCATGAAATTTTTCAGGCAGTGGACGTAATGACTTAGTCAGCAATTTAATATCACTAGTGCGAATTGATAATTCACCCACATTGGTTTTGAATAAAATACCCGTAGCGCCAATAATATCACCAATGTCCCATTTTTTAAACTGCTCATTATAAAAGCCTTCAGGCAAATCATTACGAGTAACAAAAAGCTGAATTTGCCCGCTAGAATCTTGCACATGCGCAAAACTAGCTTTGCCCATCACGCGCTTGAGCATCATCCGCCCTGCTACAGACACTTGCACATTTTTTTGTGCTAATGCTTCTTTAGAAAAACCGTCAAATTTTTGAACGATATCTTGCGCTAAATTTTCAGGCTTAAAATTATTAACAAATGGGTTGCCTGCCTCTCTTAATAAAGCCAATTTTGATTTTCTTTCAATAATTAATTTGTTATTTTGGTCGCTCACTGAACTCCTTGATGTGTTTTTTTTGTTCTAACTCTGTTTGTACCAATGCCTTTGCCTTGGTCAAATCCTGCTGGATTACTCCAAACACTCTAATTGGGCTAATAAAATGCCACGATTATAATAGGCTTGGTAAAAATTTGCGTCTAATTCAAGCGCCAAGGTTAAATCACTTAGTTCAGTTTTACTACTCACGATAGCGTTATAGTCAGTTTTCTGGTGTTTTTACCCACCCGATGTTCGTATAAAAATAACCCTTGAAATTGACCCAAACCCAATTTGTTATTGATAATAGGAATGGTTTTAGCCTCACCAGTCAAGATTGTGCGGATATGCCCTGACATGTCAAAATCACCTTCGTTGTTATGTCGATAAACGGAATCAGAATCTAACACTGTTCTTTGCAAATAATCCTCAACATCTAATAATATATCCGAATCTTCACTGCCAGTAATGATAAGTGATGCTGAACTGTGGGCAACAAACACATGGCACAACTCAACTGACTGGTCTTGTTTAATAATAATATCATTCACTTTTTGTGTAATTTCAACAGCGCCACGTTGGTGGGTTTTAATGAATAATTGTTGCTGACTCATTTTAATAAATCTTTAGCCTTGGTTGTGTCTATCGTACTTTCAACACTAGGTTTTTTAGTCAATAAAGAACGCACTAAAAACAACAAACCTAAAGCCAAAAATACAAAAGGTGCAAACCATAATAAATAAGTATTTTTGTTAACTGGCGGTTTAAACACAACAAAATCGCCATATCGGTCGGTCATAAATTGCCGAATGTTATCATCGGTATTTTGCTTTAATATCAACTCTCTGACTTTTTCGCGTAAATCTTTAGCCAATCCCGCATTTGAGCCACCAATGCTTTGACCTTGACAAACTGGACAGCGAATTTCGTTAATTAATGCTTGATAACGCTGTTGTTGCTGATTATTAACAAAACTTTTAGCCTCAATACTCTCAGCATGGACAGGATTAATAAGTTCTAATAGTAATAAGAATTGAATAAAATAACGCACAATAAATTTTTATTTAAATAAAAATAATTTTAACCCATGCCATTGATTACGCTTGACAATATTTCTCTTAGTTTTTCTGACAAACCCATCCTAAACGAGGTCAGTTCAAGCATTCATAAAGGCGACAAAATCGCACTGATTGGTAGAAATGGTGAAGGAAAATCTAGCCTTATGCGTATTCTTGCTAGTTTGATTGAGCCAGATGGTGGTAAATTAAAAATTAAAAATAGCACCAAAATCAGTTATTTAGAACAAACACTGCCAGAAGATAGTAACAAAAATCTATTTGACATTGTGGCAGAAGGTTTGGGAGAAATTGGCATTATCCTCAAACAGTATCAACATTTAATTAATGAGGGGGAACTAGAGCAAGCTGGCAAGGTGCAAGAAAAAATTGATCGGCTAAATGGTTGGCAATATTTGCATAAAATTCAAGCCATTCTTAATCGTTTTACACTCAATGCTGATACAATTTTATCCACACTCTCTGGTGGCTGGAGAAGGCGTGTCATGCTAGCTCAAGCATTAATCCAAGAGCCAGATGTGTTATTACTTGATGAGCCAACTAATCACATGGATATTACTGCCATCCTTGACCTTGAGCATATGCTAAAAGATTATCATGGCACTTTGATGCTTATTAGCCACGACCGTTCATTTGTTAAAGGCATTGTTAATCGCGTGTTTGATCTTGATCGTGGCAATTTATCCGTATTTGATTGTGGTTATATTGATTATGTCAAGCGCAAAGATGAACAACTGCACGCCGAAGAAATTGCCAACGCACGATTTGACAAAAAACTTGCACAAGAAGAAACTTGGATTAGACAGGGCATTAAAGCCAGACGAACTCGCAACGAAGGGCGTGTTCGTGCTTTACAATCTATGCGTGAATCGTTCATAAGTCGCCGTTCGAAAAAAGGCAATGTTAAAATCCACGCACTGGATGATGAAAATCGTGCCTCTAAATTAGTGTTTGAAGTTAAGAAAATTAACTACCAAATTGCTGATCTAACCCTAATTACAGATTTTTCTATGCTTGTACTTAAAGGTGAAAAAATTGGCATTATTGGCGGTAATGGTACTGGAAAATCAACCTTTATTAAGCTATTACTTGATGAATTACAACCCAATAGTGGTTCTATTCGTCGTTCTAAAACTATTCAACTGGCCTACTTTGATCAAATGCGTGAGCACCTAGATCCTAACATAACAGCCATGGATTTCGTTTCTGGAGGTCGTGAACGTATTGATATTGGCGGAAAGAGTAAGCACATTATTGGCTATTTACGTCAATTCTTATTTACTGGAAAGCAAGCCATGGCACCGATTAGAATGTTTTCTGGTGGCGAAAAAAATCGCCTGATATTGTCTAAAATTTTATCCCAACCTGCTAATTTATTGGTGCTTGATGAGCCGACCAACGACCTTGATGTTGAAACGCTTGAATTATTAGAAGAAATGCTGGTAGATTATAAGGGTACTTTAATTTTAATTTCACACGATAGAACTTTTTTAAATAATGTCGTTGGTTCTACAATCGTCATGGATGGTGATGGTGTTATTAACCAATATGCTGGCGGTTATGATGATTATCTGATTCAAAAACAAGACAAATTGAACAAACAGAAAGACAAGCCCAAAATTAAAACAACTAAAAGACCAACAGCAAACACTAAAAAATTAAGCTACAAACAACAGCAAACATTTAAAGATTTACCGAAAAAAATTGAAAAAATTGAAATAAAAATTGGTCAAATTCAATTACAATTATCAGACCCTGAGTTTTTTCAACAAGAAAAATCTCAAGATGCCTTAATCACACTTGCCAGATTAGAGTCCGACCTTGAAAGATATTATGAAAAATGGGAAGCCCTAGAATGACACCATTAATCGTTGACTTAGATCATACATTAATTGATACAGATTTATTGTATGAGTCTTCAATGGGTGTATTAAGGAAAAATCCACTGCTTATTTTTATTTATCCTTTTTGGTTTTTGCGTGGAAAGGGCTATTTAAAAGAACAATTAACCAAGCGATTTTCTATTGATGTCAGCGCCTTGGCTTACAATCAAAGCGTCATTGACTATATCAAAAAACGCAAAAAACAAGGCGACAAAATCATTCTTGCCACTGCCTCGCATAAACTATACGCTTTTGCCGTTAGCAATCATCTTAAAACAGAAAAAACTCAGGCAAAAAACAAACAACAAGATCTTGATTTGTTTGCCCACAATGACCAACAAACAACCGTTAAAAAAATTGATTTATTTGATGACGTTATGGCAAGCAACAAAAACTTTAATCTATCTTCACACAACAAGGCAGAAAAATTGATTGAACATTTTGGCGATAAAGGCTTTGACTACATGGGTGATCATATGCGTGATTTACCTGTTTGGGAGGCGTCCAATCTGTCAATTTTAGTGAATGTATCAAATAAAATTATTAATAAAACCAAGCATCTTAATACATTAGTTTTGTCAAGAAAACATTAAAAGATAGCGCATTGACCAACAAAAACAATCCGCGTGGCTTGATATTTGATTTTTTAGATAAAAAACCTTTGCATCAATATAAATAATCATTTTTCTAATCATCCCTATTGATGCAAAGGTCTCAAAAAAAAGTTCAAATTATTATATCTTTAAGCCCCTTCAATTAAATAAGACAAACTACCCAAGAGTAAGTATATAACACTGATAACAACAAGTGTGGTGGCAAGTACTCTAGCTATTTTTAAATTTTTGCCCAAAACTCGATTGTTAATCCACCACACAAAATAGCCAATAACAAAAGCAATCACAAGTATTCTAATAAACATATTAACCTTTTAGTTTTTCAACTATTTTAGTCGCTAACGCTAAATTAATGCCATTGACTTTTTGAATTTCATGAATTGATGCTTTTTTTACTTCTTGCAAACCGCCGAAATAATTAAGCAGTGCCATTCTGCGTAATTTCCCCACACCTGTAATGGATTCTAGTATTGAAGTTGTGCGCATTGAAGCGCGTTTTTTTCGATGATTTTTAATCGCAAAACGGTGTGATTCGTCCCGAATGTGGTTGACCAACATAAGTGTGGGGTCATGAGGTGCTAGATTGATTTTGTTAACCTTATCATCTTTAACTGTAATTAAAGTCTCAAGCCCTGCTTTTCGATTTTCTCCCTTGGCAACGCCTACCAATTGCACATCATCCACGCCGATTGAATTCATCACCATAATGGCCTGATTGAGTTGCCCCAATCCACCATCAATAAAAATAATGTCTGGCAAAGGCTTTTTGTCCTTTAATAATTTAGAATAACGCCGATATACGACTTGATTCATTGCGGCATAATCATCACCGAGGGTGATATTTTTAATGTCAAATTGGCGATATCGATTCACTTTTGGCACGCCTTTTTCAAATACCACACACGAAGCAACGGTTGCCTCACCCATCATGTGGCTAATATCAAAACATTCAATATAATTAGGTAATTTATCCAATCCCAAAATAACTTGCAAATGCACAAGTGTTGATTTTTTTCTAAATCTTGATAATAAATTTTGATTAAGGTTTTCCTTGGCGGTTAAATTAGCAATATTTAGATAATGCTTTTTATCCTTATTTGGTGTATCAATAATATGCGTATTTAAAGCTGAGGCAATTGTCTTTTTATCACTCAACCTGTGGCTAACTAATATTTTTTTTGGGGTATTTTTGCCCAAATAATACAAAGGCAAAAAAGCAGACAAGACTTGTTTAATGTCTTGATTATTTGAGTTTTTAGGCAAAATAAACACTTGCCCAATTTGCTTGCCAGAGCGTATAAATAACACCTCAACACCACTCACTCCATCTTGCTGGGCGATACTAACCACATCTAAGTTATTACTGGAACTTGAAGTGTGTTGCTCTTGAATGCTGCGTAAATCAATCAATTGGTCACGTAAGCGTGCTGCCACTTCAAACTCTAAATTCTGAGAAGCAAGCTGCATTTTCTTTGATACCTTTTCTAAGGTCTCCCTGCCTTTACCAGATAAAAATAAAGACATCATTAAGACATCTGATTGATAATTTTCATCAGAAATTTTGCTAACACAAGGCGCACTACACAACCCTATTTGATATTCTAAACAAGGTCTAGAACGTGATCGGTAAGTACTATTAGTACACTGTCTTACTTTAAAGATTTTTTTAAGTAAATTAAGCGAATCCCTAACCACATGAGCCGAAGGGTAAGGACCGAAATATTGAGCGCTTTGATGTTTTTTACCCCGATAAAAACCTACTCTGGGATGTTTATCATGACTGATAAAGATGTAGGGATAGCTTTTTGAATCTTTTAACAAGATGTTATATCTTGGCATGTGCTGCTTAATGAGTTCAGATTCTAATAACAAAGCCTGAGTTTCCGTTGCAGTAACGATGACTTTAAAGTCTTTAATATTTGCAGCCAAAACTCTGGTCTTGTTCTGCTCATGTGTTTTAACAAAATAGCTTGAGACTCTATTTTTTAGGTTTTTAGCTTTACCTACATAGATGACTCGGTCTTGTTTATCAAACATTTGATAAACGCCAGGATTGGTGGTTAAATTATTTAACTTTTCTTTAATTAACATCTATACAAAAACACTTACAAAGGTAAAATTTGACTTAGGTTTATTTCTCTTTGTAAAAATTGTGATTAAAACACTGCTCATTATATTGTCTATTTTGCCTATAAATTTTGCTTTAGCAGTAGACAAAGCATCAAACACAACTCAGCAAGCAATTGTGGGCATTGTTGACCCACCTAATTCGGTTGCACTTAATATTATGGTCAGCGCTCTAACTTCTTTAAAAGAATTAAAAAAACAAAAAAAAGCCACCAAACAAAATGTTGAAGCCTTAATTCGACTAAAACTTCTACCCAATATTGCTGTAGGTGTGTCCACCAAAATTGCATTAAGCAAGTATTGGGATGGCTTAAATATTCAACAAAAACAGTTTTTTCAATACTATATTTCAGAATCTTTAATTCAAGATTATGTGGGGATTTTATCCACTTATGACAAACTTGATAGTGTTCAAATTTCAGTAGATCCTAATGTTAAACGCAAGGGTGATAAAGCCATTGTAAAGTTAATTATTAACATTAATGATAACCCAAAACCTAGCATTATTTCTTTAAAAATGATACATCTTGACACTTGGCATGTATATGATATTGTGTTTTCTGGCGTAAGTATTGTTAAAAATTATCGTGCCCAATTTAACTCATATATTGGACGTAAGGGTATTGATGGCTTGATTCTAAAATCAAAAAAGAAACTTGAAAGATTGGCTAAATAATGTATAAGCTTATTATTAATGGCGGTATTGCGCTAAATGGTCACGTTAAAACTGCAGGGTCAAAAAACTCATCTTTACCTATTTTATTTGCCTCAATATTGGCCAATAATCCTATTATATTAACCAATACACCTCATTTAAGCGATGTTTCAACCACACTTAGATTGTTAATGGATATGGGTGCAGAATTTATACTAGAATCAGACAATTCTTTATTTGTAGATGGTTCAAAGTTAACCAACTTGGTTGCTCAGTACAATTTAGTTAAAACCATGCGTGCTTCAATTTTAGCACTCGGACCAATGCTTGCTAAATATGGCAAGGCAAAAATATCCCTACCTGGTGGCTGTGCAATTGGCTCACGCCCTGTTAATTTACACTTAAAAGCATTAGAAGATTTGGGGGCTTCTATTAAAGTTGAAAGTGGCTATATTTACGCCACAGCTAAAAAACTCATCGGTGCTGAGATACATTTTGACCAAATTTCAGTGACTGCTACTGAAAACATCATCATGGCAGCAACTTTAGCAACAGGCACAACCACAATTCATAATGCCGCACAAGAACCTGAAATTGTAGATTTGGTTAATTGTTTGATTAAAATGGGCGCTAAAATCTCTGGCACTGGCACTTCAATGATTACCATTGAAGGGGTTGATGAATTATCAGGCGTGACTTATGCAGTTTGTCCTGATCGAATTGAAGCAGGCACTTATCTTGTTGCCGCAGCCATCACAGGTGGCAAAATTACCATTAAAAATGTGCATTACCAATCAATGCGTGCTATTCTTGAAAAATTACTTGAAACTGGTGCGGACATTAAAACTAAGGAGAATTCAATCACCCTTGATATGAAAGGAAAACGACCCAAGGCTGTTAATATCAAAACCAGTACTTATCCAAATTTTCCCACTGACATGCAAGCACAATTTACAGCACTCAATGCCATTGCCGATGGGCATAGTACCATCACCGAAACCATCTTTGAAAATAGGTTTATGCACATTCCTGAATTGTCACGCATGGGCGCAAACCTTGCTTTAGAAGGTAACACCGTTGTTTGCAAAGGGGTAAAATCTTTAACGAGTGCGCATTTAATGGCAACTGACTTAAGAGCCTCAGCATCCTTAGTATTAGCAGGATTAGCAACAACAGGTACCACAACGATTGAGCGTGTTTATCACTTAGATCGTGGTTATGAAACCATTGAGGAAAAATTAAAACTATTAGGTGCTCAAATTGAACGTGTACAGGATTAAAAACTTATGCTAACGATTGCATTATCCAAAGGTAGAATTTTAGAACAAACACTGCCTTTACTTGAAAAAGCAGGTTTAACCATTGCTAAAGAAGAACTAAACTCACGTCAATTAATTCTTGATACCAATCTTGCTGACGTTCAGGTTATTATCATTCGTGCAACTGACGTGCCTATATTTGTACAACACGGTGCTGCCGATATGGGCATTGCTGGCAAAGATGTCTTGCTTGAACATGGCGCTAATAATTTATTTGAAGTGCTGAATTTAGGCATTGCTAAATGCAAACTGGTGGTGGCCGCCGAGTCAAAAGACAAACTTAAGCAAAACACACTTAAAGTAGCGACCAAATATGTCAATTCAGCCAAGCGCTATTTTCAAAATAAAGGTCAATCTTGTGAAATAATCAAACTTTTTGGCGCAATGGAATTAGCACCAAAAGTGGGTTTGGCACATTGCATTGTTGACTTGGTTGATACTGGTAACACCTTAAAAGCCAATGGTCTTATTGCGCTTGAACGCATTGAACAAATTAGCGCTCGCTTAGTGGTGAATGTCGCCTCATTTAAAACCAAAAATACACAAATTAAACCTTGGATTCAAAATATTGAGCGCATCTTGTGATTGCCAAATTAACATCCACGCAATCTGATTTTCAGGAAAAACTCTCCTCATTACTTGCATGGGATAGCGTTTCTAACAAAGAAGTTGTTCAAACAGTTGATGATATTATTACCAATATTCGTAATAATGGCGATGACGCTTTAATTGATTACACAAATAAATTTGATGACGTCAATGCCTCTAGCATGAAAGATTTAACCATTAAACTGCCTGCGCTTAAACAAGCATTTGAAACACTCAACAAAAAACAAAAATCCGCACTAACCATAGCAGTAGATCGCGTGCGTCTTTATCACAAAAAGCAAAAACAAAGCACTTGGACTTATACAGAAGATGATGGCACAATGTTGGGGCAAAAAATCACACCACTTGATCGCGTTGGTTTGTATGTTCCTGGTGGCAAAGCGGCCTATCCTTCCTCTGTTTTAATGAGTGCCATTCCAGCCAAAGTTGCTGGCGTAGAATCCTTAATTATGGTTGTGCCAACGCCCAATGGTATTAGCAATCCATTAGTATTAGCAGCGGCATATATTGCAGGCGTTACTCAAGTATTTACAGTAGGTGGTGCACAAGCAATAGCGGCCCTTGCCTATGGCACACAAACCATACCAAAAGTAGATAAAATTGTAGGTCCTGGTAATATTTATGTGGCAACAGCCAAGCGCGCTGTATTTGGTCAAGTTGGCATTGATATGATTGCTGGCCCTAGTGAGATTTTAATTATTTGTGATGGAAAAACCAATCCTGATTGGATTGCCATGGATTTATTTTCTCAAGCAGAACACGATGAAGATGCACAATCAATCTTGCTATGCCCTGACACTGATTTTATTAACCAAGTTGAAAAAAGCATTGCTAAATTACTACCCACCATGGATAGAAAAGTCATCATTAAAACCGCACTTAAAAACCGTGGTGCACTCATTCACATTAAAAATATGAATGAGGCGATTGCTTTATCTAACCAAATCGCACCTGAACACTTAGAATTGTCTGTTGAATATCCACAAGCCATGTTGGATGGCATTAAACACGCAGGTGCTATTTTTATGGGTCGCCACACTTGTGAATCACTCGGTGATTATTGCGCAGGTCCAAATCATATATTACCCACTTCTGGCACAGCACGTTTTTCATCGCCTTTGGGTGTGTACGATTTTCAAAAAAAATCAAGTTTGATTATGGTATCGCATCAAGGCGCAAATACATTAGGCAAAGTGGCTACTATCTTGGCCGATGGTGAAGGTTTGCAAGCACACGCACAATCTGCTAAATACAGAATCAATAAACAAAGTAATACCACTAACAAAAACTAAGGGACTTTATACGACTATGCTACACGTAAATCGCCAAAGATTAGTAGATATAGAAATATTAATAACTATAATCACATCTATTGGAATATTAAGTTACTTTTTTTACGCAGTTTATTTTCTCAACCAAGTGTCTATTTATATTGAAAATGGGATTTTAGAAAACACACAAGTTATTGTGTTGATCATTTCAATGTTGGTATTCTTTTTTTCTGTATTCAATCCAAAAAGAGAAGATAAATTAATACTTATTTTCTTTAGTTTTTTATGCTTTAGTTTTATATTAAGAGAAGTCGATGTTGAAACATTAGATATACCTAATACTCTAAAAATTATCGGACATGGTATGTATCGAAATATAATGATAATAACTGGATTTATCATAATAAGCACCTATGCTATTTATCATAATAAGCACCTATGCTATACTAAATTATACATATTTCTTGTTTCAATTAATGGAATATTAATCATGATGGCAGGAATTTTGTTATATCTTGGTGATTTTTTTGAACATTATAATTCAATTACACATCATGTATTTTTAGAAGAAATATGTGAATTGTCTGGCTATATACTACTTTTACTATCAGCATTATTATTTTTAAAAAACAAACTGTCTTTAACGGACTCCATCGAAAAATCTACAAAAAAACTTTAAGAATATATTTAGTCATGACAACTTAAGCATATTTAAAGCCCATCTTGCCAATAATCAACAATAGTTTGAAAAATTTGCCATATAAATACTAAAAAGGAAATTTATTGCCACCACCCATGGATGGTAATTTCATTTTAGAAAAATCAGGCATACCATCGGTACCTGTCATTTTAGCCATCATTTTTTGCATTTTCCCGCCACCCATTTTTTTCATTTGTTTTTGCATTTTTTCAAACTGTTTGATGAGTTTATTAACTGCTTGAACGTTCGTACCAGAACCATTAGCAATACGTGCCTTACGCGTGCCTTTAATGAGTTTAATATGGCTACGCTCTTTAGGTGTCATAGAATTAATGATGGCGACCATTTTCTTAGTTTCAGTGCCGCCCATCATTTGATTTTTAACATTTTGTGGGATTTGACCCATGCCCGGAAGTTTATCCATCAAGGCTTCCATGCCACCCATTTGTTCCATTTGCAAAAGTTGATCACGCATATCGGATAAATCAAATTGACCTTTGGCCATTTTTTGAGCGGATTTTTGTGCTTTTTTATGATCAACTTTGCGTGAAATCTCCTCCACCAATGAAAGCACATCTCCCATCCCCAAAAGTCTTGAAACCACACGCTTTGGATGAAACAGCTCTAAGGCGTCAATCTTTTCACCCACGCCTAAAAACTTAATCGGCTTGCCAGTAATATGGCGCACAGATAATGCCGCACCACCTCTCGCATCGCCGTCGGTTTTGGTAAGGATAATGCCTGTTAATGGCAATGCATCAGCGAACACTTTAGCAGTGTGTGCCGCGTCCTGACCTGTCATAGAATCGACCACAAACAAAGTTTCAATTGGGTTGACTTCTTTCTGCAAGGTTTTAATTTCATCCATCATTTGCTCGTCTATATGCAAACGACCTGCAGTATCAACCAATAAAACATCAAAAAACTGCTTTTGTGCGTGCTTTTTAGCGCTAGCTACAATATCTGAAGGTTTATCATCAATTGTTGATGGGAAAAAATCCACCTCAACTTGTTTGGCTAGTATTTTTAATTGCTCAATGGCGGCAGGACGATAAACATCAGCACTAACCACCAATACTTTCTTGTTTTCACGCTGTTTTAAATAAAGTGCAAGTTTGGCAATTGAGGTGGTTTTACCTGCACCTTGCAAGCCTGCCAACATGACAACCGCTGGTGGCTGAGTTTTTAAATCAAGCGATTCGGTCTCACCGCCAATAATCCCAGTTAATTTAGTTTCAACCAGTTTAATAAACGCTTGTGATGGCGTTAACCCTTGTCCAACTTTAAGTCCCAAAGCCTTAATTTGAACTTGGTCTAAAAATACCTTAATGACCTCAAGTGCAACATCAGCCTCAAGCAGTGCACGGCGCACTTCACGAATTGCCTCTTTAATATTAGATTCAGATAGTTTGTTTTTTCCTTGTAAGGCTTTAAAACTATTTTGTAGATGCTCGGTTAAATTGTCAAACATTTTTTAAATAAATATAACGAAAGTATCGTATTATAGTACTTTGTATTAATCCAAAAGTTAATTATGCTTTTATCTTACTTTGCAATAACTTTGTATCTGGTTGCGGCCCTTTTACTAATGCGTTATTTTGTGAAAAATGAAACCCAACACCAGCATCAAAAAACCATTTTTTTATTGGTTAGTTTTGCCATGATTGCGCAAGCACTCACCTTTAGCCATTTTTGGAGCGACAAAGGCATTATTTTTGGCTTGGCAAATAGCGCTTCATTTGTTGCTTGGCTGATTGCTGTTTTGTTGTTTTTATCTTCATTATCTAAACCTGTGCATGCATTAGGCATATTGGTTTATCCATTAGTAGCATTCACACTAGCCTTTAGTATCGCCTTTCCAGATACCACAAACAAAGTTATTCCACTGAATATTGCCTCACACGTATTTTTATCAATCGCTGCCTATGCTCTATTGGCTTTAGCAGTATGCCAATCCGTGTTATTAAAAATCCAAGAAAAGCACTTACACGCAAGAAAAGTTGATGGCTTTATTAACAAACTTCCAGCACTACAAACCATGGAGGCATTGCTATTTCAAAGCCTTAGAATTGGTTTTTATTTATTAACCTTGTCACTACTTTCTGGCTTTATTTTTATACAAGATATATTTGCCCAACACTTGATACATAAAACCACCCTTTCAATCATCGCATGGATTATTTTCGCCACACTCGTCTTTGGCAGAAAAGCCTTTGGCTGGCGTGGAAAACAAGCCATCACCGCCACACAAGTTGGCTTTGGCATTTTAGTCATTGCTTATTTTGGCTCTAAATTTGTGCTAGAGCGCTTGCTTAACTAGGAAAATAATTTTATCAACCAAACTTTAAACGCCTTAGCAACATATTCGTTGTTATTTAATGCAATTTTATTGATGGCTGAATATAGTGGCATGCCAGGCTTATCTTGCCAAGCAAAATAGGTACGCATAATCGCTTTGTTTCTGTGTTGTGTCTTAAAAGAAGTTAAACCCTTACTGTCTGCTTGTTTAATAATATCATCAATAAAATTCTTATCTATATCAGTTGCTAACTCTAAATAAAACTCTTCTAAAGCACCATTGTCTTGATTATTTGGCATTATCCAAATACCTAATCTTGGTTTTTTTTCTGTGTGAACAAGCCCATTGTTTGGCATACTTAGAGGTAATTTGTAAAAATTCTCAACCTTTTTCTTAATTTGTTGATAGCGAGCGTCAACATCCTTATCAGCGTCTAAAATAATACCGATAACTTCAAGTGGCACTTCACTTTTTAATAATGCATTTAATTTACTCAAAACCTTACTATCACCTCCGCAATTATAAAAACCAAAATTAGTTTTTATGTCATCGTTGTCCTTACAAAACTTGTCAATAATATGACAATCATCGCTACCTTCAAGCAACAATACCGATTTTTTTTCACACTCTATCTCGACATGCTTTCTCATGCAGTTATGCGGCATTTACCTAACCTCTGTATTTGTGCTTAGTGCGTCACTAAGGTCGGTGAAGTCATAAGACATCACAGAATGTTGTTGGTCTTTGTAATTGATACGGTACATAGTTGCATTTTTCTCGTTGTCTTTCTTCCATTGAGAACCAAAAGCCTTAATACAATCGCTACTATGTGTTGTTACAAATACTTGCACATTAAGACTTTCTGCCAAGGTGAAAATTATTTCCCATATCCGTTCTTGCACAGAATAATGCAAACCATTTTCAAACTCATCAATCAATAAATAGCCATCTTGTGCATTTACCATACTTAAAATAATATACAAAATTCTATTAATGCCATCACCCATACTTTTAAAGGGTACTATTTCTCCATTAATGCTTGCCTTTGCCACTCTTCTATCTATATCATGACGACTTTGTTCTACAAATTTTATACCTGCTAGATTAGGCTCAATAACTTGCAATGCCTCAATAACCTTGCTTTGCTTATCTGTTAAATCTATGTTGTCCCACATTCTTACAATATCACCAGAACCAGAACTATAAACAAACTGCAAGTGATTGTTTGTTTCCATAGACCTTGGTCTATGTCTTCTCGTAAACCTAGACCTACGATAAGAATCATTAAAATCATCCCTCAATAAAACATGATTTTTATCTTTGTTCTTAACGACTTCTAAAACCTCATCATTATCTTTATCAATCGTAGTCTTGATTTCAGTTAATTTATTTTTAGCAGGCTTTCCTTGTTTGGTAATTTCACCAAACACAACCCCTTCTTTATTAAAATCTGATAATTGATGGTTATGGAATAAGTGCCTAACGACAGAAGCAACAGATGAATAATCATCTCCGTCAGATAAATGCTCATCTTTTTTAACTAAAATATCTTGAATAGCCCTTATTTTATTTGAATGTAAATGGAGGTATAAGGCTTCCAATAATGCGGTTTTCCCCACGCTATTTTTACCTAAAAATAAGTTGACCTTATTGAGTTTTGGTATTTCTATCTTTTCAAAAGCACGGAAATTTTTAGCAAAAAATGAATGACACATAATTTTTTTTCTAATTTAAAACAATGTTCTAAATTATACATCAATCAATATGCAACACTGCCAAAAAGACTTCCTGAGGGATGTTTACTCTACCCACGCTGCGCATACGTTTTTTGCCTTTTTTCTGCTTGTCAAGTAGTTTGCGCTTGCGTGAAACGTCGCCGCCGTAGCATTTGGCAGTGACATTTTTTCTAAGTGCTTTGACGTTTGAGCGTGAAATAATTTTAGAACCGATACAAGCCTGAATAGCAACATCAAACATTTGTCTTGGAATAAGTTCTTTCATCTTTTCAGCCAACTCACGTCCTTTACGCACAGAATCATCTCGGTGAATAATCAGTGCTAACGCATCTACTGGCTCTTGGTTAATCATGATATCTAGGCGAATTAAATCAGCTTCTTGATGGCGCTCAAAATGATAATCCATGGAGGCAAAGCCACGTGATACGGATTTTAATCGGTCAAAAAAATCAAGCACAACTTCATTGAGTGGCAATTCATAAAGCAGGGACACTTGCCTGCCCATATAAGTGATGTTTTTTTGCACGCCACGTTTTTCAACACATAAGTTAATTACCGCACCCACGTATTCGTCAGTCACTAAAATATTTGCGCTAATAATTGGCTCTCTAAACTCGGCAATGCTTTGATTGGCTGGCATTTTTGAGGGGCTATCTACTCTGTGAATAGCGCCTTTGGTGTCAAGAATTTCATAAATAACAGTCGGTGCAGTGGTAATTAAATCAAGATCATATTCACGCTCTAAACGTTCTTGAACAATTTCCATGTGCAGCAAACCTAAAAATCCAATACGAAAGCCAAAACCCAGTGCGTCTGAATTTTCAGGCTCATATTGCAATGCCGAATCGTTTAGACGAAGTTTTGCCAAGGCATCACGAAACTTTTCGTAATCTTCACCAGAAATGGGAAAAATACCTGCAAATACACAAGGTTGTACTGGCTTAAAACCCTCCAAAGGTTCTGATGCGGAATTTTTAGCACTTGTAATGGTGTCTCCCACTGGTGCGCCATCAATATTTTTAATACTGGCAATTAAAAACCCAACCTCTCCTGCTTTTAAACGGTTTGTTTTTTTGCGCTTAGGCGTGAACACGCCCACCTCATCTACCAAATACTCTTCACCATTTGAGAAAATCTTAATTTTTGTTTTGGTTTTAATTTCGCCATCAATCATGCGAATTAAAGACACCACGCCTAAGTAATTATCAAACCAAGAATCAATGATTAACGCTTTAATAGGTGCATCAATATTACCTTTTGGGGCAGGAATTTTTTCTACAATTTGTTCTAAAATATCCTCAATACCAATGCCTGATTTGGCGCTGGCGTGAACTGCATCATGCGCCTCAACGCCAATGACATCTTCAATTTCATCTACCACACGCTCAGGATCTGCCGCTGGCAAATCAATCTTATTAAGCACAGGTACGACTTCTAGGCCTTGGTCTAGTGCCGTATAGCAATTTGCAACCGTTTGTGCCTCAACCCCTTGCGATGCATCAACAATAAGCAGTGCGCCCTCGCAAGCAGAAAGTGAGCGAGACACTTCATAAGAAAAATCCACATGACCAGGCGTGTCAATAAAATTCAGCTGGTAAGTTTCACCATTTCTAGCATGGTAATCCAGCGTGACACTTTGCGATTTAATCGTAATGCCACGCTCTTTTTCAATGTCCATAGAATCCAATACTTGTGCTGACATTTCCCGATCACTTAAACCGCCACAAAACTGAATAAAGCGATCAGCAATGGTTGATTTACCGTGGTCAATATGAGCAATAATTGAAAAATTACGAATGTTTTTCATGTGATAAAATAGATTTTTTTTAAGCACATTATTATACAGTTATGAATAAAGTTCAACCAATTACCTGCACCGCTACAAGCGATTCAGAAATAAGCATTCCCGATACTCAAGGACGTTATATCGTCTTATATTTTTACCCCAAAGACGCCACCCCAGGATGCACCACTGAAGGACAAGATTTTAGAGACAATCATCAAGCCTTTGCAGATGCCAATACGGTGATTTATGGCGTTTCAAAAGATGATTTAACCAAGCATGAAAAATTCAAAGCCAAGCAAAATTTCCCTTTTGATCTGATTGCTGATGTTGATGGCACTTTGTGCGAATTGCTTCATGTTTGGCAGTTAAAAAAGTTTATGGGGCGTGAATATATGGGCATTGTAAGGTCAACTTTCTTGATTGATGTCAATGGCAATATTCTTAAACATTGGGATAAAGTCAAGGTCAAAGGTCACGTCAAAGAAGTTTTAGCAGTTGTTCAAGCACTATGAGCAACGTAGATTTTAACGAGGTTGATAAATTCGCCGCCCTAGCATCACGCTGGTGGGATAAAAACTCTGAATTTAAGCCCCTGCACGATATTAATCCACTCAGGCTAAATTATATCAAAGAAAAATGTGGTGGCTCACTCAAAGACAAAAAAATCCTTGATGTTGGCTGTGGTGGTGGCATCTTAGCAGAATCCCTTGCTTTAGAAGGTGCGATTGTGACAGGCATTGACATGGCAGAAGCAGGCTTAGAAGTTGCCAAATTGCACTTGCTTGAATCAGGTTTGGAAGTGGATTATCAAAAAATCCCTGTGGAAGAATTTGCCGAGCAACAGCCCGAAAAATTTGACATTGTTGCCTGTTTAGAAATGTTAGAACATGTGCCTGACCCATCCTCAATCATCAAAGCTTGTGGTAAATTAGCCAACCCTAGCGGACAAGCCTTCTTTTCAACCATCAACCGCAATGCAAAATCCTATTTATTCGCCATCATCGGTGCAGAATATATCCTCAAACTTCTACCCCAAGGCACGCACGATTGGGATAAATTCATCCAACCCAGCGAAATGGACGAATGGGCAAGACACGCAGGTTTAACCCTAAAAGGCATGATTGGTATGACCTATAATCCCTTCACAAAAACCTACAAATTTGAAGATGATGTGAGTGTAAACTATTTGTCTTATTATCAAAAATAACAGCGATAAACCATAAAAACAACTATAGGTAAATGAAAAATGAAAAAAATACTATTATTAGCAATTCTAAGTTTTGGATTAAGCACTGGCGCACTTGCCGATACAATTGATACATACAAAAAGGCTTGTGATTTGAATGAGGGTGTTGGTTGTTTTATGCTTGGGGCTATGTATATAAAAGGCAAAGGTGTTAAGCAAAGTGATTTTAAAGCAGTGGAGTATTTGAAAAAATCTTGTGGTTTAAATGAGGGTCTTGCTTGTGCTGCACTTGGGATTATGTATAAGCGTGGCAAAGGTGTTAAGCAAGATTATTTTAAAGCAGTGGAATATTATCAAAAGGCTTGTGATTTGAATGAGGGTGTTGGTTGTCTTAGTCTTGGGATTATGTATGAGAATGGCAAAGGTGTTAGGCAAAGCAACACCCAAGCCTTGGAATACTACGGCAAAGCTTGTGATTTAAAAAGCCAATTAGGTTGTAAAAACTATGCCCGACTGAAAAAGAAATAATTTGATAAATTTACACCATTCTATAAATACATAAGCCATAAAAGAATGAAAGAAATACCGATACTGAAATTATTGTTTATAACATTTTTATAACATAAAATAGAATGATGATATAATTAATTTATGAATAAAATAACTTGGGCGAATAAGGCGAAAAAAGACCTTAGGAAAATCCCAAAAAATCAAAAGATGCAAATTTATCAAGCCATTTCGACATTAAGCAGACCAACGGATGAATGGCATAATGTTAAGAAATTAAAAAATCATCCGTCTGATTATCGTCTAAGAGTTGGAAATTATCGGGTTGTATTTGACTTTCAGAAAAAAGCAACTATTATTAGTATTGAAAAAATAGGAGTTCGAGATGAGAGAACATATTGATGAGCAAATTATTAAACACAACGGTGTTCCTGTTTTTGTGGTTGTGCCTTTTGATGCGTATCAGGCGCTTAAAAATCAAAAAAATCCAAACTGGTGGGCAGATGAAACGCCACACGAAGTTGTGGGTAGTGTTATTAAAGGAGTGTCGCCGATTAAAGCTTGGCGATTGTTTCTAAAATTTACACAAAAACAAGTGGCACTTAAAGCAGGCATGCAGCAAAGTGCCTATGCTAGAATTGAGAATAATACCAAACTGCCTAAAACTTCAACCTTAGAAAAAATAGCCCGAGGTTTGGGGGTGAGTTTAGGGCAGTTAGAGTTTTAACAACAGGCAATCGCAGTAATGCCAAATGAAAAATGAAAAATGAAAAATGAAAAAAATACTCGCTTTTTTATTATTTACTATCAATCTTAACGGATTGGCACTTTCACCCAATGAGATGCTAGTGATTATCGGTGCAGTTAAATATTACAATGAAAACTGTGCAGGGTTAAATCCAATGGGTTATCACCAAATGAATAAAGGCTTAAAACGTTTTAAAATGGACAGAACGCCTGTGTCTGTACTGGAACAACATTCCTTAGCCGTATCCAGTTATCAAACCGCAGAAAAATTTGGTTGTGTTGGTACTAAGAATGAGGCTTATAAAGCAGGGTTTGGTCAGTATATTAATTAAGAAACGGGCAAGGCTCGTTTCTAACTTTCTAAGATAACAAAAGCAACAGCATTGTGCTTTTCATCTGATAGGCTTAAATGTGCCCGCTTAATGTTTTTATCCATAAGGTATAAGCGTAATTTTTCGCTAGGAATAAAGTACGGCTTGCCATTTTCATTATTACGTATGGTTAAATCTTGAAAACTAACCATCTTACCAATGCCCGTGCCTAAGGCTTTGGCAAAAGCCTCTTTGGCGGCAAAACGCTTGGCGCAATAAGTGGCACTGTCACCTTTATTGGCAAATAGGGCTTGTTCGTGTTCGGATAATACACGTTTGACAAAACCTTGTTTTTTTTTGCTTAATATGTACTCAACACGTTTGATATTGATAATATCAGTGCCTACGCCATAAATCATGACCTTGCCTCTAGCATTAATGTTTTCATCTCACGAGTAGCGGCTTCAAGCCCGACAAATATGGCTCTGGCAATAACTGAATGCCCGATATTAAGCTCGACAATTTCAGGTAATTTGGCAATGGCAGTTGTATTTTCCAAGGTCAATCCGTGTCCTGCATTGACTTGCAGGCCAATTGAGTGTGCGTAAATGGTCATGGTTTTAATTTTTTCAAGTTCTACTAGCTGCCTCTCATCAGTTGCATTCGCATAATGCCCAGTATGCAACTCAATCACAGGTGCACCACACTGCTTAGCTGCATCAATTTGATCCTTTTGTGCGTCAATAAACAAAGAGACAATAATTTGTGACTCGCTCAAACGCAAACAAACGTCTTTCATTTTGGGTATTTGCGATGCGACATCAAGCCCACCTTCGGTAGTTAACTCCTCACGCTTTTCAGGCACAAGACAACAATCCTGAGGTTTGACTTTGCTAGCAATGGCAACCATTTCATCTGTTGCTGCCATTTCTAGGTTCATCTTTGTGGTGAGTTGATTGCGTAAAATTTCAACATCAGCATCTTGGATATGACGTCTATCCTCGCGCAAATGTAGCGTAATGCTGTCTGCACCTGATTTTTCACATAATAAAGCTGCCTCTATCGGCGAGGGATAGTTTGTGCCTCTGGCCTGCCTAATGGTGGCGATGTGATCAATGTTAATGCCTAAATAAATACTCATTTTGTTTTTATGGTTTAATAAAAAATAAAGACCGACTTTTTAAGGGCTTATCGCCCAAAATCGAACGTAAGCGCTGTCTGTTCAAATCACGACAAACCTTTAGTTGTTGTAAATTTGGACTATTTTCAATGGATTCTATTAGTAATTGGTTGATTAATTTTCCCGATATTTTACCTAAAGAATTGAGCATAAATCCTACTTGAGGTTGATATTCATAATGGCTGTTTTGGTCAATCTCGTTGCCATTAATATCAGTTTCAAAATCAATGCCGTAACCCAACTCAGTCAATAGGTTATTTTCAAATATTCTCAAATGCCAATGCCTAGCACTTTGCTTCAAATGCCCCACCTGAACCATAAATTGTCGATAGCGTTCAAATAACCCAGAATGTGGGTCTTGCTCGTATAGTAGTCTTGATATTAACTCGTTTACATACATACCCAAAATCAATTCTTCACCTTTAAAATTTCTAGGCATGTCGTCAATTTCCCAATGGCTTAGTGCTTTTAACTCGCCCCTGCCTGAAAATGAAATACTTAAATGCTGAAACATCTGAATATGGGTTTTTGAGCCTCTAAGCCCCCTACCAACCAAGCGAATTCTGCCAAAATCACGGGTAAAAAAATCAAGTAGCAATGATGAATCTTTAAAAGCCCGGCGATGAATTAAAAAAGCAGGCGTTAATTCAACTTTAGTCATATCCTAATGATGCTAGTGTGTGCTTATCATCGGACCAGCCCTGTTTGACTTTGACCCAGAGCCTTAGAAATACTTTTCTGTCTAAAAAGCCTTCAATGCTTTTTCGTGCTTCAGTGCCAATCAGTTTAAGCATGTCGCCTTTACTACCAATAACGATATTTTTTTGTGAGACTTTGTCAACAAGAATACGAGCAGAAATCCGCTGTAAATTGCCATCTTGTTCAAATTGTTCAATTTCAACGGTTAAATCATAAGGCAACTCGTCTTCCAAATGGCGCATGAGTTTTTCTCGAATAAACTCAGCAACAATGAATTTTTCACTTCTATCCGTTATATAATCAGCATTAAAAATAAGGGCTTGTTTTGGCAAATATTGCAAAACCAATTCACGCAGTGCACAAATATCATTTTTTTTAAATGCCGACAAGGGGAACAAATCTGTCGGTTGATATTTTTGAGAAACTTTGTCCAAAAATGGCAACACTTCTTGCGCAGATTTTAGTTTGTCAATTTTATTAATACATAAAATAACCGGCACCTCTACTTGGGTAATATGTGCCAAAACTCTTGAATCCTCTTTGGTCCATTTGCCCACTTCTGTAAGCCATAAAATAATATCCACATCTGCTATGGCGGAGCTGGCTGCTCTGTTCATATAAGAATTAATGGCTTTGGAATTACCCATGTGAATGCCCGGCGTATCCACAAATACCATTTGATAATCATCAGTTGTGTCAATGGCGTGAATGCGGTGGCGCGTGGTTTGTGGACGATGCGAAGTGATGGATAATTTCTGCCCAATTAATTCATTAACAAGTGTAGATTTGCCAACATTAGGTCGTCCAACAACCGCAATAAAGCCTGACTTAAAATTCGGCTTGGTGGTTTTATTGCTTGTTTTAAGTTGTTTAGGGCTCATGATTCTTTTAGTTTTTTTAATAAGGCTTGTGCACAAGATTGTTCTGCTTTTTTAATACTTTTGGCAGATTGGCTAACTTGCAAGTTTTGGTCTTTTAAAAAACAATTTAGCGTAAATATTGCATTATGATCTTTGCCTGTTGTATTAATAAGTTCATATTTTGGCAAAATATTACCATGCTCTTGTAAATGTTCTTGTAATTGTGTCTTTGGGTCTTTTAGCGAATCATCTGGACTGATGTTGTTCAATAACGTCTCAAAAAGACCCAAGATAACCGTGTTTGTGGTTTCAAAATTAGAATCCAATAACACCGCACCAAATATTGCCTCAACAGCATCTGCTTGAATAGATTTACACCTACAGACACCATTCTTTAGCTCGCCAGAACCTAAAATCAAGCTGTTTGATAGTTCTAATGTAGCGCCCAACTGCGCCAAGGTTTGACCTCTAACTAAGTGCGACCTTAATCGGGAAAGTTTGCCTTCATCAATATGGGTAAAACGCTGATAAAGTTCTTTTGAGATTGCCACACCCAAAATACTATCGCCTAAAAATTCTAAGCGTTCGTTATTGTTTTTACCCATGGAACGATGCGTCAAGGCAAGTTTTAACAAAGACAAATCTTTAAATTGGTAATTAATTTTTTTTTGTAATTTTTCCATTACTTTGTATCAGGTTTATAAACGAGCAATGTGTTTATAATACATTTTTTATTATAATTTAAGCTTTTTTTATGTTTTGGCAAGAAGACGCTAAAAAAGAACATTTTACGCTGCCTGAAACCACGCAAGATGCCGTGTTTAATATCTCCGCTAAGATTCTACCTATTGATCATAGTTTTTTACTATTACAAGCATTACTTAAACACTTGCCATGGCTTGATGAAGCGGGTGCTGGTATATTTAATATCAGTGTGGCAGATGGCAATGGTTGGGCGCAAAATCACAAAGATGGGTTTTATTATCCCTCCAAACGCTCAAAACTAACCATTAGAGTGCCAAAAAATAGGCTTGATGAAACCCAAAAATTACTTGGTAAAACGCTAGATTTAGGTCAATATCAAATCAAGATTGTCAAAGCCTTAAAACCAAAATTACTCAGTGATATGCCTGTGCTGTTTGCAAAAAATATTGCTTGCAATCAAGCAATGAATGAACACGATTTCTTGCAAGTGACTTTTGAACAATTAAAAACGCTTGGCATTTCTGTTAAAAAAATGATGGCTGGTCTTGAAAATAACATTAAAACTGACATTCATATTATTCACACCCGCTCGCTAATGGTGGCTGATTTGAAAAAAGATGAATCAGTATTATTGCAAGAAAAAGGTCTTGGTGATTATCGATTATTAGGCTGTGGCTTGTTTATTCCGCACAAAGACATCACAAGCATCTAACTTGCCACTTTCACGGTATTATGACTCACATCACTTCAGGGGATTACAAACAGCAGCCAAATTTTCAGCGTTATTTAGAAAATAAGTCAGATAAGCTTCATACCCAAGGTGTTACGATAGATATTTGGAAATAATTTAAATCGCAACTGGCGCTTTAATGGGGGTGTCAAACACGTAATTTATAAACTCAAAGTCCTCAAAACTATAATCAAAAATACTGTCAGGCTTGTGTTTGATTTTAAGGCTTGCTAGCGCTTTGGGGCTGCGCACTAATTGTGTTTCTACTTGCTTAGTATGATTGGAATAAATATGACAATCACCACCACTCCAGATAAAATCACCCACTTCCAAATCACACTGCTGTGCCATCATGTGCGTTAATAATGCGTATGAGGCAATATTAAATGGCACGCCAAGAAAAATATCTGCACTTCTTTGGTACAATTGACAAGACAATTTTCCATTCGCAACGTAGAACTGAAAAAAGGCATGACAAGGTGGTAATGCCATATTTTCCAATTCGCCAACATTCCAAGCTGAAACAATAATTCTACGAGAATCTGGGGTGTCTTTGATTTGCTTTACCACTTGTGCGATCTGATCAATACTTTCGCCCCTAGCATTTTGCCAATAACGCCATTGTGCGCCGTAAACTGGACCTAAGTCGCCGTTTTCATCCGCCCATTCATTCCAAATTCGCACGCCATTTTCTTGCAAATATTTAATGTTAGTGTCACCACTAAGAAACCACAATAACTCGTGTACAACCGAAGGCAGATGTACACGCTTGGTGGTTACAAGTGGAAAGCCTTTGGATAAATCAAAACGCATTTGATGCCCAAACAAGCTGGTTGTTCCTGTGCCTGTTCTATCAGTCTTGCTTACACCAGTATTTTTAACCAGTCTTAAAAAATCTAAGTATTGTTTCACATTATTCCCTTTTAAGATATGCTTTTTGTAATACTACAATGCCAATTACTATCATTGGTAGGCTTAATAATTGCCCCATAGTAAGCCAGCCAAAAGCCAAATAACCCAACTGCACATCTGGCACTCGAACAAACTCAATTATAAATCTAAACAAACCATAGAAAATCAAAAATAATGCTGAAATTGACGTGGGCGGGCGCAATTTGCTACTAAACACCCAAAGAATAATAAACAAAATTAAACCCTCTAAAAATGCTTCAAATAGTTGTGATGGATATCGACTAACACCTTGTTGTTCAATGTACATACCAAATGGACTGGTGGTTATTCTACCCCAAAGTTCATTATTAATAAAATTACCCATTCTACCAAAGCCCAATCCTAAGGGCACAAGTGGTGCAACAAAATCCATTGTGGTAAAAAAAGTTTTGTTATATTTTCGATTAAATAAAACCATTGCCAACAACACACCTAAAAAACCACCATGAAACGACATGCCGCCATTTTGAATGGCAAAAATTAACAAAGGCTCGGATAAAAAATTTGGCAAATTGTAAAACAACATGTAGCCTAAACGACCGCCAGCAACCACACCAATTGCACCATAAAAAATTAAATCTTCAATTTGTTGTGCATGCCAATTATTAAGTCGTTTGGCGCGATAGTTTGCCAATAAATAAGCCACTAAAAAAGCCATCAAATACATCAACCCATACCAATAGATTTGTACAAAACCTAAATCTAATGCAATTGGATTAATGATTGGATAAGTCATGCTTAATAATTTTAATGGTGCGCTCGAGGTGATTCGAACACCCGACATTTAGCTTCGGAGGCTAACACTCTATCCAACTGAGCTACGAGCGCATAGACAAAAAGTCATTAAATTAACCCTTTTCAGAACAAAATACTGCTTGTATATTAGATACCAATTTTAAAATTTTTATATCTTTAATTTTGCATAAAATTTTATTACCGTCACGCCGAGATTCGATAATTTTTTTGGTTCTAAGAATGTCAATATGTTGTGAAATGTTAGACTGCGAAGAACCAACTTTTTTTACAATTTCTAATACAGGCAGTTCGTTATTTTTCAGTGCACATAAAATCTTTAAACGCAGTGGATGTGCCATTGCCTTTAAAGCTCTTGTTGCTTTTTCAATGTCTTCTTCTTTTTCTAATAATGCTATTTCGCTCATAATCAACTCTTTATCTTTAAAATTAAAGTCTATCCAACATGCCATAAACGCCATATCGCCTAACTTTGATTAATACCATCTTTTGATAATAGTTAATCAGACTATCATTATTAAGCACAACATCAAAAATTTGCCACTGTCTGAGCATGTTTTGATGGAATAACAAATCAAGATAAATACCACCAAATGAAGTATATCTGTTAATTTTAAGTTGTACTGCAATTGAGCCACCCATCATTGGTCTGGCAGATATAAATTGAAATGAAGTAGAATTTACTTGGGATAATTTTGCTAATAAAGTGCTCATCATATTGCTTTTTAGTCTATTGACAAAAAACTTAGTTTCTTCCCTACCTAGGCGATTATTAATGACCAACAAAACTTCATAAGCAATGTGGTTGACATCAAACAATGGTGCGATTTCTTTTTCGACGAAAAAATTAAGCATTTTTGGCGAATATGCCATTGTTGTTAACTGATTAAGCTTTATGATTGCTGTTTGTATTGCCTGAACTGGACCTCTGTCTTGCGCTACTTCTTGCGCAGAAGTCCCTAATGAGGCAAACATCATTAAAGTCAACAGAATTACATTTAATCTTCTCATTTTTTTTCTCCATTTTTTTAAAACAAAACCAAGTAAAATCTAAAGTAATAATATTTGGTTTCGCAATATTATATTTAAACTTTCTATAAGCAAATGATTATATTATGACTTTCTTGAACTTTTTTAAATATTCACTATTTTTAACGCTTTTTTACACACTTTTTGGTATTTATACACCTGTATTGGCTGAAAGTGATGCCGAAAAACAAAAAATAAAAGTTTTTTTTAAAGACCTTGAGACCTTTACGACTGTTTTTAGTAATATTAAGCAATTGTATGTTGATGATGTTAATAATGAAGAACTATTCAACCATGCCATTAAAGGTATGGTTAGTGGATTAGACCCGCATTCAAGCTACCTTAAACCTAAAGAACAAAAAAGTTTACTTGAAAATGCCTCAGGCAAATTTGGCGGACTTGGCATTATTATCGGTATGAAAGACGAGGTCATTCAAGTTATTTCCCCCATTGATGATACACCTGCCTATAGAGCCGGCATCCAAGCGGGGGATTTAATTGTGAAAATTGGTAATAAACCAGTGCGTGGCATGACCTTAGAAGATGGGGTTGAACTAATGCGTGGCAAAGCAGGTACTGATATTCAGATTACCATTGTGCGTAAAAATAAGAAGCCATTTGTGGTTAATATTACTAGAGAAATTATTACTATTATCTCGGTTAAAGGCTACTTACTGGAAAAAAACATTGGCTATATACGCATCTCTAGTTTTCAAAATCCAACAGCAAAACTACTCAAACAAATTTTTAATGATTTGGTTAAAGAAAACAACACCCAACTTAACTCATTAATTCTTGATTTGAGAAACAATCCAGGCGGTGTTTTGAACAGTGCGGTTGATGTGTCAAATTTATTTATTGATAAAAAAGGACTGGTGGTTTACACCAAAGGTAGAATTCCAAGCTCAAATCTTAAATTCAAAACTAAATCAGGTGACATCATGCAAGGATTGCCTATGGTTGTGCTAATCAATGCAGGCTCGGCTTCTGCATCAGAGATTGTTGCAGGTGCGTTGCAAGACCATAAGCGCGCCATTATTATGGGCAGTACTTCATTTGGAAAAGGCTCAGTGCAAACCATTCTTGAGATTCGAAAAGGCTATGGACTTAAACTCACAACTGCTAGGTATTACACGCCAAATGGACGCTCTATTCAAGCCAAAGGTATTGTGCCTGACATTGAGTTAAAAAATATTAGCCTAGAAAATAAAGCAGAAAACTCAGTGATTAAGAGCAAGGAAAAAGACCTTGATGGTCACTTGGAAGTTGAGAGCCCTTCTAAACTATCTTCTGAAGAAATACTAACTACCCAAGAAAAGAATAAAGAGAAACAAAATAAAACAACCATTGAAAAATTGAAAAAAGATTATTTTGTGCACGAAGCCATAAATTTATTAAAAGCTTTAACGATTTTAGACAATCAATCACCTGATATTTTTGATCCCACTAGTGATCTTTATAAAGAGGCTTATGAAGCTGGTTATGAAGCTGCTGATGCTGCTGCTAGAGAAAACTTAAAAGATGATAATATATGGATAAATGCAGGTGATGCTGGTCGTGAAGCAGGTATTGAAACTGGTGCTAATAATTTTATAGATACTTATCAAGCTGGTAAAATTACTGATGAAGCTAGTTATAATATTTATAAAGCTGGTATTAAAGCTGGTAAAGATGCTTATGAAGCTGAAATAAGTAATGATTGGAATGATTTATTTAATGGTACTGGTATATATCAAAAAGACTAATGTAAAGGTATTAACATAACAAGAGGAATAATTTACACCTTAATGGCAATGACGCTTTCTGTTGCAAATCAAAAAGGTGGCATCGGTAAGACAAGACCACGACAGTTCTTAATTTAAGTGCACATTGATACAAACGATTGATAAAATTAAATCAACCACCAATCCTAACTTAGAGATTACAGAGTCTTGAAAAGTGCTTATGGGTTGGAGTTAGCCCATTTTAACCAGTCAAAATCTAGGTGAGCAAATCACCCATTAAAGAATTGCCACGACCTTGGGTGATTTTTACATCAACAATTTGACCAATTAGGGACTTATCACCTTTGAAATGCGTATTGCGCATATTTTCTGTACGTCCAAATAAGTTATCTCCTTTTTTGGCTACATTCTCTACCAATACTTTTTGCACACTGCCAACCATTGATTTAGAAATGTGTTCAGTGTTTTTGTTTATTGCCTTTTGTATTAATGCTAGGCGCTGTTTTTTAACATCCATATCTACATCATCAGGATAACTTGAAGCAGGCGTTCCAGGGCGAACAGAATAGATAAAACTAAATGATTTATCAAAGCCAATTTCATTAATCAGCGCCATGGTATCAAGAAAATCTTGCTCATTTTCACCTGGAAAGCCGATAATAAAATCACTTGATATAGAGATATCTGGACGAATTTTCCGTAATTTTCTAATTTTTGATTTATATTCAATGACCATGTGTCCACGTTTCATTAGTCTGAGAATTTTGTCAGAACCGCTTTGAATAGGCAAGTGTAAGTGTGAAACCAATTCTGGTACTTCATTGTAAGCCTCAATTAAACTCTCGTTAAATTGAGTTGGGTGTGAGGTGGTGTAGCGAATGCGTTTAATGCCATTAATTTGCGCCACAATGTTAATTAACAACGCCAAATCAGCCATTTCTCCATCAGCCATTAAACCTTGATAAGCATTGACGTTTTGTCCAAGCAAGTTCACTTCCCTAACACCCTGTCTGGCTAAAATTTCAACTTCATTGATGACATCATTAAATGGACGTGACACCTCTTCGCCACGTGTATAAGGCACAACGCAAAATGTACAATATTTACTACAACCTTCCATAATTGAAACAAAAGCAGTAACAGCATTGGTTTCTGGCTTTGGCAGATGGTCAAACTTTTCAATTTCTGGAAATGAAACATCAATTGAGGTTTTAATACCCGTGCATGATGTGGGTGTTAAAACCTCGTTGAGCATACTTGGCAATCTGTGTAGGGTTTGTGGACCAAAAATAATATCCACATAAGGGGCGCGTTCGAGAATTAACTCGCCTTCTTGTGAGGCAACACAGCCACCTACACCAATGATTAAATTGGGGTTTTTGTCTTTTAATTTACGCCAACGACCGAGTTGATGGAATAGTTTTTCTTGGGCTTTTTCACGAATTGAACAAGTATTAAGTAGTAGCACATCAGCATTAGTTGCATCATCACTTAGTGCCAAACCATGGGAATGTTTAAGCACATCAGCCATTTTATTAGAATCGTATTCATTCATTTGGCATCCAAAAGTGCGAATGTATAATTTATGCATAAAAAATTTTATTTCTGAATATGCAAAGTTTGGGTGGGGTAGGCAATTTCAGCCTTGTGTTTGGCAATAATTTGTGCAATGTCTAGTAAGATTTTCTGTTTGACTTTCTGATAAGTGGTTTTGTTAATGGTATTGGTAAAGGCATACACATCAAGATCAAGCGATGAGGCACTAAAATGATTAAAATAAACCATTAGTAATTGAGAATGGTCAATGTCTGCATGGTTTTTGAGCATTTTTTCTATTTCACTGATAATGATAGGGAGTTGTTCAATATCGTCATAGCGAATGCCAATCACTTCTTTAATGCGACGATTGGTCATGCGTGATGGTGTTTCAATGGGAATGGTGGCAAAAATTGAATTGGGGATATAAACAGGATTTTTGCTAAAAGTGCGGATGCGTGTCATACGCCAACCAATTTTTTCAACCGTGCCTTCAAATTTCTCAGAGCGAATCCAATCGCCCGTTGAAAAGGGCTTATCCATTTGAATCATTAATCCGCCAAAAATATTTGACAACATGTCTTTAGCAGCAAAACCCATTACAATACCGCCAACGCCACCAAATGTAAGCAAGCCAGAGACTGAAAAACCTAAGTACTGCGCCACACCTAAGGCAATGGCAATGATAATTAAAATTCTAGTCAACCTTGAAAACAGCCTGACCGAATCATTATTAATCTGAGTGTCTTTTTCAATTAAATAAGCCTCAACGCCTGATATCATCCGAACAACACCCCAAGCAATGATAAAGATGGGCATGATATCAATATAGGTAATAACACCAGCCAAGATTTTGATTTGATCTTTAAAGACACTAATTGATAAAAATATTAAACCAAACCAAATTAACACTTTAAGTGGTGGCGATACTGCCTTGATTAAATGGTCGTCTAGCTGGTTTTTCGTTTTTCTGGCATGTTTAGTAACGCTATTTAAAATAAAGCCAAGTGCTATGTGTGCAATAAACGCAACAACAAATAAAGCACCAATAGCTTGATAGGGTGTTATGTTTTGTAAAAAGTCATTCATCATTCATAAATTTTATTTTAACTAACTTTTGGTTTGTTATTTCAGATACTTGAGCGGGTTAATTGGTTGTTTAAATTTTTTCATTTCAAAGTAAAACGGCACTTTGCTGGTGATGGCAATTACTTGCCCCTTGGTAACAGAGTCGCCATTTTCCACTATTAAGTCTTTATTTTGTGTGTACGAACTATAAAAACCAAAGGGGTGACGAATAATAATCATTTTACCATGGCTTCTCATTTTATTACCAACATACACCACCTCGCCATCACGGATGGCACGTACATTTTGCCCAGTTTTGGTGTCAAAAGTTAAACCCAAATGTTTGCTTTTTGTTGAGAAAGTCTTACTGATGTTACCCTCAACTGGAATGGACCATGTGTTGGTTTTTTTACTTATACTCTTAACAATTTTTTGTTTTACTCTCTTGGTGTTAGTCGGATTGTTGGTCAATTTTTGTTGACTAATATTTTGTAAATTGATGGATTTTTCGACAATAATAACCCTTTGTTGAGAAGAAAAACAGCCCGTCATTAATAGCAAGACAAGCCCAAGGGTTAAAAATTTAATTGGCATACCAAATACCTAGTGCAATAATCACAACTAGAACATAACCCAAACGGTCGATGTATTTTTGTAGCCACTGATCACATTGTTGACCATAAGCTTTGACCAGAGAGGCAACTAAATAATATCTAGCTGCACGCGCAATGAGCGAGATAATAATAAATGGCAATAATGCCATGGACATAGTGCCAGCAGTAATGGTGGCCAGTTTGTACGGAATGGGACTAAATGCTGCAATGCCAACTACCCAAATGCCATAAGTGTCAAAAAATGTTTTGATGTATGCGATTGATTCTGGTTTGATGAGTTTAAAACCCAGCAAAAATTGCAATAACACTTCACCTAGAAAATACCCAACCAAGCCACCAAGTACTGAAAAAACAGTACAAATAAAAGCAAAATAGTAGGCTTTGTTAGGACGTTTGAGTGCCATGGGGGCTAAGATTACATCGGGCGGAGGATAAGGCAAAACGCTGGATTCTAAGAAACTAACCACTGACAAATAATAAATGGCATATCTGCTTTCAGCCCAAATAAGAATTCTTAAATAAATTTGGGAAAATATAGCCATGTTATTTTTTACTTAACTTGGTTTCTGCGCCTTGCTTGAGCATTGGAAAGCCTAAAGCCTTGCGTGAATCATAGTAAGTTTGCGCCACCTTTTGACTCATGGTGCGTACTTTACGAATAAACCGTGCACGATCTGTCACACTAATAGCGTGGCGTGCATCAAGCAAATTAAATAAATGTGAGGCTTTTATGACTTGTTCGTAGGCAGGGCAAGGTAAGGATGCCTCAATTAGTTTTTCATGCATGACTTCCGCCTCATCAAATTGCCTGAACAGTACCTCTGTATTGGCAATTTCGAAGTTATATTTTGATTGTTCAACTTCGTTTTGATGGAACACATCAAAATAACGAACGCCTTCAACCCAAACCAAATCAAACACACTATCAACACCTTGTAAATACATGGCCAAACGTTCCAAACCGTAAGTAAGTTCGCCCGATACGGGTTTACAAGCCAAGCCACCAACTTGCTGAAAATAGGTAAATTGGGAGACTTCCATGCCGTTTAACCAAACTTCCCAGCCCAAGCCCCAAGCCCCTAAAGTTGGTGATTCCCAGTTGTCTTCCACAAAGCGCACATCATGTTTGGCTAAATCAATGCCAATTTCAGTTAAAGATTCTAAATACAAATCTTGAATGTCTATTGGTGAAGGTTTTAGCAATACTTGAAATTGATAATAGTGCTGCAAACGGTTTGGATTTTCACCATAGCGACCATCGGTGGGGCGACGAGAGGGTTGTACATAAGCCGCCTTCCAAGGCTCAGGGCCAATGGCTCTTAGAAACGTAGCAGGGTGAAAGGTGCCAGCACCCATTTCCATATCAAAAGGTTGCAATAAAGTACATCCCTTTGAAGCCCAAAAAGTTTGCAGTTTTAAAATTAAATTTTGGAATGAAGCACAAGCATCCAAGTCTGAAATTGACATACTAATTCAATAGAAAATAATAAAAATTTTACCGTAAATTGTTATAAAAAAGCCTTGTATCAAATTGTTTTTTGAGTGCCTTCGAGACCACTGAATTAACCCAGTGCAACTTAGGGCATACAGCAAAATAGTGCATTTTTCATTCAAAAATGAGGGCAATAGCCAGCTATTTGATGAGTTTTTGGGTGGAAAAGGTGCTGTTTTAGGCGAAGCCGTGTGTTTCATAAGTCGTGATGGATTAATGCAGTAGGCTCCTTTGATATTGTTGCCTAATATTTATAACTTTCAGGCTTGAATGGGCCATTTTTAGGGACATTGATATAGTCAGCTTGAGTAGTTGTCATAACCGTAAGTACGCCGCCAAAACCACTAACCATGCCTGAAGCCACTTCTTCATCTAACTTTTTAGGCAGCCTCTCAACATAAATATCACCGCCTTTATCGGCAAATTTTGCATCAAATAAGTGTATTTGTGCCAAGACTTGATTGGCGAATGAACCATCCATAATGCGGCTTGGATGTCCTGTTGCATTGCCTAAGTTAACCAAACGACCTTCGGACAATAAAATCAAATAGTCATTTTTATTAGCAGTTCTAAAGATGCGATGAACCTGAGGTTTAACCTCGTCCCAACGCCAATTATCACGCATATATTGAGTGTCAATTTCATTGTCAAAATGCCCAATATTACAAACCACTGCGCCCGATTTAAGAGTTTGTAGCATCGCATCGTCGCAAACATTAATATTACCCGTGGCTGTGACGATTAAATCAGTTGTGCTTAGCAAGTTTTTATTGATATCATCAATTGAACCTGTATTGATGCCGTTGATATAAGGAGAAACAATTTCAAAGCCATCCATACAAGCTTGCATCGCACAGATTGGGTCAATTTCGCTGATTTTAACAATCATACCTTCTTGGCGTAATGATTGCACAGATCCTTTGCCAACGTCGCCATAACCAATTACCAATGCTTTTTTACCCGACATGAGCATATCAGTACCGCGCTTAATGGCGTCATTTAGTGAGTGGCGACAACCGTATTTATTGTCATTTTTTGATTTGGTAACTGAGTCGTTTACATTGATAGCAGGCACTTTAAGTGAACCCTCTTCCATCATTTCTAGTAAGCGATGAACACCCGTTGTGGTTTCCTCAGAGATGCCGTGGATATTGGCCAACATTTCTGGATATTTTTCGTGCAACATTTGGGTTAAATCGCCACCATCATCAAGCACCATGTTGGCCGCCCAAGGTTTGCCATTTTCTAAAATAGTTTGTTCAATGCACCATAAAAACTCCTCTTCAGTTTCGCCTTTCCAAGCAAAGGTTGGAATATTAACTGCTACCATAGCTGCTGCGGCGTGGTCCTGAGTTGAAAAAATATTGCAGCTTGACCAACGCACTTGTGCGCCTAAATCGAGCAATGTTTCCATTAAAACAGCGGTTTGAATGGTCATGTGAATACAGCCAAGAATTTTGGCACCTTTTAAAGGCTGTGTGCTTTGATATTTTTCCCGAAGTGCCATCAGTGTTGGCATTTCTGCTTCTGCAAGTTCTATTTCTTTACGACCATAATCGACCAGTGTCATATCAGCGACTTTGTAGTCTTGATTGTTTAAGGTTGAATGACTCATTTCTTTGTTCTCCTAAAAAGAGTTAAAAAAAATGAGCGTCGTTTTGATTTGCCAAGCCTGATTGAAGATGGTTTTTCAATGCAACGCTCCTTGGCATGTTAGTTATTATATTTTAACAGTGATTATCTCAGTAAGTGAGTGCGGTCAGTTTTTTCCCAACTGATGTCATTTTCTGTGCGTCCAAAGTGACCATAACTGGCCGTTTGCTGGTAGATGGGGCGCTTTAAATCTAGCATGGCAATTAAGCCTTTAGGACGTAGGTCAAAGTGTTCACGTATTAAGCGCTCAATTGCTTGATCGCTAATTTTTCCTGTGCCAAAGGTTTCTACATTAATTGAGGTGGGTTCAGCCACACCGATAGCATAAGAAACTTGAATTTCACACCTGCCAGCCAAACCAGCGGCAATAATATTTTTAGCCACATAGCGTGTTGCATAAGCAGCAGAACGGTCAACCTTTGATGGGTCTTTGCCAGAAAATGAACCACCACCATGACGAGCCATGCCGCCATAAGTGTCAACAATAATTTTACGACCTGTCAGACCTGTATCACCTACTGGACCACCAATGACAAAATGGCCTGTGGGATTGATGTGATACTGGGTTTTATCATTGAGCCATTCACTGGGTAATACGGGCTTTATAACTTCCTCTAAGATGGTCTCTCGCAGATCTGTAAGCGCAATACCATTATCATGTTGGGTTGATAAAACAACAGCATCAATGCCTTTAATTTTATGACCATCATAAATCATAGACACTTGGGATTTTGCATCAGGACGCAACCAAGGCAACGTGCCATCTTTCATTAGTTTTGCTTGACGTGCAACCAAAAGGTGCGCATACAAAATAGGGGCTGGCATCAATACGTCAGTGGCATTACAAGCATAACCAAACATTAATCCTTGGTCGCCTGCACCTTGTTCGTGATTAGATGATTCATCAACACCCAAGGCGATGTCTTGAGACTGTTCACCGAGTAAATTAATAATGTCGCAAGTGTGACCATTAAAGCCATATTCATCACAATTGTAACCAATATCAATAATAGTGTTGCGCACGATTTTTTCATAATCAATATTAGCACCTGTGGTAATTTCACCCGCCAGTATGACGTGATTATCTTTAACCAAAGTCTCAACAGCAACACGTGAATTTTTATCTTGTGTCAATGCTGCATCTAAGATGGCATCAGAAATTTGATCACAAACCTTATCAGGGTGACCAGCAGAGACAGATTCAGAAGTGAATATCATTTCTTATTCTCCTTGTAAAGTAAAAAAACCCTTAAAGCGGGTTTCCAATAAAGAAGAACACCTACTTTAGCTTTTTTTAGTTACCTTTTAGGTAACAACGCTAGCAATCGGGGCAAATCAGCGTGTGAGGGCTATTATAGCAGAAGTGTTAAATCATTCCAAGCTTATCTTTAAGGCAATACTGCTGACAAATGGTGCGCTCATTAAACTTACCATGAGAATTGTGGCTAAAAAATACAATTGACCAGTAATCTCTAAACCAAATTGTGCTTGAGATACAGCGCTTGAAGCAAAAATAAGAATAGGAATATACAAAGGCAGTATCAGCAAAGATAACAACATGCCAGAATTTTTAATACCAACAATCAGTGAAGCGCCAAGGGCACCAATAAGACTCAAACTTGGCGTGGCTAATAATAGCGTTATCATTAGTATCCAAATGCCATCACCATCAAGAAATAAAAATAACCCCAATAAAGGCGATAGTAGAATAATAGGAATACCAGTCAAAATCCAATGAGCGGTTATTTTTGACAAAATAAGCAAAGGCAATGAATGATGAGAAATCACCATTTGTTCTAAAACGCCATTTTCAAAATCGTGATGAAATAAAGCGTTCAGTGAGAGCAGCACTGAGAGCATTGAAGCAACCCAGATAATACCTGCCGCAATTTGAGCAAGTGTAGCAGATTCAGGGCTAATGGCTAGGGGGAATAATGACACCGATATAATAAAAAATAACAGCGGATTCAGGATGCTGGAAGGGTTACGAATAGCAATACGCAAGTCACGCTTTAAGGCTCGCAAGTAAATATTCATAATGCTAACACCTTGTGATTAGGTAGGGTTGAACTTTGATGCGTGGTAAACAGGCACAAGCCACCTTGTTCGCAGTGTTTGTTAATTCTACGCTCAATAATTATGACCCCGTCAGGGTCAAGTGCAGTAAAAGGCTCGTCTAGTAGCCAAATTTTAGCATTGGAGACGAATAATCCTGCCAAGATGACACGGCGCTTTTGTCCTGCTGATAATTTGGCACAGTATTCATCTTCATAGCCTTTTAAACCGATGTTATTTAACGCTTTAATTAGTTGCACTTGATTGGTGGATTTATTCAGCCCAGTTAAAAATTCAAGATTTTCAAGCGCACTTAATTCTCCACTCAGTGCTGACAAGTGACCTAAATAAAAAATTTCTTTCTGGTAGTCCTCTGACTTAAGCGCATGATTGTCTAAGGAAACACAACCTTGTTCTTGCGTGTCAAGCCCTGCTAAAATTTTGAGCAATGAAGTTTTACCACTACCATTTGTGCCAGTAATGCGTAAAATATTACCCGAGTTGACCTCAAAAGAAAGATGGTTAAATAAAAGGTTGTAGCCTTTTTGACAGCTAAGATTATCTATTTTTAACATAAACTAAGATTATATATGAAACGCACCACTGATGAACAACTAGCCGATATTGCACAGGAATTTGTACGCCAGAATAAATCCAAACGTCGTTGGCGTATTATGTTTGGCGTATTATTTGTTGGTTATTTTTCTTTTATGTCTTATATTGGGGTAAGCGAAAGTGACATACTAGAAACTGCACTCAAAAAAGAATCCGCTTTTGTTGCCGAAGTGGTGTTACATGGCACCATTCAAAGTTCAGGTTCAATTGATGCTGATGAGGCTATTAAACTACTGCGTAGCGCATTTGAGTCAGAAAATGCAAAAGCCGTTATTCTAAGGATTAATTCACCAGGTGGCTCACCCGTCCAATCTAGTAGAATTTACAAAGCCATTGTGCGCTTTAAAAAGCAATTTGATAAAAAAATCTATGTGGTGGTTGAAGATATTTGCGCTTCAGGTTGTTATTATATCGCCTCAGTTGCTGATGAAATATATGCAGATGAATCTTCAATTATTGGCGGTATCGGCGTGGCTATGTCTAGTTTTGGCGCGGTTGGTGCCCTTAAAAAATTAGGCATTAAAAGACGACTCTATGTGGCAGGAAAATATAAGGGCTTGTTAGATTCTTTTTCTCCAGAAAATGAAAAAATATTAATGCACATTCAAACCAACATTTTAGATAAATCGCATCAAAATTTTATTAATGCTGTTAAAGCAGGCAGAGGCGATAGATTGTCAAAACATAAAGACTTATTTACAGGTTTGATTTGGCTTGGACAAGATGCTAAAAAATTAGGATTAATAGATGGCATAGCAGATGCCAGTTATATTGCTAAACATATTATTGGCATTAACTCAAGAATTTTGTTTGAAAAAGAAAAGACTTTATTGGAGCAATTAACCGAAGCAAGTGCCAAAGGTGTTGCACTGGTTATTAACAACAAATTAACAACTCAGGATTTTATTGGCTCTTTGCAATGAGTTATTACCAAAACTGATACCAAGGTTTATTTTTTTCTTGAATGCGTTTTTCTTTTAATAGTTGAATTTTTTCTTTAGCCATCCTTATTGTGTCTGCTTTGGCTTTTTCTGTTGCTTTTTCGCCTTGGATGTGCCTTTGTTCCAATGCCTTGGCTTCTTTCAGCCTTGCTTCTTGGTGTTCTTGTTCTAACACTTTTGCCTTGCCCAAGGCTTTTTCTTGCGCAATTTCTAAGGCTTTTTTCCTGACTTTTTCTTGCGCAATACGTTCAGCCTCTATTTTGGCTTTTTCTTGAGCGAGTTTGATTGCCGATAATCTAGTCTTTTCTGCCGCCTTTTCATCGCTAATACGTTTTTTTTCTGCTACTTTTTCCTTATCATTAAGTTGTGATAATGAGCCAATACCCGTTGTGTTGACCTGTGTTAATACATCATCATTAAATTTTAATACTAAGCGATAGTGAATATCATTCTTTTTATGCAAAGTAGAGTGGTTAATGTAGTCCCACTGGTTGTTATGAAAAGGGTCAATAATACTTGGTGAGCCAATTAAATTTTGCACTTGTGCTTTAGACATGCCTAATTTTAATTGATTAATCTTAAACCTTTCCAATACTGAGCCTTGGTGGATATCGCCTCTATACAGTGTTGGTAACGACATATCTGGCATTTTAGGCAAACATGCAGACAAGAATGGTAATAAGAATACAATCAAAGTTAATTTGTTCATTTGCTGGTTTTTGATTTAAAATGATTAATCAATTTTATAATTTTACATTAAGGGTACTAGATATGGACGCTCAAGATTTAAAAAGTGCAGGGCTTAAAGTTACGCTACCAAGGTTAAAGATTTTAGAAATTTTAGAAACCAGTGAAAATCATCATATGAGTGCTGAAAATATCTATCGCACTTTAATCATGCAAGGTGAAGAAGTGGGCGTGGCAACGATTTATCGAGTACTGACTCAATTTGAAGGGGCGGGTATGGTCAATAAACTTAATTTTGACAACGGTCAAAGTGTGTTTGAGTTATCAAATGCGAACCATCATGATCATTTAGTATGCGTCAAATGCGGCAAAATTGATGAATTTGCTGACGAAGTGATTGAACAGCATCAACATGATATCGCTAAAAAACATGGCTACCAACTTACCGATCATTGTTTGTATTTGTATGGGCTTTGTAAAGATTGCCACTAATGAGACTGCCGCATCACAACTTATGAAACACATAAAACAGCACCTTTTCCACCCAAAAACTCATCAAGCGATGCGCAACAATCCTCTAGGAAGGCAAATAGTTAGATATTTTCCTTATTTTTGGTAGTGGACTCCTAATCCATTGTGGAATATTTTATTCTTAGAGCTGTTCTAACAGCCATTGGCATTTCAATTATCGCAGGCTCATTGGGCTGTTTTGTTATTTGGAAACGCATGAGTTATTTTTCAGAATCAATTTCACATTCAGCACTTTTAGGTGTGTCTTTAGGGCTTGCTAGTGGCTTAGGCATTCATTTTGGCTTGGTGATAGTGGGCGTGATGTTTACAGTACTTATTGTTATTTTACAACGAAGGAAATTTTTATCTAATGATGCTATTTTGGGTATTTTTTCACACATTGCCTTATCCTTAGGCATCGTTGTTTTGAGTTTTATTAGTGGCGCTAATACGGATTATTTTTCACTCTTATTTGGTGATATTTTGTCTATTACTAACGCTGATATTATTTGGGTATACATAACCTTGATGGTGCTTGGTTCACTACTTATTATTTTTTGGCAGCGCTTATTATTACTCACTTTAAGTGAGGAATTAGCAGTTGCACAAGGGCTTAATCGAGATTTTTATCAGTTGTTATTTATGTTAATGATTGCGTTAGCCGTGTCTGTTTCAGTGCAAATTGTGGGCGTGCTTTTAATCACCTCCTTGCTGATCATTCCACCAGCCATTGCCAGAGTATTTGCCAATACACCCAGTGGCATGGTCTTTCAGTCAGTTATTGTTTCTATGATTGCAGTTAGCATTGGTCTTAGCGCTTCAATGGCTTATGATTTAGCCACAGGACCAGCAATTGTGATTGCTTTGGGTGGCTTGTTTGTATTGTCACAACTCGTATATAAAAGATCAGCCTAAAACTACTTTTTAAGACATGTAAATATTTCCGAACACTTGGGTATGAATGATCCGCATGGTCAAGCAAACCTCTTTGCTATAAATTCGCATCTATCCTATCAATTCATTTAAAAATTCATCACCCCCTAATCAATCACTATCCAAAGATAAAGACGCTTTGGAACGTTGCCACTGTTCTAAGATTGCCATAACAACAGCACTCACCAGCCTCAAACAAGAATCCTCATTGGCAAATATTTTAGCCACTTTTGTTCTTTGTTTAACGCTTTGATTGAGTCGTTCAATCATATTGCTTGTTCTTAGCCTTTTTCGGTTAAATTTACAGAAAAGAAATGACAGCACCTATTCAAAATCACCTTGATGATTTATACGGCTATGAGCGCTCAACACAAACCATATCTAATATTACTGAGAATATTATGATTAAGTTGGCAGAAGACGCCAAGGATTTTTGTCTCAAATTTATTGGGCTTGGTTTTTGCTAGAAATAAGAATAAATCGATAGAAAATCTAGATAGGTGTTGGGTAAAATTTTTAGGATTATTGCTTTATTTAGGTTGAATTATATAGCCAATATAACTATTGAGAGGTTAAGTCTGTTGGCTAATTTTAACTGACTAAGGATGGTAGAATTACTCAACAAAGGTCTTAAGCTACTTAACAACGATATTGACCAATTTATTCGGCACCACAATCACTTTGACGATAGTTTTACCTTTGGTAAATTTAGTAATATTTTCATCCACTAATGCTTGTGCTTCAACTTGTGCTTTATCGGTATCAACGCCGAACATCAACTTGGCGCGTAGTTTACCGTTGACTTGAATGATGATTTGGACTTCGTCCTGAATTAGTGCTGATTCATCAATACTTGGCCATGGCTCAAAGATAATTGCCTTGGTATTGCCCAGTTCTTGCCATAAGTGGTGACATAGGTGCGGTGCAATTGGGCTTAGAGTTTTAAGTAAGATATGGATAGATTCTTGGCGGATTGCCATAGAAGTTTCGCTGGTATCGTTAAATTTAGATAAGGTGTTGTTGAGAGTCATCAGTGCGGCAATAACGGTATTAAACAAATACCTGCGACTCATATCATCGGTAATTTTTCTGAGTATTTGATGGGTTTTCAGGCGTATGTCTTTTTGGGTTTTGTTAAGATGATTTAAAGTGCCAATAGCGTGATTTTCATGGTCTTGGATAAAGCCCCTAATCAGACGATAAACCTTGTTAATAAAGCGATGTGCGCCTTCTAGCCCTGAATCGATCCATTCTAAGTCTTGGGTTGGCGGTGCGGCAAATAAAATGAATAGGCGCACCGTATCAGCGCCATATTTTTCAATCATTTGTGCAGGGTCAACGGTATTGCCCTTGGATTTACTCATTTTAGCACCGTCTTTAAGTACCATGCCTTGGGTGAGTAGGTTTTTAAAAGGTTCATCGTTTTTAATTAAGCCTTCATCGCGCAACAATTTATTAAAAAATCGAGCATAGAGTAAATGCAAAATCGCATGTTCAATACCGCCAATATACTGGTCTACGCCACCATTATCTAGCCAATAGTCAGCTCGTTTGTCTAGCATTTGGTCGCTATTATCTTTGCAGGCGTAGCGGGTAAAATACCAAGACGATTCAAAGAAAGTATCGAAAGTGTCGGTTTCACGCTGCGCCGCCTCGCCACATTTTGGACAAGTGGCTTGATAAAACTCAGGCATTTTTTTAATCGGTGATCCAACGCCATCAAAACTCACTTCTTCAGGCAGGACAACAGGTAAATCAGCTTCAGGCACAGCCACTGTCCCACAACTTGAACAGTTGATGATGGGGATTGGACAGCCCCAATAGCGTTGGCGTGATACGCCCCAATCACGCAGGCGGTAGTTGGTTTTTTTGCGACCTAGGTTCTTGTCTGTTAAAGTCTTGGCAATGCTGTTAAAAGCCTGGTCAAAGTCCATGCCATCAAATTCACCTGAATTAAACAACACGCCTTTGTCAATAATGGCGTTTTTATCAATACTTGCATTTTCATTAATGACTTGTTTGATGGCAATGGCATATTTTTTGGCAAACTCATAATCCCGTTCATCGTGTGCAGGCACACTCATGACTGCGCCTGTGCCGTAGCTCATTAAGACAAAATTAGCAATCCAAATAGGCACGTCATCATTTGTGATTGGGTGCGTGCATTTTAGCCCAGAATCGATGCCCTTTTTATCCATGGTTTCCATTGCCACTTCGGTGGTTTGTAGGGTTTTGCATTCGTCAATAAAGGCTTGCACCTGTGGGTTATTTTTGCCTGCCTCAAGCGCAAGAGGGTGTTCACTAGCAATGGCAAGATAGGTAACGCCCATGAGTGTGTCTGGGCGAGTGGTGTAAACCCTAAGTGCATCAGCATTGTGTCTAGGAAAGTCAACTTCTAGACCAATAGATTTACCAATCCAATTTTTTTGCATGGTTTTGACCGCATCTGGCCAGCCATTAAGTTTGTCTAAATCACTGAGCAATTCATCGGCATAATCAGTAATACGCATAAACCATTGTGAGATTTCTTTTTTCTCAATCAGAGCGTCAGAACGCCATCCACGCCCATCAATCACTTGTTCATTTGCCAATACAGTTTGGTCAACAGGGTCCCAATTAACAATGGCATTTTTCTTATACACCAAGCCTTTTTTAAATAACTTAATGAACAGCCATTGTTCCCAGCGGTAATATTTTGGGTGGCAGGTGGCAATTTCACGTGACCAATCATAGCCAAAACCCAGTTGGCTTAACTGGTTTCTCATATAATCAATATTTTCATAGGTCCACTTAGCTGGTGCGACTTTGTTTTTTAATGCAGCATTTTCAGCTGGTAAACCAAACCCGTCCCAGCCAATTGGCTGCATGACATTTTTGCCCTGCATTTTTTGATAGCGTGAAATCACATCACCAATACTATAATTACGCACATGCCCCATGTGCAAACGTCCAGATGGATAGGGGAACATACTCAGGCAGTAATATTTTTCTTTTGAGGGGTCTTCACTGACTTCAAAAGATTTGTTTTCTCGCCAATATTTTTGCGCTTGCGCTTCAATTTGTTGAGCGTTATATTCTGAGTTCATAGAGTGTTATTTATTTATGCCAGTGTCACAGGTCAATACGGTAGAATTAAGTGCCAGCGTGCCGACTAATTCATCAACACCACCTAGATTATTATCCGATAGGTATTGGCTGATACCCTTATTGATTTTATGGCACACCAATGGATCATAAAACAGCGCTGTGCCTATGCCAACAGTAGCTGCGCCTGCGATGATGAATTCTATTGCATCATTAGCAGTGGTAATACCGCCTTGACCGATGATGGGTACATTGTGATGTTTGCTGACTTGATAAACCTGATGTACTTTTAACAGAGCGATTGGTTTGATAGCAGGACCAGATAGACCGCCTTGATTGTTACCAATAATCGGTTTTTTGGTTTTGGTGTCAATCGCCATGCCCATCAGCGTGTTAATCACTGCCAAACCGTCAGTACCTGCATCAATACAGCGCTGAGCGCTAAAAGCAATGTTGGTTTGGTTGGGAGATAATTTAGTAATGATGGGTTTAACGGTGTTCTTTCGGCAAATTTCTACAACTTGATAAGACATATCTGGGTCATTGCCAAAAGCCACACCACCTTCTTTGACATTTGGACAAGAGATGTTAATTTCAATTGCATCAATATCGGTGTCATCAAAACGTTTGGCAATTTCGCCATATTCTTCAATAGATGAGCCAGAAATGTTAATGATAAAACGAGTTTCGACTTTATCTAATTTTGGCAGAATATTGTTAATCACCGCATGAGTACCAGGATTTTGCAATCCAATGGCATTAATCATACCACTAGGCGTTTCGCATACTCGATGAGGGATATTGCCAAGGCGTGGCTCTAGGGTTATGCCTTTTAGACAAACAGCACCCACATCGGCATTAGAAAATCCATCAATACGCGTATATTCTTCACCAAAGCCAACACAGCCTGACAAAAGAACAATGGGTGAGTTGAGCGAAAGCCCACAGAACTGGGTTTTTAAGTTGTTATGCATGGGTGGTATTATACATTTTTGCTGTTAAAATTATTATTCATGAAAGGATTATTCATTAGTGGCAGTGGTACCAATGTTGGCAAAACATTTATTGCTCAACACTTGATTAGGTTATTGGCAAATACTCGCAAGGTGAGTGTTAGAAAGCCAGTTGAAAGTGATTGTGAAAATCAGAATGGGCGGTTAATACCAAAGGATGCCTTGTTATTATCCAAGGCTTGCAATATTAATGAGCCCATTGACAAAGTGTGCCGATATAAGTTTGAGGCGTGTAGTAGTGCGCAAATGGCAAGCCAGACTTTGGGATCAAAACTTACTTTAGACGATTTGGTTGATGCTTGTATGGCAGATGAGTTTGTTGTTGTTGAAGGGGCAGGTGGGCTACTTTCTCCAATAGCAACACAAGCATTAAACAGTGATTTAATTCAAGCACTTGATATGCCAGTGGCACTGGTGGTCAAAGATGAACTAGGTGCAGTTAATCAGGCGTTGCTTAGCATTAATGCAGCCCAACGTTGTGGGCTTAATATAAGCATGTTGGTGTTGAATCAGGTTCAACCTAACTTGTTAAACAATGCGCAGGCAATCGCTCAATATACGGACATTGGTATCAATGTATTTAATCAAGATGATTTGGCGGCGTTTGAAAGCCAATTTAATGAAATCTGTTATTTTGTCAATCATCCATAATGATGCAAAGGTTTCTAGCGATTTAATCAAGCAGCGTTAAGTTTGGTTTTGTTTCTTCGGTTTCAAACAACATGCCTTCGCCATTTTCACCCGAATAAATGCTAGCAACCGCATTAATAGGCACAAAAATATCAACCGACTTATTAGCAAACCTTGCTTTAAAGCTAAGATTGTCATTATTGATAACCAAGTCATGAGTTGCGTTGCTGGCAATATTTAGAACAATTTTGTCTTGTTGAATAAATTGTTTTGGCACAACCACGCCTGAATAGGTACAGTCAACCAATACGTGAGGGGTTAACTCAGCGTCTTCCATCCATGCATGATAAGCTCTGATTAAGTAGGGCGCTACAGAAAGCACAACCATTGTTTTTTAGTTATATTCTTTTTCGCAGTCGGTTAGGCTTGCTTTAAAACTGTCTCTAGCAAAAAGGCTATTTGCATAATCTATAACGGCTTTTCCTGGTGTGCCCAACTCAATGTCAAGTTTTTTTAAACGCCATAATAAAGCACCTAGGCAAGCATCAACAATGGTCATATCGTCGCTCTTAAAGAAAGGTTTATAAGCAAACAAAGGTGCTAATTCAATCAGACTGCTTTTTAGGATTTTACGTGCTTTGTTAGCGTCTTTCTTGCTGCCTGATTCAATAGTATTGACCAATTCAAACCAACAACCAGACGCTCTAGTAAATCTAAAGATAAGCAATCTTTTCTCTGATTTTCCAATTGGATCTACAGGCAATAATGGCGGAAATGGAAAACGCTCATCAAGATATTCTATCATCACTGAAAGATCATATAAAACAAGCCCCCTATCAAACAAAGTGGGCAGTGATTGGCACGGATTAATCTCTAGAATTTCTTCAGGAATTTCCTCAATTTTTAAGTTTAATACCTCTCTTTCGATATTTTTCTCGGCCATGATAAAACGCACTACATGGGACTGTATATCTTGTGGTGAAGAATAAAGCGTTGTTGAGGCGGGGTTAGGTTTTGTTAACATAATGACTGCCTTTAAAAATAATAAAAACGGCGCTTTTAAAAACGCCGTTATATTAGAGTGAACTTTATTTGTATTAGAAATTAATCCTTAGCACGCCATTTGCCGTACTTAACATCTTTCCAGTATTCTTTTTTCAGTAAATAAGAAAAAATGAATAAGATGAACAAAAAGCCTAAGACTTTAATACCAAGGTCAAATCGTACCAGTTTAGCTGGCTCACCAACATAGTCTAGGAAGTTAGTAATGTCTCTGATATCTTGATCAAATTCTTTGCTAGGTTTGTCTTGTTTTAACTGCCATAAAATATTCGGCATAGAGGTATTTGCTAGTACATGGTTGTTTACACCAAATACACGTGAATCGTCTTTATAAAACCCACGCAAGTAAGTGTATATCCAGTCTACGCCTTTTGAACGCGATACCAAAGACAAGTCTGGGGGGGGGTTGCCAAACCATTGGTTGGCATCAGAAACAGACATGGCTGAAGTGATTAGTGAGCCTATTTTTTCATCGGCGAATATTAGATTTTCCCTCACTTCTTTATCGGTGGTTTTTATTAAGTTTTCTTCAATTTCTTCTTCAGAAATTTTTGCAAAAAAACGTTTAGCTTGATTGAGATTAGTGATTTTATTATCAAATGCCCTTGAAAGAGCCACAAGGTCGCTATGCTCTAATGGCTGATTGTTTAACACAGCTACTTTTGCTTTCTCATAAGCAACAATGACATCATTTAAAAACAAGTCCTTTCCAATACGATTGTAGCGCATGAATTGAATTGAATGACAGCCAAGGCAGTAATTCATAAATAATTTTACACCTCTTTGCAACGATTTTTTATCATTGATGTTAGTATTGGCATGGTCTAGGCGAATCTCGGTTGCGGCGAAGACATTAAAACAAAAAGTTAAAATCGCAACTGTTATTAGTGCTGTGTGTAGTTGTTTTTTCATCATTTACTCCGTGAGTCTTGTTGGCACTGGTTTGGTTTTTCCAATGGAGGTAAACCAAGGCATTAGGATAAAAAACCCAAAATAAGTAATTGTAAATACTCTTGCCAGTAGTGCATTAATTGGCGTTACTGGCTGCATACCTAAGTAGCCAAGCACGACAAAACTGACAACAAAAACACCCAAGGCAACCTTATAAGGCCATGAACGGTAGCGGATTGATTTCACTTTGGATCTGTCTAACCACGGTAATGCAATTAAAATTAATAACGCTGCAAACATGCCAATCACACCTGGGAATTGCGAGCCAAACATAGGTGGAATAGCTCTTAGCACTGAATAAAAAGGCGTTAAGTACCAAAGTGGTGCAATATGAACGGGTGTTTGAAGTGGATTTGCTTCAACAAAATTGGTACCTTCTAAGAAATAGCCATTCATTGCTGGGGCGAAAAACACAACGGCTGAGAAAATCATTAAAAATACCACCACGCCCACAATATCTTTAACGCTGTAGTATGGGTGAAACGGAATGCCATCTTTAGGAATGCCATTTTTGTTTTTGTTTTTCTTGATTTCTATCCCGTCTGGACTGCCTGAGCCTACTGTGTGTAATGCCACAATGTGCAAAAACACCAAAATAACTAAAATCAACGGTAAAGCAACCACATGTAATGAAAAGAAACGATTTAGCGCAGGGTCGCCCACGGCATAGTCGCCCAAGATGAAGGTTAGGATGTCTGGACCAAATACAGGCACCGAGCCAAATAGTGAGATAATAACTTGTGCACCCCAGTATGACATTTGCCCCCATGGCAATACGTAACCCATAAAGGCTTCTGCCATTAATGCAATATATAGCACCATGCCTAAAATCCAAATCAACTCACGTGGGGCTTTGTATGAGCCATAAAGCAAGGCACGATACATGTGCAAATAAATAACAATGAAAAAAGCAGAGGCACCCGTTGAGTGTAAGTAACGAATAAGCCAGCCCCAGTCAACATCACGCATAATATATTCAACTGAAGCGAAGGCATGTGCAGCATCAGGTTTAAAGTGCATGGTTAAGAAAATGCCAGTTACAATCTGCATCACTAATACCAACATGGCCAATGAGCCAAAAAAATACCAGAAATTAAAATTTCTAGGGGTGTAATATTCCGCTAAATGTTCGTTCCAAACTTTGGTGAGTGGAAATCTTTGATTGATCCAGTTTTTGTTGTTGTCCATCCTGTTCTCCTGATTATGCTTTTGGGTCAATGCCAATTCGAATCAGAGAATCGGCGACAAAATAATAAGGCGGAATGACCAAATTTGTTGGTGCTGGAGTACCCGCATAAACTCTGCCTGCTAAGTCAAACTTAGAACCATGGCAAGGACAGTAAAAACCACCCTTCCATGAGTCTCCACCCAGATCGGTAGCACCCAATTCAGGTCGATAAGTTGGCGAGCAGCCTAAGTGGGTGCAAACGCCAATAATAACGGCAATATCAGGATTGATTGAGCGATAAAGATTTTTAGCGTATTCTGGCTGTTGAGAGAGTTCGTTGCTATTAGGGTCGATTAAGATACCGTCCAACGTGCTTAAATTTTCAATGGTTGTTTTGTCACGCTTAAAAATCCAAACAGGCTTTTTCCGCCATAGAACTCTAACCAACTGCCCGTTATCTAACTTGCTAATATCAACATCAACGGGTGCGCCAGCAGCTTTTGCTCTTGCTGAAGGCATCCATGATGATAAAAACGGCACCAAGACAAAACCAACACCTACCGCACCAACTACACTTGTAGCGCTTGTTAAAAAGCGCCTTTTCTTTAAGTCTATCTCTTGTTCTGACATAGGGTTATCCTTTATTTTGAGACCTTTGCATTGTTATGAATATTCGTAATCTAATTTTTAAATTTTGGTTATTATAACGCATATTAGGCTTTATAGTAAATAATTTTTTATGAGTGCTATTTGTTGATACTAATTTTGATTTCTATGCGTGTTATAGATTCAAGTGTTGGTATTTGTGTCAAAAGTTCTAGCAATACCATTAATTGCTTTTGAGCGCTAAAGGCAACGGCCTGGTTTTGAGTTATTAAGGTTGCCGTGTTGTCTTTGATTAAGCACAATTCAAGCGGTTTTAGTGTGCTGGGTATAAGCTTAACAAGTTCAACATTGATTTGATTATAGGTCTTTGCTTGGGTAAATAGTTGTCCAAGTTGACCGCTGGGCACAAAACTTGCAAGATTTGTTAAGGTTTTATACTGACACATTTATATATCTATGAGAAAATAGGTTTTTAAATTAATTTAAACATATTTCTAATGAGTATTATAAATAAAGTTTTATCAAAGATTGTTGGTTCTAGAAACGATCGACTTATCAAGGTGTTATATAAAACTGTTGGTCAAATTAATGAATTAGAACCAAGCATGAAAGCACTTAGTGATGAGCAACTTAAGTCCAAAACTCAAGAATTTAAAGACAGAATTGACAATCAAGAGTCTCTAGATTCAATCCTTGTTGAGGCATTTGCCGTGATTCGTGAGGCATCAACACGAGTGCTAGGTCTTAGGCACTTTGATGTGCAACTCATTGGTGGTATGGTGCTTAATGATGGCAACATCGCAGAAATGGGCACAGGCGAAGGTAAAACTTTAGTGGCAACTTTGCCTGCCTATCTTAATGCACTTGGTGGCAAAGGCGTACACATAGTCACTGTAAATGATTACTTGGCCACTCGTGATGCGCAGTGGATGGGTAAAGTGTTTTATTTTTTAGGCATGAGCGTAGGCATTATCACCTCAAACATGGCACATGAAGACAAACAGGTCGCTTATTTATGTGACATTGCCTATGCAACTAATAATGAGTTGGGCTTTGATTATCTTCGTGACAACATGGCATTTACTTCTGAGCAAAAAGTACAGCGCATACTTAATTTTGCCATTGTGGATGAGGTGGATTCGATTTTAATTGACGAGGCTAGAACGCCTTTGGTTATTTCTGGTCCAGCGGATGATTATGCGCAAATTTATCAGGTCATTAATCGCATGATTCCTAATTTTACCAAGCAAACAGAAAGTGGCGAAGGCAAGGAAATAGTCATTGAAGTGGCGGGTGATTATACTGTTGAGGAAAAACACAAACAAGTGCTTCTAACTGACGATGGCCACGGCAAAGCCGAGGATTTATTGATTGATTCTGGCGCTCTGCCAGAGGGCGCAAGCCTTTATGATGCGAGCAATATTTTGTTAATGCAACATATTAACTCAGCGTTGCGTGCACACATTTTATTCCAAAAAGATGTGGACTATATTGTGCAAGATGATGAGGTTGTGATTGTTGATGAATTTACTGGCAGGACTATGCTAGGTCGTCGCTGGTCAGAAGGATTGCATCAGGCGATTGAAGCCAAAGAAGGGGTGAGCATTAAGAAGGAAAACCAAACGCTCGCCTCAATTACTTTTCAAAACTACTTTAGGCTTTATGCAACACTTTCAGGCATGACAGGCACTGCCGATACTGAAGCGGTAGAGTTCCAAGATATTTATGGGTTAGAGACCGTGGTTGTTCCGCCTAATAGTCTATCTGCACGTGCGGACAAATCAGACCAAATTTATCTAACAACGCAAGAAAAGTTTAAAGCCATTGCGCTTGATATTGCTAATTGTCAGCAAAGCGGGCAGCCTGTATTGGTTGGCACTAGCAGTATTGAAAACTCAGAATTAATTTCCGACCTATTAACAAAAAACAACATTAAACACGAAGTTTTAAATGCCAAACAGCATGAGCGTGAAGCTGTTATTATTGCTAATGCTGGCAGTATTGGCGCAGTGACCATTGCAACCAACATGGCAGGTCGTGGCACGGACATTGTGCTTGGTGGTAAATTGCCCGAAGAGGCAACGGATAAGCAAAAAGTTGACTGGCAAACGCAGCATGACAGCGTTATTAAAGCGGGTGGTTTGCATATTGTGGGCACAGAACGCAATGAGTCACGCCGAGTGGATAACCAATTGCGTGGTCGTGCCGCGCGTCAGGGCGATGTGGGCTCAACTCGTTTTTATTTGTCGTTAGAAGATAATTTAATGCGCATTTTTGCCAGCGAAAAAATGGCATCTATGATGCAAAGATTGGGTCTGGAAAAAGGCGAGGCGATTGAGCATAAAATGGTCAATCGAGCCATTGAAAATGCCCAAAAAAAAGTAGAAGGCATGAACTACGATGCACGTAAGCACCTTTTAGAATATGATGATGTTGCCAATGACCAAAGAAAAGTTATCTATCAATTGCGTGATGATTTGATGAGTGTCGGTGATGTTCAAGATCGTTTTATCAGTATTAGAGAAAAAGTCATTGAAGCGCTTTTTGCAAACTATATTTCAGCCGAATTGATGGAAGAGGATTGGGACGTTGAAGGCTTTCATAATGCACTAAAATCGGATTATTCAGCTGATTTCCCATTACAACAATGGCTTGATGAAGGTGTTGATATTGATGAATTACAATCGAAAATTACCCAAGGGCTTGGTACAATTTGTGACCGCAAAGAAGAAATGGTCGGCACTGAGCCTATGCGCGAATTTGAAAAAGCAGTCATGTTGCAAACCCTTGATCATTATTGGAAAGAGCACTTAGCAGCCATGGATTATTTACGCCAAAGTGTTAATCTACGTGGCTATGCACAAAAAAATCCAACGCAAGAATATAAGCGTGAATCGTTTGATATGTTTACCTCGCTGCTAGACACCATTAATATTCAAATTGTTAAATCTCTATCAAGCGTTAGCATTAATGAAAATACCGACGTCTCAGACATTGAGCAACAAAACAATGAAGGTGTACAAGCAACACACACTGCCCCAAATGAACAAGCGATATACAGTTCTCCAGATGAACAAATCCAGCACCAAGCCAGTACTGATGATTTTGAAGCACAAACCACCCAACAAAACACCTATCAAAGAAAAGAGAGAAAAGTAGGGCGAAACGACCCCTGTCCTTGTGGCTCAGGCAAAAAATATAAAAAATGTCATGGCTAATTATATTGGCCTGATGTCAGGCACGAGCCTTGATGGTGTTGATGGCGTTATTATTAATGAGACGGGCAGGAAAATACTAACTCAAGCCTATCTGCCCTATCCTGATAAACTAAGGCAAAGCCTATTAAAATTAACCCAAAATTCAAAAACCTCATTAGAAAATTTGGCCAATATTAACATCCAAGTGGCAAGCTGCTTTGCTGATATGGTAAATTTATTATTGCAACAAGCAAAATTGAGCGCAGAGAATATCAAAGCAATCGGTTCACATGGTCAAACGATTTATCATCAAGGTGGCAAGTATTCGATGCAAATCGGGCATGGCGCCTTAATTGCTGAACAAACAGGCATTACTACGGTGGCTGATTTTCGTATGCAAGATGTGGCCGCTGGTGGTCAGGGCGCACCGCTCACACCACTTTATCATCAGCATATGCTTAATGGCAAAGATGGCGTCATTATCAATTTAGGCGGTATTGCTAACATTACTCACAGCTTTAATGGCAAAGTAATTGGGTTTGATACAGGTCCTGCTAATACGTTACTAGACAATTGGATAAAAAAAAGCAAAGGGCTAGATTATGATAAAGAGGGCATTTGGTCACGCTCTGGGTTGGTGAACCAGACCCTATTAAATTCAATGCTTGTAGATGATTATTTTACAAAAAAACCGCCCAAAAGCACTGGACCAGAATATTTTAATTTAGATTGGCTCTCACAACACCTAAATGGCACTGAGCCTCTTGAGGACGTACAAAGAACTTTGCTAGAACTGACCGTAATGAGCGTTTCTGCAAATATTCCTACGGGTGCAGACGTGTATTTATGTGGTGGGGGTGTGCACAATTTATTTTTGTTTGAGCGTTTGGTGTATCAAAACTCTGATAGCAAAGTTATACTGACCAATGATTTGGGCGTATTCGTGGATTATGTAGAGGCCGCTGCATTTGGTTTTTTTGCTCAGCGAACCTTGGCAGGCTTGCCATCAAATTTACCATCGGTGACAGGCGCTAAGAGTAAAAGATTGCTAGGTGCGATTTACCAAATAAGCCCTAAAACAATCATCAAAATCTAAAAATCCAGTTTTATTCTTAGGCAAATTAAAAAAATCCAGTAAAAATCAACTTTGATTCAAAAAAATAGCCAATATCATCGCTTTTTATTGTTGTGTTGTGTCTTTTTGTCAAAAAA
>JAUVOQ010000073.1 GCA_030599095.1 Candidatus Ruthturnera sp.
AATAGGTAAAGAGTACTTGATAACAATCAAGCGCGCCGATCCATTTATACCAACCCTTGCGTATGTTCACAAAACAAAAGCAAAGGTTGTCAACTGGTTTAACGGTGGCTTGCGTTTTTGGTTTGATGATGCTTATGGTCAGGAGTGCTTTTCACCTATTGACGGTGTCATTGCTGTTGAGGACTTATGAAACAACTAAAAATAGACAAAATAGACAAAACATTGACTATTTAGATGAGAATAAAAGACAGACAAACCTGTTTTTAAACAAAGGAGAAACAACATGAAAAAAGAACTTATAAAACAAGCAGAAATAGACAAAACAAGGGTAACAAACCCCCTAAAGAAAGCATTTGAGGTCAATAAAGGCGGTAAACTTTTTCTTGCTGCGTCATTCCTTTTGTTTTTAGGGGTGCTACTGTTCATTGGAAAGCCAGTAGCGCTAGCCGTTAACCAAGAAGATCTAAGCGTTAAACAAGCAGTTCAAGCCGTTAATAAAGACGTTCAAACAACTCATAAAGAAGCCCAAAGCGCTAATCAAGAAACGCTAGCAGTTAATCAAGAAGCACTAGCAGTTAGCCAAGAAGATCTAAGCGTTAATCAAGAAGCCCAAAGCCTTCATAAAAACATTCAAAGTTTATTTGCCAAGCAACTCAAAGCAACCTTCAAACAAACAACCTTCACCAACTTTGAGCCTGCCCCCATTAACTTTTGGTATCAAGCTGAAGTCAACAACCAAGTGGTTTATTTTAGCCCCACCCAAGCGTTAATATTCTTAGGTGAGGTTTATACCAACAATGGTGTTTCTTTGTCAGAACAAACACGCAATAAATGGCAATCTAGGAAAGTCGCCAATCTTGATCTCAGCACCGCACTTGTCATTGGCACAGGCGTTATTGAAATGATTGAGTTTACGGATACTGATTGCACATTCTGTCGGCGTTTTAATCAATGGATAAGCACCATAAATAACGCCTATAAGGACAAACACAACAAAGACTTAGTCACTCGTAAAATAGTCTTAACCCCGATTGATCAACTCCACCCAAACGCACACAAAGAAGCCGTGCACATTCTTTGTCAATCCCCTGAAAACTATGAAACTGCCCTCAAGCAAACCTTAGAGTCAAAACTATCTTTTACTGAGATGGACAGTTGCAAAAAAGGCAGAGCCTTATTAAAAAAACACAGAAAAATTGCCCAAGCATTGGGCGTATCCGCCACCCCAACCTTGGTGATTAATGGACAAGTCATACAAGGATTTAACCAGCAAAAACTAGAGGCTGTTATCAAACAACAATGCCATAAAAAAGTAGGGCTGGTTAATGTATGTGGACGTCTATCGCCCAGTCAAATGAAAGTGAGAAAAGTGAGGTAAATCAATGAGCATTAAAATTAAAATTACTAAAAAATCTAATAGTGATCAGTGTTGGTACAACGAGTATCTTGGTCAAGCGTTTACCGTTAAAGAACAACCAAACTTTAGCGGCGTGCATAAAAACGCTGTCATTGTCAGAACCCCTTCAAATCATGATGGCTGGGTTTGGGCAAGTGATGATGAGATTGTCAATGATTATGATTAATATTGATGACCAGAATGCCAAACACCATAAACCATAAAAAGGATAAAAACCAAGCCTTCACCTATTTCTCTTTATTCTCAGGCATTGGCGGCTTTGAACTGGGCATTCAAAAAGCCATACCCTACGCTCAGTGCGTTGGCTTTAGTGAAACAGACCCTTACGCAAAATCAATCTATCAAAAACACTTTAAAACCCACCATAAAACCCACAAGGACTACGGCGATGTCATAAAAATTAACGAAAACAAGTTGCCAGAATTTGACTGCCTGGTTGGCGGATTCCCATGCCAGCCTTTCTCTGTGGCAGGAGAACGACAAGGCTTTAAAGACACAAGAGGCACATTATTTTTTGACATTGTCAGAATTCTTAACGCAAAACGCCCAAAAGTGTTTGTACTTGAAAATGTCCGAGGATTGCTATCACACGACAAAGGACGAACCTTTGGCATCCTTATCAAAACATTGGATGAACTTCGGTACGATGCCCAGTGGCAGGTGCTTAACTGCAAACATCACGGCTCGCCGCAAGACCGAAATAGAGTGTTCATTATTGGCTATTCTAGAACCCGTGGAGACCATCCCAAAAAAATACTACTTATCCGCTACCCAAACTCAACGACTGCTGAATTATCAAAACAGCAAATTGTTACCAATACCATCATCGCAAAATCAGCAGACGGAACTAGGTCAGGGTCCTACATTATTGAAAGTGGGCAGGCGCAAGTAACTGGGAAAGCACAAGTCATTGGCAACGTCAATCCATCAAGCACAGGTATGAATGGCAAGGTTTATGACTCTAATGTCATTGCACCTACACTGACGACCAACAAAGGCGAGGGCATTAAAGTGATTGCTTATAACGCTGAAAGAGGCTTTAGAGACAAACAGCTTGGTAAAAAAAATGGGGGATCGGGCATTTTATCAAGAGGCGATGGTGTGAGTTATGCACTGACAAAAAATCATACCAATTACGTTATTCAATTAACCCAGCCTGGCTTAATCCAAGGCGCTAGAATTTATAACCCTAGTGGCATTGGCATCACGTTGAATTCTAAAGGCGGTGGCATGGGTGCAAATACAGGCCTGTATCTTGTCAACGAAAGAGCCAGAAGACTCACCCCCATTGAATCTGAAAGATTACAAGACTTTCCTGACAACTGGACTCAATTTGGCAAGTTAGGCGAGCCCATATCAGACCGACAAAGATACGCCTGCATCGGCAACGCTGTCAACACCAAAGTTGTTAGCGCTATTTTTGACAAACTAAAACCCAGCCTAATTGATAAACAAACAGAACAAGAACTGCTCATACCAAGCATCGTTAGTTTTAGTGGGGGCAGAACCAGTGCGATGATGCTGCTCAAACTCTTAGAACAAGGCAAATTGCAACCATGGCGTGGTGATTGCGTTGTCTTTAATAACACCTCTGCCGAGTACCCTGCCACTTACGGCTTTGTATCAAGACTTAAACAAATAACAGAACAGCAATACAACATTCCATTCTTTATGCTTGAGTTTTGCACTTATGAAGCAAAGACCAGTAGAGGCTTTGTTAGAAGAATGACTTACAAACTGGTGAATGATTTACCATATTGCAAACACAACAACCCGAGCGGCTATAAATTCAAAGGCGAAGTCTTTGAAGAATCAATCAGTCAATCAGGTGTGCTGCCCAGTAACTTTCAAAGAAACTGCACCATCAATATGAAAATTCTAGTCACCAATTATTTTCTAGCAGACTGGCTGGCTAGTAAACCCCATATTGACCAACAAGGTTTACCATCAAAGACTTCAAACATCAGCGATGCCGATGTGGTTAAAAAACACAGAATGTATCATGGCGAATTAAGCGATGAAGCGATTATAGACAAAAAGACCTTTGTGAGGACTTGTCAAACCTTTAGACCCAAGCAATCATTCAAAGATTATACAAAAGCTGATGTTATACCAATTATCAAATTTAATTATACATATTGTATCCACAAACACTACGAATAGTTTGTGGGTTAATCCCTGCTAAAAACTTACAAACCTCATCCTCCAAACTACTGAGCGTTTCATATACTTTATTCTTCAAGACA
>JAUVOQ010000047.1 GCA_030599095.1 Candidatus Ruthturnera sp.
TCAACAATACCTTATCAAAATATTTGGAATTTAATAAATCATACGGGGTAACAAAATAACCACTGTCCTTATCAACATCTAAATCATAGCCTAAATCTTTAGCAGTTTTCCAATATAAGTACCAAATATACTGTGAACAATAAAATGCACTGCCATCAGTTTTCTCAACTATCTTATATTGCTTGTGTTTAGTGTTGGGTAGATTTTTTAAAAAGGCTGTTTTAAACTTCTCATTAAATGCTTTATATCTTAACACCGTAAACTCTTTTTTCTTGCTAAGCCAAAGTATCACATCTGTTTCGTAATATCCATAACACAACTCTGGATACTCCCCAACTTTGTGCTTACTAACCATGATTACAGAATGTCCAAACCATGACATGGGTTTTTTCCAGTCTTTGCTAGTGATAATAACATCCCCAATTTTTAACTGTTTACTAACCTTGTAAAGCTGATCCTTGGTTTGCCAAGTATTAAATTCAAACACACTAGAAGTAGAACAACCGCCAAGAAAGGCGGTTGTTATAAATAAAGTGAGTAATAATTTAATGCCCTTAATCAGCATTTATTATCGCTAGACACATTAAACGCCTTTACATTTATTCTTTATTTGTGCTGTTTCTATTGCTTCTATCATGCCTTTATATTTGGCAACATCTGCTTCGCTGTCGCCTGATAATTTACTAAATGGAACGGCCAATAAAAATACGCCCCATGCATCTCCAGTTGCTTTTGAATTTTGCATTTCTGAAAATTTAGCAAGACTGGCTCTAGCATCTGCCATTTGTGTGGTCAAAACTGCACAACTACCATTAATATACCTTTCATGGGACATGTAAGATGAAGCAATACTTTCTGGTCTATTAGCACACCCCCCCATTGTAAGAATAGTTACCGTTAGTGTCATTAATAAAAATATTTTGCTCAATCTAAACATGACTCTCCTTTAAATAATTAAAAAAAAGGATTGATTTTATACTAAACACCTAGACTCTAAAAATTATTTATTTTTAAGTGCTAAGCGGATAATATCTTCAGTGGAGAGTGTTTTGTCGTTGATAACAGCCAGCATTCTTTCAGACTCTTTAACTTTAAAGCCGAGCGCTTGTAAAGCGGCTGATGCTTGTTTGATGTTAGAGTTTGTGCTGGAATTTGAAATAATACTTTGATGGTTGCTACTGCTTAGTTCTAGTTTTTCTAAACGGTCTTTAAGTTCTACAATCAACTTTTGTGCTGTTTTTTTGCCAATACCTGGGGTTTTAGCAAGCAAAATATCATCTTCATTAGCAACGGCATTCATCAGTGAGACAATATCAAGGTGAGACAAAATGGCCAGCGCAACCTTAGGGCCAATGCCATTGACTCTAATCAGTTCTCTGAATAAGGTTTTTTCATCTTTAGATACAAAACCATATAAAGTATGCGCATCTTCTTTGATGGATAAGTGGGTGTACAGCGACAGTTGCTTTTCATCACTGATTGCATAAAAACTTGACATTGGGCATAGAATTTCATAGCCAATACCGCCGACTTCAAGCAAAATTTCAGGTGGGGTTTTTTCTAAAATAACGCCCGTGAGTTTACCAATCATAACCAGCTGTATTTATTAAAATATATTTTTTCAAATGCCTTAATTTCATCTTTATGTTGCAATGTTAAGTCAATGTCATCAAGTCCATTTAACAAACGTCTTTTACGTTCAGAATCCACTTCAAATTGATGGATTTTGCCATTGGCCTGAATGCTTTGAGAGTCAAGTTCAATGGTAATCCTGCCTTCTAATGCGAATAATTCATCCATGACATGGTTGTTTTGAACAATTGGTAGAATACCATTTTTAAAACAATTGTTATAAAAAATATCTGCAAAACTAGGAGCAATAATTGCTTTAAAACCATAATCCTCTAACGCCCAAGGCGCATGTTCACGGCTTGAGCCACAGCCAAAATTCTCCCGTGTCAGTAGTATTTTTGCCCCTTGGTATTTTGCCTGATTCAACACAAAATCCATATTAAGCGGACGTTTAGAATTATCCATACCAACCTCACCTTGGTCTAGATAACGCCACTCATCAAACAAATTAACACCAAAACCAGAACGCTTAATTGATTTTAAAAATTGCTTAGGAATAATCGCATCGGTATCAATATTAGCACGTTCAAGTGGTACAGCTATTGAGGTTAAAGTAGTAAATTTTTGCATTTTTATTTTTATGGTATATACTAATGGTATATTTTATTTAAGGAGTTTGTTATGACAACTGGTACAGTGTTTTTAAATAATAAAACTCAAGCTGTAAGATTGCCACTTGATGTACGCTTAGACAGTTCGGTTAAAGAAGTATTTATTCGTGTTAATAATAAGGACAGAATTATATCGCCAATTGATAGTGCATGGGATAACTTTTTTCTCTCAGATATACAAGTTAGTAATGATTTTTTATCTGAAAGGGCGGTACAACTTGAGTGTGAGCGTGAGTCATTTGATGAATAAATATCTGCTTGACACCAATATTTGTATTTATGTGATTAAACGCAAACCCATTGAACTATTAAATATCTTTAATGAAAAAACTGGGCAAATGGCAATCTCCAGCATTAGTTTGTCAGAACTAATTCATGGCGTAGAGAAATCTCAACAGCAGAAAAACAATCGTTTAATTCTTGAGGATTTTGTCTCACATTTAAATGTATTAGATTACACTTCAAAAGCTTCGAAACAATATGGCATTATTCGTGCAGATTTAGATAAAAAAGGTATGCCAATTGGGGTAAATGACTTACATATCGCAGGGCATGCAATTAGTGAAGGTTTGATTTTGGTGACCAATAATGAAAAAGAATTTAAACGTATTGATGGGTTAAGGGTTGAAAATTGGGTTTGATTTTCTATGTGTTTAGTTTGTTTAAAAATTCATCCTCATAATATTCTCGAAAAGTCTGTTGTATTTTGTTTTTCCTTCCTTCCTTTTTTTTATTAATCAATAGCGAAATTGCCTTTGATAAATCTATTAAAACATAGTTTAAATATTTAAATAAAATACTCTGGATAATCATGTTTTAGAACATCTAGAATTCTACCCTTTGGAATAATTCCATTGTAGTGTTCTTTAATAACGTCAACTTCCCAATTATCATATCTGAATCTGAATATATTCCACATATCTTTTACATTCTTAACATTCCAATTGCTAATATCCTGATTGAAATTCTTGGCATAAGCAAACATACTATCCATATTAGTTACATTCTTAACATTCCAATTAGAAATATCTTGATTAAAATTAGAATAACTAAACATATCATGCATATCAGTTACATTACTAACATCCCAGTTAGAAATATCACTATTGAAATTTATGGCAAGGTAAAACATACTATCCATATTAGACACATTACTAGTATCCCAATTACTAATGTCTCCATTGAAATCATTATAAGCAAAAATATAACTCATATCAGTTACATTACTAACATCTAGATGATTAAGATCTACATTTTTTCCAAATTTATTAACAAACGATTTTATAACTTGTTTAATGTTTTTATTATTTACTACTACTGTTTTCATTTTATTCATTCAATATCTAGTATTACTATTTGATAAATCTTTTATAAGATAGTTTTAGTAGATGTAAATAGTTTATTTTAAACAAACAATATTCTTTAGTTTTAAACTTCAGGAGTAGTGCATAGTTTTTTAGGTCTTCGAGGCTTTTTAATATAACTTCTTTAACTGTATTCATATTAACAAAACCGCCCACAAATTGCACTTTTAGCGGCAGTGTAAGGACTGACTAAATGGGTAAATGAGCCTTCTCCTTGGCGACCTTCAAAATTACGATTGGAAGTAGAGGCACAACGCTCACCAATTTCCAATTTATCCGCATTCATGGCTAAACACATTGAACAACCTGCTTCACGCCACTGAAAGCCACTGTTTAGAAAAATTTTATCCAACCCTTCTTCTTCGGCTTGTTTTTTAATCAGTCCTGAACCAGGTACGACCAAGGCAAGTTTGATATTATTGGCAATTTTTTTATCTTTTAAAACACTGGCTGCAATACGCAAGTCTTCAATTCGTGAGTTGGTGCATGAGCCAATAAAGATTTTGTCGATTTTAATGTCTGATATTTTTGTATCAGCGCTAAGATGGGTGTAATTAAGTGCATTTTCCCAGCTATTTTTTTCGGTTTGATTTTTGGCTTTAGCAGGGTTGGGTACATACCCATCAATTGCCACGACCATTTCTGGAGATGTGCCCCAAGTAACTTGAGGCTTAATATCTTTTGCATTAAAACGGATGAGTTTATCAAAGTGCGCGTCCTTATCAGAATGTAGTGTGTGCCAATATTTTACTGCCTTGTCCCATTTAACGCCTGAAGGTGCTAATGGGCGACCTTTGACATAGTCAATGGTTTTATCATCAACAGCAACCATGCCCACACGTGCACCAGCCTCAATTGCCATGTTGCACAGTGTCATTCTGCTTTCAATTGATAGATTTTGAATGGTATCACCACTAAATTCAATCGCATAGCCTGTGCCACCTGCAGTGCCGATTTGACCGATAATGTAGAGTGCAATGTCTTTTGCACTGACATGCTTATTAAGCTTGCCAGTAACTTCAATACTAAGGTTTTTAGATTTAGATTGCCACAAACAACCAGTGGCTAAAACATGCTCAACCTCGCTGGTGCCAATACCAAATGCCAATGCACCAAGTGCACCGTGGGTTGAGGTGTGTGAATCGCCACAAACAATGCTCATGCCCGGTAAGGTAGCGCCTTGTTCAGGACCAATGACATGTACAATGCCTTGGCGAATGTCGTTCATGGGTATTTCATTAATACCAAAAGTTTCGCAATTTTTGTCTAAGGTTTCAATTTGCAATTTTGAAATAGGATCACTAATACCACTAACGCCTGATGAGCGATTGGTTGTCGGCACGTTATGATCAGGTACTGCCAAGTTAGCACTTGTGCGCCAAGGTTTTCTGCCTGCCATTGCCAAACCTTCAAATGCTTGAGGCGAGGTCACTTCGTGAATGAGTTGCCTGTCAATATAAATAAGTGTGGTTGAGTCATCTTCGCGTATGACGTGTGCATCCATCAGTTTGTCATAGAGTGTTTGAGCCATTATTGATATACAATACTTGATAAAATAACCCATTTTACATTTTCATTAAACTTTATGTGTGGACTTTGTGGGCAGTTAAGATTTGACACGCAAATGGTGAGTGGTGGTGAACTCAAGGCGATGATGCAAAAAATTGCACGTCGTGGTCCTGATTCTAGTGGTCTTTGGGTTGATGGTCATATTGGCTTTGGACATCAAAGACTTGCTATTATTGACTTATCTAATCATGCTCATCAGCCAATGATTGATAAAAATCTTGACTTGGTTTTGGTTTTCAATGGTACGATTTATAATTACCAAGTTTTGCGCCAGGATTTAATTAAGCAAGGTTATCAATTTTTCTCGCATTCTGATACTGAGGTAATTATCAAAGCTTATCACCATTGGGGCGAGGATTGCGTGGTGCATTTGGATGGCATGTTTGCTTTTTGTATTTGGGATAAGACTCAAAATCAACTGTTTGTTGCACGCGATAGAATGGGCATTAAGCCACTTTATTTTAATCTAACAGATCGAGCATTTAGTTTTGCTTCTAACATGCAGGCGTTGGCAATGCAAGGCGTAGATAAAAGCATTAACCCTGTCGCTCTGCATCAGCAACTTTCATTACACGGCGTTGTGCCAGCGCCTAACACGATTATTAATGGTGTTGATAAAATCAAACCAGCAACGACATTAACCATTAACAGCAGGGGTAGGGTTGTTGAGAGAACCTATTGGCAACCAAAGGCCACACGTCCAAAAGAGGCGTTGACAGGTGAGCAGTTTATTCAGCGTACGCATGAACTTTTAACACACAGCATTTTAAAGCGCATGAATGCTGCAGATGTGCCAATTGGCGTGTTGCTTTCTGGTGGGTTAGATTCATCACTTTTAGTGGCATTACTTAGAGAAGCGGGGCATGAAGATATACGTACATTTTCAATTGGTTTTGAAGATGTTGGTGATGAGGCTGGGTCTGAATTTGAGTATTCTGATCAAATTGTTGCCCAATTTAAAACCCAGCATAAGAAATATGTCATTAGTAATTCACAAGTACTACCACGACTTGGTGAGGCAGTTGCAAATATGAGTGAGCCAATGGTGGCTCAAGATGCGGTGGCATTTTATTTATTATCTGAACAAGTGTCTAAACATATTAAAGTGGTGCTTTCTGGACAAGGCGCAGATGAGGCTTTTGCGGGTTATTTTTGGTATGAGCGTATGCAAGCACAGGCGGGTTCTGAGGTTGAGCGCTTTACTAGGCATTATGTAGACAGATCACATAAAGAATATTTGCAAACGGTTAATCAGCAATATCATAGTGCTAATCATACCGAAACTTGGATTCATCACGAATTTGCCAAGGCAAATGCAGACACATTTATGGACAAAGTATTGCGCACTGATATTACTCGTTTGGTGGTGGATGACCCTATCAAACGAGTGGACAATATGACCATGGCTTGGGGTTTGGAAGCGCGCGTGCCATTTATGGATTACAAATTAGTAGAACATGCTTTGAGTATGCCACCGAGTTTGAAAATGCTCAATCAAGGCAAACACCCACTCAAACAAATTGCCAGAGGCTTGTTACCTAACAGCGTTATTGATCGCAAAAAAGGCTATTTTCCAATGCCAGCACTTAAATATGTGCATGGTGAATTTTTAGATTTTATGTCAGACATACTCACTTCAAGTAAATGTATCAATCGTGGTGTGTTTAATCAAACGTTTATTAGTAAAGTGATTAACAAGCCACAAAATTATATGACTGCACTTAATGGGTCACGCTTGTGGCATTTGGCATTATTGGAATATTGGCTACAAATAAATATTGATGAATAGAATAATCATTTATACAGATGGTGGTTGTCGTGGTAATCCTGGTATTGGTGGCTGGGGCGTATGGCTTAGATATGGCGAGTATGATAAAAAACTTCAAGGCGCACAACAAGATACCACCAACAATCGAATGGAGTTGACTGCAGCCATTAAAGCACTGGAAGCGATTAAATCCAGTGATATTGCCATTGATTTATTTACCGATTCTAAATATGTGATGACAGGCATTAACGAATGGATTAAAAACTGGAAAGCCAAAGGTTGGAAAACTGCCAATAAAAAATCAGTTAAAAATATAGACTTATGGCAACACTTAGATGCACTTAACAATCAGCACAATGTTGCATGGCATTGGGTCAAGGGTCATAGTGGCGATGAGGGTAATGACATGGCAGATGCATTGGCAAACTTAGCCATGGATAAAATTAGTAATTGAGTTGAAAGGTCTAATAATCGCTGATTTGAACTATAAATAAATTATCAAAAGTTCAATAGCCTCTGCCAATACTCTTCAAAACCTGAATTTTGTCATTACAATCTTTCTGCCACAGAATTACTGAATTTGTTAGCCAGTGCATAAACCACGCCTTTGAGGTGGCGACCAAACATTTTAACAACGTTGCTTATTGCCCCTATGTTTAACCTCAATGACGCTGCTGACCAAGCATCAAACAAAAACAGAGTTTCCTCTAGCGTTTATACTTATTTTACCTTAAATGCTTTTGTGATAGGGTTTTTATGGGGTTTTGTTGTTAAAAATGGTGAATGTTGTGGTTTGGGTTTTTGGGGGTGTCCTTAAATCATTGAAGTTTAAAACCCCATGGGAGTTTAATTGAACAATGTTATAATGTTGACAAGCGATTTTTAGCAGAGAATCCTAGCCATAAGATTTTTCGGGACTAAACAATTGGGTTATGAACAGGAGAAAAAATTAGGTGATTAAACAAATTAAAAAATACTTACTAATGTTGCAACTTGATATTTGTGAACAACTTGAACAAGTAGATGGCGAGGCTGAGTTTATTAAAGACACTTGGGAAAAGCCAGGCAAGACAGGCAATGGGTTAACCCGAATACTCACCAATGGTGCTGTGTTTGAACAGGCAGGTGTTAATTTTTCAATCGTCCATGGCGATGACATGCCAGCCTCAGCAACCGCATTAAGACCAGAGTTAGCAGGGCGTAATTTTACTGCTTTAGGTGTGTCATTGGTCATTCATCCGCATAATCCTTACGTGCCAACTTCGCACGCCAATGTTCGATTCTTTATCGCTGAAAAAGAAGGTGAGACTCCTATTTGGTGGTTTGGTGGTGGTTTTGATTTAACGCCGTATTATGGTTTTGACGAAGATGCTATCTTTTGGCATCAATCAGCCAAACAAGCGTGTAATCCATTTGGTGAAGATGTCTATCCAAAATACAAAAAATGGTGTGATGATTATTTTTATTTAAAGCACAGAGGCGAACAACGTGGCATTGGTGGTTTGTTCTTTGATGATCTGAATGAAGGCGGTTTTAATAAGTGTTTTGCTTTTATGAAAAGTGTGGGTGATGGCTATATTAAAGCTTATCGCCCCATTGTTGAGCGTAGAAAAGACACACCTTATACAGACCATGAAAGGCAATTTCAGCTTTATCGTCGGGGGCGTTATGTTGAATTTAACTTGGTTTATGACCGTGGCACTTTGTTTGGTTTGCAAACAGGTGGTCGTAGCGAATCAATTCTTATCTCATTGCCACCATTAGTACGTTGGGCGTATAAATACGAGCCAGAGCCAGGTAGCGAAGAAGCAAGATTGTACACACGTTTTATCCAGCCTCAAGATTGGATTAACACCCCTCAAGAGGGCGCTAAATAGAGTGCAACACAATCTTAATGTTAAGCGCTTGTTGTGCCCCATGCCCGTTATTCGCTTGGGCGAGATGGTTGAAAAAATTAAAATTAGTGACACAATTGAAATGCTTGCCACCGATCCTGGTGTATTGCATGACATACCTGCTTGGTGTAAAGTGCATGGACATAGTGTGATTTCAATTAATGAAAAAACTGATGAGATTATTATTCTTGTAGAAAAAATAGGGTAAAATAATGCACTTTATTTTTTAAAAAATAAAACCAATAATAATAATGCTTGCAACGGTGCAGGCTATTTTGACAAAGACTATCAGCAAATATAAATAGTCAAAAAAGGAGAAAATATGTCTGCTAAAAATGTAATGAAAATGATTGAAGACAATGAAGTGAAATTTGTTGATTTTCGTTTTACTGATACGATTGGTAAAGAACAACACGTGAGCGTTCCAGCACACGCCGTTAATGCTGAAAAATTAGAAGAGGGGCAAATGTTTGACGGCTCATCGATTGCTGGCTGGAAGCCTATTAATGAATCTGACATGATTATGATGCCAGACACAACAACAGCGATAATAGACCCATTTACTGAAGAATCTACGCTTAATATTACTTGTGATATTATCGAATCAAATGATATGAAGGGCTATGAAAAAGACCCTCGCTCTATTGCAAAAAAAGCCGAAGATTATTTAAATGAAACGGGCATTGGTGATACTGCATATTTTGGTAACGAGCCAGAATTTTTTATTTTTGATAGCATCAAGTGGGATACAGGCTTTGGTTTGGGCAAGGCGTTTTATGAAATTAATTCTGAGGAAGCAGATTGGAAGTCGGGTTCTGACTTTGAAGGTGGTAATAAAGGACATCGTCCTAGAATTAAAAGCGGTTATTTTCCAGTCCCTCCAGTGGATTCATTGCACGATTTACGTGCGCAAATGTGTTTGGCAATTGAAGAAATGGGTGTCACCATTGAGGTTCATCATCATGAGGTTGGCACTGCTGGACAGTGTGAAATTGGCGCGTTATTTAATACATTGGTGAAAAAAGCGGACGAGACTCAAATCTTAAAATATTGTGTCCATAATGTTGCACATGCTTATGGCAAAACAGCAACGTTTATGCCCAAACCGATTGCGGTTGATAATGGTAGTGGCATGCACGTTCATCAGTCAATTTTCAAAAATGGTAAGAATTTATTTGACGGTAATGAATATGGCAATTTAAGCAAAATGGCACTGTACTATATTGGTGGTATTGTCAAGCACGCTCAAGCACTTAATGCCTTTACTAATGCTTCTACTAACTCATACAAACGTTTAGTGCCAGGCTTTGAAGCGCCAGAAATGCTGGCATATTCAGCCAAAAATCGCTCTGCTGCGATTCGCATTCCTTTTGTGTCTAATCCAAAAGGTCGTCGTATTGAAGTGCGTTTTCCAGATTCAACAGCCAATCCATATCTTGCATTTTCAGCGATGTTAATGGCAGGTCTTGATGGTATTAAAAATAAGATTGATCCAGGAAAATCGGGTGATGAAGACTTATACGAATTAACAAAAAAAGAAAAAGCCTCTATTCCTAAAGTGTGTAACTCGTTAGATCAAGCACTTGAAGCACTGGATAAAGACCGTGAGTTTTTAAAGCAAGGTGGCGTATTCACTGATAATGTCATTGATTCATTTATTAATCTTAAAATGGAAGAGGTAACTGCACTACGCGCCTCTCCTCATCCAGTAGAGTTTGATATGTATTACAGTGTGTAATATTTAATAAGAGTCTTAACTAGTTAAGATAGTTAAGACCCATATTTTTTATCCTAATATCTTATATCAGGTCATTTATATTTTGTTTTTGAACGGTGGCGTTGCCCTGAACTGTTCTTCGGTTTTCTTGGCACAAAGTGCTTTCAAACAACCGTTCGACCAGACCATTCTCCAGCATAAAAAAGATACAAGCATCTAATATGCTTGATAGAATGGCAAGTCAACGCCACCGTTAGGTGTCCATCTCTCACGCTTTAAAACTACTATCAAAAATATGTTAAAATTACTAACATGGAAGGACTGCAAAAAGCAAGTGAAGCATTATTTGCATTCGCAAATATTGTAACTGCACTGGTGTTTTTAAAATCATTTTGGGTTACAAGCAACCAAAGTGATTTGATAGGTGGTGCTATATTTTGGATTGGCACATACATTGTTGGTATTTCATTGATTAACTTTGCTAATAGGAGAAGGTAAAATGAGTAATATTGGTATTGCATTAACAATTATTGGTATTGTTGCTATGATAGGTGCTTATGTATTATACAAAAATACACCTAAAATAGAAAACCATCACAATGCACAACACACCTAACAAATCATTACAGCCGACCGCTAATGCGTCAGCTGAATTCAGGCGTTATGCCCCACATGGAAACTCATTATGCTAACCTTTGACGAAGCGCTTAATCAAATACCTGAAGGAACAAAATATTCAATATTATTAGCCAATGGATTTTCTCAAGCTTGGAATGCCGATATTTTTAATTATGCTAATTTATTAGATGCTGCAAAATTTGGAAATAGAGATCTAGAATTAAAGTCTCTTTTTAATGATGCTAAGACTTATGATTTTGAAATTATAATGAAGCAACTTGAGTCAGCAGAATTAGTATTAGAAGCTTACGGTAGTGATATAGATATATTGCAACAAATAAAAAGTGACAAAACAATTCTAAAAGATGCTTTAATTGAAGCGATTTCAA
>JAUVOQ010000037.1 GCA_030599095.1 Candidatus Ruthturnera sp.
TAAATACCCAGACGAAAAACTATCTGCGCAGTTGATTCAAGCATTAGGCATTAAAGATGTTGATAAATTCGCCAAACAATACAATTTGGATAAAAATAAGCTGATTCGTTATCATTACTCTAAATGAGACCTTTGCATAAATCATAATTTCTCATCTTGTTTTCAATATTCATATTTTTTTCAAAAATACTCTAAAAAATCTATATTTTCTCCATAAAAACCTAAAAATAGCTTGTTTATCTAGGCTTTTTCTTGCTTGGTTTCTTTATTTTTAACCAAAACCAAGAACGGCAAGAACCGACAATTACCAAAGAATTAGAAGCAGAAGTATTACAAATCCTACCATTCACAGACGCATATTCTACTTTTAAGCGTGTTTTAAAAGATAGCAGTATCAAAACCCCAAAAGGGCAAGCAAGCCATATTTTAAGGCATTCATTCGCCAGCCATTTTATGATGAACGGCGGTGATATTCTCACACTAAGCCGAACGCTTGGACACGCAGACCTAAAAATAACAATGAGATATGCCCACCTTTCGCCTGAGCATTTAGAAAAAATAACCAGCCTAAACCCTTTGAATTTTTCAATCGGTAGTATTTTTGTGGTATTTGAATTGAAAGGGTAAAACGCTTAAAACCCTTATAAAATATGGTGGTTATGGGTGGACTTGAACCACCGACCCCAGCATTATGAATGCTGTGCTCTAACCAGCTGAGCTACATAACCATAAGAATAATCATTATCGGAAGATTTGACGTAAATGTCAATAGATAAAACGTAATATTGATAAAATCAATTAACTATGTCAATTATTAAAATAGCACTAACGGGCGGAATTGCTTGTGGTAAATCAAAGGTGAGTCAAATCTTAAGTGGCTTGGGCGTGAATGTTATCAGCCTTGATGAACTTGCACGCCAAGTTGTCAAACCTAGCACACTTGGACTTAAAGAATTAATAAAACACTTTGGTGATGGCATTCTTAATACTGATAAAAGCCTTAATCGTGCTGCTTTACGTAGACTTTTATTAGAAAGTAAATCTAATCAACAATTGATTGAAGCGGTGCTGCATCCAAAAATATTAATGCGTATGCAAACTGAAATTAAAAAACTAAAAACCAAACTGGTGGTGGTTGAAATACCGCTGTTGGCTGAAAAAAATCTTACTCATTTGTTTGATAGGGTAATTATTGTTGAGTGCCATGAAGAACAGCAATTAAAAAGGTTAATTGTTCGTGACAATATCAATTCAAAAGAAGCAAAAAGCATGGTTTTTGCGCAAATTACTCATTCACTGCGTTTAGAATTGTGTGAAAAATTGCCTATTGATATTATTGAAAATAACCTAGGTATTGATAACTTAACCCAGAAAACCAATCAATTGTATAAAAAACTAATTAATTTGTAATCTTTTAACAACATTGCCATTGGTTAGATGTTCGGTGATAATGTCATTAATATCCTCTTCATCAATATACTGATACCAAACATTATCAGGATAAACAACCGCCACAGGTCCATATTCACAGCGCCCCAAACAACATGACTCGCTAATCCCAATTTTACCCTCGCCCATGATGCCTTCTTGACGACACTTATCCTTGGCATAATGATACATCGTTTTAGCATTAAACTGCGAACAACAGGCTTTGCCATCTTTGCGAATATTATTACAAAAGAAAATATGTCGTGTATAAAAGTTCATCAAAACTCCTTATAAATCAATAGCGCACTGATAACAGTATTTTTTATCAATACCAGTTATCTTAGCTGCAAGTTTAGCGGCTTTTGCCGTGCCCATCTCAGTGAGCAAAATAGGTAATATTTTATCCAACATTTCTTCTCCTGAAGCTTTATTGTCTTTATCCACTGCAGAAATAAGAATCACAAACTCACCTTTTTGGTGTGTGTCATCTGCTTGTAAATAATCAATCAACTTTGATAAAGCGTCTGTTTTAATCGTCTCAAACGACTTGGTGAGCTCTTTGGCAAAGCAAACAATACGTTCATTGCCTAGTACCGTTTGTAAATCTTGTGCACAGGCAAGAATGCGCTTGGGCGATTCATAAAAAATAGCCACTTCATTGATATGAGCAATTGAGCGAATTGCCTTAAGACGTGCTGATTGTTTGCTGGGTAAAAAACCAAAAAAACTAAATTTATCACTGGCAATTCCTGATGTGCTGATTGCGCTAATCATTGCGTTAGAACCAGGAATGGGCGATACGTTAATGCCTGCCTTTTTCGACTCACTCACCAATACATAACCTGGATCGCTAATCAGTGGCGTGCCTGCATCGCTAATCAACGCAATATGTTTGCCTGCTAATAATTCATTGATCACATCGGGTGTTTTGTGTCTTTCATTATGCTCATGAAAAGCACGCATGGGCGTTGTAATATCGTAATGATTAAGCAAGTGTTTGGAATGACGTGTGTCTTCTGCTAGAATAATATCAACTGTTTTTAGTGTTTCAATCGCCCTAAAAGTGATATCATCTAGGTTTCCAATTGGTGTGGCAACAATATAAAGTATTCCGTTCATGTTCAGTTTTAAAAGAAAAATTGGCAATCAAGCAGAAGACATTGCATTGGCATATTTGTCCAAGCAGCATCTTAAGCTCATTCAAAAAAATTATTTAACCCCATTGGGTGAAATAGATATTATTATGCTTGATAAAACTAGCCAAACATTAGTTTTTATCGAGGTTCGCTATCGTTCTAATGCTCGTTTTGGTGCTGCAGTAGAAACAATTACTCACAAAAAGCAAGCAAAAATAATTCGCACTGCTAAATTGTATTTACAAAAACACCAACAATATCAAAATTATCTGTGCAGGTTTGATGTTATCGGGCTTGAATCTGATTTAAAATGTCCTAAAATTAATTGGATAAAAGACGCTTTCGAGAGCCAAACATCATGAAAAAAATCATTCTATCAATGCTTCTAATAGCAAACTGCTTATTTTTAACAAGTTGCGTAGCCATTCAAAGCGTTTCAACCATTGCTTCAATCATCTCAGTGAACAATGACAGGCGTAGCGCTGGCGAGGTACTGGATGATAAAACCATTGCCCTGAGGCTATTTACTTGGTCTAGCGAAGATTCAACCTTAAGTGATGCACATCTTAATTTCATGGTTTATAACAAAACAGTACTCATTACTGGAGAAGTGCTAACCCCTGAGATACGCATTTATACCAGCAAACAAGCACAACTTCAAGTGCCACAAATTTCACAAATATTTAATGAAATCAAACTAGGATCTTCAAGTGGACTGCTCAGCCGTGCCAAAGATTCAACCATCACCGTACGAGTTGAATTTTTATTTCAAAATCAGGAAGTATTTCATCCAACCCACGTTCGGGTGATGACTGAAGACCAAGTGGTTTATTTAATGGGTGCTGTGACTAAGCGTGAAGCAGACATGGCCGCTAAAACTGCCGCTAAAGCCCAAGGTGTTTACAAAGTCGTTAAATTATTTGATTATCTAAAAACTCGCCCCAAGGCTGAAATAGAACGCGATAGACTCAGAACACTTGAAGATAAACGTAGAGTTGAACTTGAAAAGCAGCAAGCCGAACTTGAGGCAAAAAAAGCTGACTTGCAACGTCAAATTAGGGCATTAGGTAGCGATACTACAGGAACAAATTTTTCACCGGAGTAAATGAATATCGGTGTTCATTAATGGCACTAAATTTTATTAAAGCTTCAATATGCACCTTAGTGCCATAACCTTTGTGTTTGGCAAAACCATACATTGGGTAAAGTTTATCCAATTCAACCATCTGTCTATCACGTGTTACTTTGGCAATAATTGATGCTGCTGATATAACTGGCTCAGTTAAGTCACCTTTAATAATTGTCCGACAATTGTCCAAATCAGGGCAACAATTACCATCCACCAACACCTGATCATATTTGATATTTAAACGCTCAACAGCACGACGCATGGCCAACATAGTTGCTTGCAAAATGTTAATTTTATCAATTTCAATCGCACTTGCCTCGCCCACTGCCCACTGGCACTGATTGGTAATCAACGCATATAAAACCTCGCGCTTTTTCTCACTAAGTTTTTTTGAATCAGTCAGCCCAGGCAAATCAAAATCATTTGGCAAAATAACAGCACCTGCCACCACATTGCCCACCAAGCAACCCCTGCCAACTTCATCCACACCGACAATAATCATTGATATGCTTTAATTCGTTGTTCTAAATCATTCGGCGCAATAAACACAAAGGCACGCCCACGTTTGGATTGTTGTAATAAGTCTAGTTTTTCTAGTTTTTCTAAATCTGATTTGGCTGTTGCATAACTAACATGGTGAGATAATTTATGCCCTGCAATCGTGTAACCCCCACCTGGATGATTGATAGCATGTTGAATAATCATGGCTTGACGAGGGTTTAACTTTCCATTGGCTAAATATGCACTGAGTAGTTTTAATGCTTGTTGCCGTTGTTTTTGCTTGTTGTCCACATAATCAAACAAACCTTTGATACTTTGGTTAATAAATTTGAGTTGGTTATTGATAAAATAGGTCAAATCAAAATCATCACTTTCAACCATAAGAAAAGACTCGCCATACTGCGCTTGTGCTTCTTTAATATAAGTTGACAGGGTTATATATTGGAACAACCAATAATTATTTTTCAAAATCACCCAATAAAACAACGCTCTGGTTGTGCGCCCATTGCCATCTGCAAAAGGGTGATCAAATGCTAAAGCAAAATGCACAATAATCGCTCGAATAATAGGATGAATAAAATAATCAGGCGAACTGCCATTAGCAAAGCTACATAAGACCTCTAACCTATCAGGCAATTCTTCAAAATCAGGTGGATGATGTAGAACACTTCCTGTGCTATTATCAACCACATTAATTTCATTGTCTTGCCTAAATTCTCCAACATCTGAATTATTCATCGTGCCATTAGCAACAATAGTGTGTAATTCTAAAATCAAACTTGGGGTTAAATCATATTCTTTGTGGTCATTAATAAATTTAATCGCCTGATAATTGTTAAAAATCATCTTCTGTGAATGGTCTTTGGGCGTTTTTTCATATTTCAACATATCACGTGCAACTTTTCTGGTGGTTGCCGCCCCTTCAAGTTGAGATGAACTAATTGCCTCATCAATCAGTGAGCGAATAATATACCTATCCTTATTATCGTCAATATTTTTAGAATCAAGCGAACCACGCATTTTTGAATCAATTTCATGGATGTTTTTTTGAATATCGTCTGTCAAAATAAAAGAAAAATTTTCAATAAAAGGTAGGGTTTTTTGCTGTTGCATTCGTGAAAATTTAATAAAGTGCCAATATTGCTCAATATCATCAAAATTTTCAGGCACTTTTAAATGGCGTATTTTATCCCAATGCAGATAGCGATTTTTTTCATCAGTGATATGCGGTATGACTTTTTGTTGCATTTTTACAACCGCTAATTCTAATAAATTTTGCATACAGGATTTAGGCGGGGAGATAATTTTCATAATAAAAATACATTAAATAAAAACACATTATAACACCAACTATCAATTTTTTAATAATTGATAGTTGGATAATTTTTTAATGAATGTGCAGTATCAACAGCGTTAATTTAACATATAGCATTATTAGTTAGTATTTAATATTCATTAATATAACGCTAACTATCAATTGCTTTAAAGCCAATATCATCTCGATAATAAGCATTTTCCCAGTCGATTTTTTCAAGTAACGCATAGACATTTTTCTGTGCATCTTTGGTATCTATTCCAAGTGCAGTGGCACATAAAACACGCCCACCATTACTAACAACATTGTCTTTATCCATTTTGGTGCCAGCGTGGAATACTTTTGTCAATGTGCTATTTTTTGGCAAACCAATTGCCTCGCCAGAAGGGTAACTATCTGGGTAGCCATTGGCCGCCAAAACGACACCCATTGATGAGCGCCCATCCCACTCAATATTTGCCTGATCTAATTTTTGTTGTGTTGCTAATAAGCACAGTTGCGCCAAATTAGACTTAAGACGCATCATAATCGGCTGAGTTTCAGGGTCACCAAAGCGACAGTTATATTCTAATACTTTAAAATTATTATCTTGGTCAATCATCAGTCCTGCGTATAAAAACCCTGTGTAGGTATTTCCTTCTGCCGCCATTGCATCAACAGTTGGGTAAATAACTTTAGTCATGACTGCCTGAAAAATCTCATCGGTAACAATAGGTGCTGGAGAATAAGCGCCCATACCACCAGTATTTGGACCTTTATCGCCGTTATCACGGGCTTTATGGTCTTGTGAGGTTGCCATTGGTAAAACATTTTTACCATCACACATCACAATAAAACTTGCTTCTTCGCCACTCAAAAACTCTTCAATCACCACACGTGAGCCTGCCTTGCCAAAACGATTGCCTTGCAACATATCAATAATTGCACCTTCAGCTTCAGCTTGCGTATGAGCAATAATCACACCCTTACCTGCAGCCAAGCCATCAGCCTTAATGACGATGGGTGTGCCTTTACTTTTAACATATTGAATGGCAGAATCTACGTCAGTAAATACGCCGTAATACGCTGTAGGAATGTTATTACGTTTTAAAAAATCCTTGCAAAATGCCTTAGAGCCCTCAAGTTGAGAGGCGGCTTGAGTTGGCCCGAAAATTGCCAAACCCTCAGCTTGAAAACAATCAACCACACCTATTACCAGTGGTGCTTCAGGACCAACAATGGTTAAATTAACTTGCTTGGCTTTTACAAAAGCAATTAAACCTGCTATATCCTCTACAGCAATATCAACATTGGTCAATTTATTTTCTAACTGCGTGCCAGCATTGCCAGGGGCGACAAATACTTGACTAACTGTATCAAATTTAGCACACTGCCAAGCCAAAGCATGTTCGCGGCCACCACCACCAATAATTAAAACTTTCATAAGTACTCCGTAATAAATTCTTTAAATTTTTTATGTGACATAATTTGCGTACCATCACAATTAAACGACATTGATACGGTTGAATTAAACAAATTAATGGTAATTGAACGTAGATAATATCCCTCAAGATGACGTAATTTTGGAATGTTTTTCAAGATAAAATACAGATCATTTTCATGGGTTAGTTGTTGCATTTTTTGATTTCTATCTAGCAAAGACTGCTGCCAATCTTTTGAAAGTAGGGCAAAAGTCTTGTCTTTTTCAAGCATTAGGTAGGTGCGTTTAATAAGTTTGTCCTTTTTATCAAGGCTAATTTTATTAAAATGAAAATCAACATAGTCAGGCTTTAACAAATCATCCGCTAAATGCACCTCGGTATTAAACGGGTCAAACACTGATGCGACACGCACTTCTGCATTATTGAGCCCGATCACCAAACGATATGTGCCCGTTTTAAGTAGCAAAAATAGCCACACATCAACCAACTCGTCTAAGTGGTCATCGACAATATTAAAAGCTCGCTTGCGGTTATAAACACTTTCACGTAGGCTTTTATCGCCCTTGATAGAGTGCATTAAATTGTTGTTAAAATAATAGCCGACTAATGCCTTTTTTTTGCTCATATAAATAACCTTTTTGGTGCAATTATCCCACTTTCTTGACGCTGCCCAATGCCCAAAAATTGTTTTTTCTCATCAAATAATTTCACTTTGAGCAATCCCTGCTTATCTGTTTGAAGCGCTCTACCAAACTTGATATCCACACTTTGAGTCTCACTCAGATAAATATTCTCAAGATTTGGCAGCATGTCCTCACTGGCAAGGATTTTCTCATCCAGTGCTTGATAATCATCCGATGCCAAAACTTCAAGATCAGAAAATTTAAAGGTTTGGCTAATATCAATATGCGCAAAGCCTGTGCGTCTGAGTTCAACAACATGCGCACCACAACCTAGTTTCTTGCCAATATCTTCTATTAAAGTGCGAATATAAGTGCCTTTAGAGCACGTTACTTCAAGCGAAAGTATGCCATTTTTATAACCAAGATAAGTCATTTTATGAATGGTAATTGGGCGTGGCTCTCTTTTTACCTCTATGCCTTGTCTGGCAAGTTTATACAATGGTTGTCCATTTCTTTTGAGTGCTGAATACATAGGCGGAATTTGCAAAACATCACCTTTAAAACTTGTAGCCACCTTAGCAATCCTGCCCTCACTTAAATGCTCAAAAGGTTGGGTTTTGATAATATTGCCTTCGCCATCGCCTGTATCGCTCATTTGCCCCAATTTACCACGCACAAAATAACGCTTATCGTCCTCTAGTAAAAATTGAGCAATTTTAGTCGCCTGACCTAAACAGATTGGCAAAATGCCACTCGCTAAAGGGTCTAGCGCACCTGTATGTCCTGCCTTTTTGGCAAAAAAAAGTCGTTTTACTTTTTGTAAGGCGGCATTAGAACTCAAGCCAATATCTTTATCTAATAAAACAATACCATTAATCTCTCTACCTTTTGGATTGCGTCTTGACATGGCGTGAATTGATGCAACAACAGTCTGTTAAAGTTTAGACAGTAGTTGTTCAATTCTTACGCCTGTATTAGGCGCAGGGTCAAAGATAAATCTAAGTTCGGGTGTGTGACGAAGAAGAATCGTTTTTGACAAACGTGAACGAAAAAAACCACTGGCTTTACTAAGTAGTGGCTCAACCACTGCTTTGTCTTCTTTAGTGACTGTATAAAAAACCTTGGCACTGTTTAAGTCACGACTTGCCAATACATCGGTAATCACCACACCACTTAATCTTGGGTCTTTGGTGGCGGTTCTTAATAATAGCGTCAACTCACGACGAATAAGTTCGTTAATTCTTTCAATTCTATAAGAAGTTTGTTCTAACACTTGCATCAAAACTCAATTAAAGTGTACGCACCCTTTCAACACGTTCAAAAACTTCTATTTGATCACCCGGCTGAACATCTGTGTAATTAAGGACACCAATACCACATTCAGTACCTGATTTGACTTCATTAACATCGTCCTTAAAGCGTCTTAGTGATTCTAGCTCACCTTCAAAAATAACCACACTATTGCGCAATACTCGGATTGGGCTGTCACGTCTGACCACACCTTCCTCAACCATACACCCTGCAATATCACCCATTTTTTGAGATCTAAATACATCCTTAACAGAAGCAATGCCAACAATATTTTCACTAAGTTCAGGGCTAAGTAAACCGCTCATAATCGCCTTCACATCATCAATTAAGTTATAAATAATTGAGTAATATTCAACACGGACACCTTCATTATCAGCCGTTTTACGTGCAACAGCATCAGCACGCACATTAAAGCCAAGCACAAAAGCGTTAGAAGTTGCTGCCAGCGTAATATCAGTACTGTTAATACCACCAACACCGCTTGACACCACTTTTACTCTAACCTCATCCGTTGATAACTCTTCTAAGGCTTCAATCAATGCTTGCGCTGAACCTCTAACGTCTGCTTTAAGCAATACATTAACGGTTGAAACATCACCTTCTTCCATTTTTATTAGGAAGTTTTCCATCTTCAATGCCTGCTGTTTTTGCAACTGCGATTCACGGTCTTTGGCTTTTCTAAAATCAGCCACCTCACGAGCCTTGCGTTCACTATCAACCACCAATACTTCATCACCAGAATTGGGCACACCAGACAAACCTAACACCTCTACAGGCATTGATGGCGTGGCTGATTTAAGCACCTTGCCTTTGTCACTCACAATTTGCTTCACTTTGCCATATTCAAATCCAGCAATCATAATATCGCCTTTGTTCAACGTACCCGATTGTACTAAAATAGTGGTGACCTTGCCACGACCTTTTTCAAGGCGTGCTTCTAGTACAGTGCCGTGCGCTGGTGCATCAATCGCAGCAGAAAATTCTAAAATCTCAGCAGTTAGTGAGATTGCGTCTAATAAAGCATCCACACCTTCACCAGTATGCGCTGATACAGGCACCATTATCACATCACCACCCCAATCTTCAGAGATGACATCGTGGGTTGAAAGCACTTGCTTAATTTTGTCAATATCCACCCCTTCTTTGTCTATCTTATTAATAGCAACAATCATTGGCACGCCTGAGGTTTGTGCATGTTTGATAGACTCAACCGTCTGTGGCATCACGCCATCATCAGCAGCCACCACTAAAATAACAATATCAGTCGCATTAGCACCACGAGCACGCATTTTTGAAAATGCTGCATGTCCTGGTGTATCAATAAAAGTAATGGTATTGCCATTTGACTGGACTTGGTAAGCGCCAATATGTTGCGTAATACCACCTGATTCACTGTTGACTACTTTAGTTTGACGAATATAATCAAGCAGTGAGGTTTTGCCATGATCAACATGACCCATAATAGTCACAACAGGCGGCCTGGCACTTTCATTGCCACTAGATTTTGACTGCTCAATTAATACATCCTCAACGCTTTCTTCAACACTGGCAATGCCTTTGTGTCCCATTTCCTCTACAACCAACATGGCGGTATCTTGGTCAATGACATCATTCAGTGTTACCATAACACCCATGCCCATCAACACCTTAAGCACCTCGCCAGCTTTGGTGGCCATCTTTTGTGCAAGTTCAGTTACTTTAATATTTTCAGCAATAGCGACTTCGTGAACCACTTTTTCAACAGGTTTTTGGAAAGCATGTTGCGCCTGCTCTTCTTGTACCTTTTGTGACAAGTGCGTTCTGTCTTTTTTCTTCAGTTTGCGATTTGGGTTATGCCTAGCAACATGAAGTTGCCTACGAGTATTATTGCCACTAGGCACATGACGTAAACGTTTAGATTTTTTATCTTCTTTAGACTTGTCTGCTGCTTTGGGTTTTTCAATCTTTTTGACAACTTCTTGCACTTGTGCTTGTTTAGCCGTTTCTTTCTGGACTTCTAACGCCTCTGCTTGGGCTTTTTGCAAACGCACCATCTCCAAACGCTTGGCATCTTGGGCTAATAATTTTTCATCTTCATCACGACCAGAATCCAAAGCAGCTTGGGCAGCTTGGGCGACCTCATTAGCAGCGATATCAGACTGTTCATCAGTCGTTGTAGTTGGCTTTGTAAGACGCTTTTTCTTAACTTGCACCTTAACGCCACTGGTTGAATTGGCACTGGACTTGATGCTTGCCTTACGAGAAACAGACAGACTAGATTTGCTGATTGAGCGCTTTGAAAGACTGCTTATCAAAATTTTTCTTTCTTCTGCCGAAATGGCAGAATCTGAATTTTTACCATCAACACCAGCATTAGCTAGAATTGCGATTACCTCATCAGATGTCTTTTTCAATGATTTAGAGAGTGTTTGAACTGTGTGTGCCATAATGCTTGCCTATATTTTTTTATAATTATTAATTTAAAATAAATTTTAACGCTAAATTAATCAAACCATCCTTCATTTTCTCTTGCGGTCATAATAATACTGGATGCTATCTCAGTATCTATCTCTTGAATATCAAGCAATTCATCAATAGACAACTCTGCTAGATCATCAACAGTAACAATGTCTGCTTCAATTAATACACTTGCCAAGTCCTCGGTAACACCTTCAACACTCATTAGTACCTCAGAAGCCTCAGAATCTCCCAAAGCTTGTACTAATTGTGCATCTGATGCGCGCTCTTGAAGCTCTTCAACCATTGATGCGTCAAATTCTTCTATGTTTTCTAAGACTTGTGTATCTGCATCAACCAGCTCATCCACACTGTCAAATCCTTCTTCAATCAACACACCTGCCACTTCAGAATCAACGCCTAATTGATCAGCAAGTTTATCGCTAATTTTTAGAGTCTCCTGTGCTTGTTTTTCATCAGCTTGAGTTATTGACATCACATTTAATTTCCAGCCAGTCAAACGAGAGGCGAGCTTAATGTTTTGACCACCACGACCAATGGCTAATGCCAACTGGTCATCCTCAACTGCGATGTCCATTGAATGTTTGTCTTCATCAACAATAATTGAACTCACCTGCGCAGGCGCCATTGCATTAATCACAAATTGTGCATGTTCTTCATCCCAAAGAATGATATCAACACGCTCAGCATTCAGCTCATTTGATACCGCCTGAACGCGCGCACCACGCATACCAATACAAGAACCAATTGGGTCTATGCGTTTGTCTTTGGCTCTGACTGCTAATTTTGAGCGCAAACCTGGGTCTCTACTGCCGCCCATGATTTCAATCACGCCTTCAGAGATTTCAGGCACTTCCATTTTAAACAGTTCAATCATCATTTCAGGCACACTGCGCGATAGGAAAATTTGCGCACCACGAACAGAAGATTTCACCTCTTTAATATAGGCCCTTAAACGGTCATTTTTACGCACTGACTCATTAGGAATAAGGTCAAATTTAGGAATCATGCCATCAACACCGCCCATATCCACATAAACATTGCCTCTATCAACCCGCTTAACTGTAACCATAATCACCTCACCAATTCGCGATGAATAATCATTAACAATCACTTCTCTTTCTGCTTCGCGAACCTTTTGAATAATCACTTGTTTGACAATTTTCGCTACAATACGACTAAACTCTTGCGTCTCAATTGGCTTATGTACGTAATCATCAACCGCTACACCGCCCGCTTCTTTTGCATAAATGTGTAATTCTGAATCAAACTCAGTGCCATCATCATCAACAAACGACTCGCCATCTGCCACAACCATCCACTGCCTAAAGGTTAAAAATTCGCCCGTTTGTCTGTCAATTTCAACATGCGCATCAATATTATTGCGTTTTTTTGTCGCAATAGCCAATGCCTCTTCTAACGACTCAAGTACCTCTTCTTTAGAGATGTTTTTCTCATTTGAAATTGCCTCAACCATTAAAAATAATTCTTTGCCATCCATGTCTTTATTCTCCTAAATTACCCAATTGGGCTTAAAAATCAACCACTAAATTTGCTCTTTCAATCAGGTCAATATCCAAAATAACTGGACCCAATTCACCAACCAACTCAATCGTATTATTAACCTCACTAACACTACCAATCACACCAGAAAAATTACGCTGACCATCAATCGGTCTGACCATACGCAACCTCACATCAGCACCTAAAAAACGCTGATAATGCCCCTTATGGAACAATGGACGCTCAATACCAGGCGATGAAACCTCCAGAGTGTATTGACCACTAATCGGCTCTTCCACATCAAAAATACTACTCAATTGACGCGAGACTTTTTCACAATCATTAACACCAACACCCTTGCCTGTATCAATAAAAACTCTCAAGATGCTGTGCCTACCGCTAGCAACGTATTCAATGCCCACCAATTCATAGCCCATGTCTTTAATAACAGGCTCAATTAAATGGGTAATTTTGTCAGTCACTGTTGCCATATATTGTTACTCATTCACCTTTCTACACATAACAAAAACCCCCTAGAAAGGGGGCCTTAATCAACTCTTTTACTAACCAAACTAATAAAAAAGCACTTAACTGGTAGCGGGGACAGGATTTGAACCTATGACCTTCGGGTTATGAGCCCGACGAGCTACCGAACTGCTCCACCCCGCACTATAAGACGCACATTATACACTATAATGCTTAAATATGAAAAAAATAAAAATTGCCGTATTAATGGACGATATCAGCGCCATTAATCCTAAAAAAGACACCTCTTTAGCCATGATGCTAGAAGCCTCAAAACGAGGCTGGGAGATTTACACTTTTGATACTTTTGATTTATTCGCTGAAGACGGCTCAATATTTGCCGATTGTGCAAAAACCACAGTTAGTGACAATCTTAATCATTGGTTTGAAAAAGAAACCAATACAATCATGGCACTTGACGAGTTTGAGGTGATTTTAATGCGCAAAGACCCACCATTTGATATGAACTATATCTACGCCACTTATTTATTGGAGCAACTTGAAAACAAAGGCGTATTAGTCGTTAATAAGCCTCAATCTTTGCGTGATGCCAATGAGAAATTATTTGCCCTTAATTTTCCACATTGCATGCCCAAAACGCTGGTCAGTGCTAATCAAAGTAAGATTAAAGCCTTTATTAAAACGCAAAATACTGCTGTCATTAAACCACTTGATGGCATGGGTGGGTGTGATATCTTTAAATTTGAAACAAATGATACAACAATAGATACCGTATTAAAACGCCTAACAAACAATGGCAAGTGCCCAATCATGGCTCAAGAATTTTTGCCCGACATTGCCGAAGGCGACAAACGTATTTTGTTGATTAACGGTAAACCAGTCGATTATGCACTTGCTCGCATTCCTGCCAAGGGTAGTTTTAAAGGCAACCTTGCTGCTGGCGCTAAAGGTGTTGGACAGCCATTAAGTGATAGAGACAGATATCTATGCGAACAAATCGCACCTACCCTTAAAGCCAAAGGTTTAATCTTTGTTGGACTAGATGTGATTGGTGATTATATCACTGAGATTAACGTGACCAGCCCAACCTGCATTCGTGAACTAGATGCACAGTTTAACCTTAATATTGCAGGTGAGTTGTTTGATGTTATAGAGACCTTTACATCATTATGAATATCACTACTAAGGGATCAATAAATATCGGCTCAATGCCACGCCTATACCAGCAGCAAACAAAGACAGAGCAACGTTAAGGAGAATATTAAGCCCTGCTTGTCCATAATGTCCAAGACCAATCATTTCAATAGATTCCCAAGACAGGGTTGACATGGTTGTTAGCGATCCAGTTAGACCAACCAGCAACATTAGCCGATAGGCTTCATGTAAAGCAACTTTTTCAAGTACAATCACCACCAATACACCAGCCAAAAACGAGCCCAATATATTCACACCTAAAGTGCCATAAGGAAAGCCCGAACCAAGTGTAACGTTCATTAATTGGGTTAAGTAATAACGCATACTAGCGCCAATAGTTGCGCCAATGCCAATCGCTAAAACTGTTGGGAAAAAAGTCATCATGGTGTGTATAAAGAAAAATTAAGCACTTTTTGTAAATAACCAAAATGCTTATCTTCAGAAAAAATAATTGCTTGATTGTCTGTCGCATTTTGTGCAATTATCACATCAATAATGCCGATGCCTGATGTGCCATTTTTTAAACACTCAACTTGACAAGTATTAATATTTTGCCAATTTATTGTTAATGGTAGTTGTCGTAAATTTTTCAACATTTTAATTAACTCCTGTTGGTTTTGTATTTGCAAAAAAGGCACCAACTCCGCCAAGATTACCTCATTAATAGCCAATAATTGCTGATTAAGCAAATATTTGGGACAAATCTACAAAACTTATTTTCAAACTCTTTCATCAAGCCACCATTTTTGATTTTTCTCAGTCTTTGTAGGTTTTTTATTTTCGTATTTGGCTTTATCTTTTGGCTTGGATAACAGAACTTCTCTTAGAGATTTTTCTAGTTGTTTTAAATCTATCATGTTGTTATGTAACTGTCAGGCCTCACCACATTGTTCCCATTCACAAAAACCAACTTCCGCAACACATCAGGCTCTCTGATAAATAAATCAAGGTTCAAATTATACCAATACTCTAAAGCGTTATCAGTTAGAATATTCGTTGTAGCAAAGGGATAAAAGGCTTTGCAAGCCTTAAGAAAGTCAACAGCATTAGCAGTAAGTTTTATACTCATAAACCTCAAAATAAAGTACGCTGGTGGGCTTAATCAATAGCAACAAATAAAGACTGTTTTTTACCCTCTAACTTTGGTCAATAAGTAACATCAATATGTCAGTATCTAGGTTCATATTCTTTGAAGGTAGATGCGTGTTGTTTTTCTCTTGTGGCATTTGATTAACACCAAAATGTTTAAGGGTGCGATCAATGTTACTTCTGTTGGTTTTAGGCACGGCAGTGCAGTTAGACGTTCATTCTGCTTTTGTGATTTAATAAACGCTTCTTTGTATTCTTTAACTACTTTAGCAGGTTTCATGGCAATCTCTGCGTTAGCCAGAAAGGTTTTCTGCCAGTTTTGTAGATGTTGTGGCAGGATATTATATGCAGAGGCTATCTGCCACCAAGGTGCGATTATTTTGCAATACCCTCAAGCACTAGTTTGGTTTTAAATTCTGCTGTGTATTTTGTTCGTTTTTTACTCCGATTTTTGTTGTTTAGTTTAATTGTTTGAAATAAGAAATTTTAGATTGTTGTCTTAAATTGTTTGGGGGTTTATATTCAAAATTATAACTTGATTGGTTGCATTTTGTCAGATTGAATATATTATTGGTCTTTTAACAAGCAATAAAAAACCTCCTTTCGGAGGTTTTTTGATAATACTTGGTGCGCTCCATTCCTACATATAAAGATTGTGGTTTGAGCCATCGCATTCGTCAAAGTAAGTTGCTGCGCCTGCAAATTCAACGCCATCAATGAAGTCGTCTTTACTATAGCCAAATAAATCAACGGTCATTTCACAGGCGATAAATTTAACATCAAATTCCTGACATATAGAGCGTAACTCATTAAGAGTTGCAACGCCATTTTTCTTCATGGTTTTTTTCATTAAGTAAGTGGCTAAGTGTTCTGTGAATGGCAAAGACCAAAAAATATTTGGAATTTTAGGACCAAAATCAATTTTTTGTAGCCATTCAGGACCAAAAGGCATTTTCATTGGCATGCCAGGATTTCCAAGAGGAGAAACACGTAATTTAGAGGTGTCTTTTAATAAAAGATTAAGTCCATAAAAGGTAAAAAATATGGTGACTTCTCTGTCCATCGCAACACCAGTAGAAGCAACAATGAAAGGCGGAAATGCCCAATCAAAAGTTCCTTTGGTGGCAATGATGGTCATTTTTTTATTGTCTGACATAATGATTCTCCTATGAAATATTAGTGGTTAGGCTTTTTCAATGGTAAAGATGTATTTGCCACTTTCTTCAACAGTGGATATAAGCTTGTTGCCTGTTTGATTACAAAAAGCCTCAATGTCTTTTACCGAACCAGCATCAGTTGAAATTACGTCTAAGATTTTACCAGTATCCATTTTGGACAATGCTTTCTTAGTTTTTAAAATTGGTAATGGGCAGTTTAAGCCTGATGCATCTAAAGTTTCGTCAGCCATTTTGTGGACTCCTTATATTTTTTAAAGTTTGAATAATAAACATATTAGAAATAACTAATAAGTTCGGCTATTTTAGTTGTCCATTGACCAAGAGTCAAGGTTAAGCAAACCTCTTTGCTATAAATTCGCATCTATCCTATCAAATCCACGCCTATCAAATCATTTAAAAATTCATCACCCCTAATCACTATCCAAAGATAAAGACACTTTGGAACGTTGCCACTGTTCTAAGATTGCCAACAACAGCACTCACCAACCTTAAACAAGAATCTTCATTGGCAAATATTTTAGCCACTTTTGTTCTTTGTTTAACGCTTTGATTGA
>JAUVOQ010000082.1 GCA_030599095.1 Candidatus Ruthturnera sp.
CAGGTGATTTAACGCTCATTGCATCACCCCTGTCTGAAATTGCTTATCAATTGGCTGGTGGTGCTGGTGGTAATCTTACACAAGCGATTGAGTACCAAAATAAGGTTGCAACAGCATTTGGACTTGATGGTATTGACATTACCACCACCATTCCAACTGATATTAATAATGAGACTACAGAAAACAATGACTCAGGTCAATTTGGTCTTGTGTTGGCTGGTGTTTCACAAACAGGGGATACGATTGCACAACTTGTTAGTGATATGGACACTAATGGAGATATGGACGCTAGTGGAACAGCTGATATGCTGACAGCACTTGATAATTTTAAAACAGGTCGTGGCATTAGTAATGCAGGTAATGCAGGTACTGCAGGTACTGCAGGTTCAGCAACGGGAGAAGGCTCAGTCACTGGTAACTTGTCTATCATAAAGATTAGTCTTTATGATGGTACAAATAGCACACTAATACTTGAAGATTACACCAATGCAGGCATTAATGGGGTTAATGCTGGTAATTTAGCACAAGTCAATGCACGACTAGCAACAACAACAACAGATGATTCAGATACTTACCTTGAGACCTTTGCGTAATTCACAATTTCTCATTTTCATTTCAACTTTTACAATTTTTCAAAAAAGATGTTCTAAAATTCTTCATATTTTCCATAAAAACCTAAAAAACACCTCGTTTATCTAGCCTTTTCTTGCTTTGTTTCTTTATTTTTAACCTTTTGCCACTCATTAGACACAACAATCCCGTAGATGATTCATTTGCTTAAAAATATTCATGCCAGTCTTAAGGTTGTGACTCATGGCAATGAGTTGTGTCCTAGTCTTGTTTCTCTCTATACCAAGGTGTCTCGCCTTGCCCAAGCCGTGATGAAGTTTAAGCAGCCCAAAAGTTCTCTCAACAATGTAGCGAATGGAGGAGCGTTGTTTATTGTCTTGTTTTTGTTGCGTTGTTAAAGGCTTGTTTCTGTAGGCACGATGTAGGACTTTGTTATTTTGTTTGCCCAGTTTTTTATCATTTTGTTTGTTGGCGTAGGCACTATCAGCATAAACCTCACCGAGCATTTTTATGTTGTCTTTAGTTGTTTTAATAGCCAGCAGTTTGTCGAACTCTTTTGAGTCATGAGTGTTGCCTGGTGTGAAAGTCATCTTTTTAACAAAACCATCTTCATCAGTATTGGCGTGCATCTTAAAGCCGTAGGTGATTTTCTTTTTGCCATCAGCTGCTATCTTGACATTGTAGGCGGCTTCTGGGTCTTGGGTGTTGTTGCCGTCTTTGCCCTTGCGCTTGCGTGATTGCTTGGCTTCAATAACGGTAGCATCAATGATGTTGATTGAACCTAAGGCAACAATAATTGAGTTCTGCTCTAAGTGAGTGTTGATTTGTTCTAGTAGTGGCTCTAGTAGTTTTTCAGTATTAAGCAGTTGTCTAAAACGCCAAATAGTAGAATGATCTGGCACTGCCTCGCTTAGGCTTAAATCAATAAAACGTCTGAACATTAAATCTCTGGCAATTTGTTTTTCTAAGGCTTCATCGCTGAGGTTATACCAAGCTTGAAGGATGAGAATCTTAAACATCATCAGTGGTGGGTAGCTGGGTGCACCTTGATTGGACGAGTAAAGATTTGATAAGGTTTTTTCTATCTCGATCCAATTGATGATGTTGTGTACATCATCAAGTTCTGATAGGGATTTATGCTCTACAACAAGAGAATCTGCAAATGAGTTTTGTTGAGTGTTTTTCCAAGACATTTTAGATATTTTTAGGGTTGTTTTAGATGGGTATTATTTTACTAGATTCGTGGTTTTTGTTGGTAAAGAATTTCTAGTTTTTGGTTTGGGTTTGTAATTTTCTAAAATCAGTTATTTGTTTAGTTCCCGACAATTGTATGCGTCCATAACATATTACACTTTTTCCTATACTTTTCCTCATTCATTTTAATGTACTCAATCGGTGATATTTGCCTTAATGCATCATGCAGTTTTTTAGGGTCAAGTAAATTTAATTAGTATTTTGCAACATTCTCATAAACCACCCATCCCCACAACCACAAACCCAATAATCAAAAACGGCCCAAACGCAAATGCTTGACCTCGCTTAAGTTTTATTGAGCCTCGCTTAAGCTTTGTTGACAATCCTAATAATCTTAATAATCTTGATAACAGAAAAAACACCACACTCAACACTGATGCAACCAACAACAACCATGGCACTACCTGCCAACCAACCCAAGCACCTAGTGCAGCAGCAAGCTTAAAGTCACCATAACCCATCCCCTCTTTATGACGCAACAACTTAAACCCCCAATAGACTGTCCACAAAAACAAGTAGCCAAACATTGCCCCAATCACACCATCTTGCAACGCTTGCAAATTGCCACACGCTATTTGATAAACCAAACCAAGCCACAGCAGTGACCCTGTTAAAACATCGGGTAACAGTTGCTGTTTTAAGTCAATGACAAAAAGCGGGATTAAGAACCAAGCTAAGCCTAGATAAAACCCTGCTTGTAGGGTTGCCCCAAAGATAAAGACAATCAGTGCACTGATTAAAGCCGTGATTGTTTCAATCAGTGGGTAGTGCCAACTAATGGGTGTGTTGCAATGCCTACAGTTGCCTTTTTGCAACAGATAACTAAAAAGGGGTATTAACTCAAAGGCACTGAGTGTTGTATGGCACAAAGGACAAAATGAGCGTTTAGGGTTGTTTAAGGTGAGTGTGGTTTTTGTATCTGTTGTGGTTTTTGTTTTTGTATCAATGCTAAGGGGTAATCGATGAATAACAACGTTTAAAAAACTACCAACGG
>JAUVOQ010000065.1 GCA_030599095.1 Candidatus Ruthturnera sp.
ACGCATACCGTACATTCCTGACATACCGTTCATGCCACGCATACCGTACATTCCTGACATACCGTTCATGCCACGCATACCGTACATTCCTGACATACCGTTCATGCCACGCATACCGTTCATGCCATTCATACCACGCATTCCTGACATACCACTCATGCCACTCATATCACGAATATTAATATTTAAATCAAGTGAACTACGTGATCCACTCATGCCACGCATACCGTACATTCCTGACATACCACTCATGCCACGCATACCGTACATACCACTCATGCCACTCATGCCTGATTGCGTGTTATATCCATTATAACCATAGTTATCGTATGCAAATACACTGCTTGATGCGGCCAAACTAAATACCGCAACTACTACAGACATTCGTACTTTATTTAACATTGATTTCTTCATTATTACATCTCCTTATTGTAGTTTTAAACAAAAAAATAAAGATATTTAAGTCATTACCTACCAAAAAAAATTATTTATGCCATCCTCTTATATCGTAAGGACCCAGCATGCCTGCCTTATTAAATGGTGTGTACCAATTTCCCTGATTCTTAATAAAACTAAAACTATAAGGATAAGGCTTGGAAATACCATGCAAAACTTGCACATGCCAATCTCTATCATGTACTACCTTGCTAATAACAGGAGCACCTCTTGGTCTTTCTGATATATTAGTATCACAATCTATAGCAGATACTTGACTTACCAAAACGACACTTAATGCAAAAGTAATTTCTCTTAACATAACTCATATACCAATTATTTAAACAAACACAAAAATTGAATTCTGTGCATCATTATAACGTTGCAAAAAGCGTGCCAAAACTAATATAGTTAAATACATTAAAGGCTTAGAAAGCCAAAATAAAGGTATAAATATATTTTAAAAAAAACTTTATAAATCCTTTTGTAGTAAGTACATATCTGCTATTTATAAAACAGTTACCTAGAAATATTGCCATTAAGTTTTAATAAGAATTTTTTATATTTACTCACCTATAAAACCAAGCTAATGTTTTCATAATAGTGCCAATTCATGACATTTTTTCATTAGTATATTATAATGTTTTGTAATATAAACCCATTCAATAGTTAGCATTCCTTGCTACTATCGTACTTGGTGACTAACCAAGTGAAAAATAGACACTATGACAATTTGTCAGTAGGTCGCACCCAATCCTGAGAAAATAGAATAAATGATGACAATTTTGCTTTTTATAACTAAAATATAGCAGTTATGGAACTATCGCCCACTTATCAAAAAATTGAAAACTTGAAGCGGCGCTCAGGCATTCTATTTAAACACTTAAACCTAGAAGAAAAACAATGTCGCCTAGAGGAGGTTTTATTGGAAATTGAGAACCCAGACATCTGGGCAAACCCTGAGCAAGCACAAGCCTTAGGACAAGAAAAATCAAAACTAACATTAATTTGCCGAACCTTTGAGCAGGTGAATGCTATTTTAGAAGACGCACAAGAATTGCTCAACATGGCTCAAGCAGAAAATGATGAAGACACAGCAAATGGTATCATTGATGATTTAGACACCACTCAATCTGCCATTGAAAAACTTGAATTTGAACGTATGTTCAGTGGCGATTTAGATGCTAATTCTGCTTATTTAGACATTCAATCTGGCTCAGGTGGCACAGAAGCCCAAGATTGGGCAGAGATGGTACTGCGTATGTATTTACGTTGGGGCGAAAAACACAATTTCAAAGTTAAACTCACAGAAGCCTCAGCAGGAGAAGTGGCTGGCATTAAATCTGCAACCATCCATTTTGATGGCGAATACGCATTTGGCTGGTTACGCACAGAAATTGGCATTCATCGCTTGGTTAGAAAATCTCCCTTTAACACCAATGGCAAACGCCATACTTCATTTTGCTCCGTATTCGTCTCTCCTGAAGTGGATGATAATATTGGCATTGACATCAACCCATCAGATTTACGCATTGACACTTATCGCGCTAGTGGCGCAGGCGGTCAGCACGTTAATAAAACTGAATCAGCCGTACGCATCACCTACCTACCTACCAATACCGTTGTGCAATGCCAAGATGGTCGCTCACAACACGCCAACAAAAACCAAGCCATGAAACAATTAAAATCTAAGCTCTACGAACTAGAAATACAAAAGCGTAATGCTGAAAAACAAAGTTTAGAAGACACCAAGTCTGACATCGGCTGGGGGCATCAAATTCGCTCTTATGTGCTTGACCAATCAAGGATTAAAGACTTACGTACGGGGGTTGAAAACACCAATACGAGCGATGTTTTAGATGGCAATTTAGATCAATTTATTGAAGCCAGTTTAAAAGCAGGGCTATAAATGAATATCTTTGTGCCTCAGTCAAATGGGTATATTTTCCATGTTTCACTCCTTGTTTATTGTCAAAAAAGGTTGAAATAATACCTTTTTGACAAACTAACGAGTGTTGCACTTATGATGTGAATTTAAGTATGATAAAATTATCTAATGGATAAAAAACTGAAATTTTCTGACAATGATGTCATTAGTTCTGGCTATAGAATTTATAACGGCGACTGCATTGATATTTTGAAAAAACTACCCGAAAAATCAGCAAATCTCATTTTTGCCGACCCACCTTATAATCTACAACTCAAAAACGAATTGTATCGCCCAAATCAAACAAAAGTAGATGGGGTTAATGATGCTTGGGATAAATTCTCAACTAACGAAGAATACGACAAATTCACAAAAGACTGGCTTTCTGCTTGTCGTGAAGTTATGGCAGATGATGCTACTATTTGGGTGATTGGCTCATATCATAATATTTTTAGAGTTGGCAAGATTATGATGGATTTAGGTTTTTGGATTTTAAATGATGTTCAGTGGTATAAAACTAATCCTATGCCAAATTTTCGTGGAGTGCGATTCACTAATGCTACAGAAACTTTAATTTGGGCTAAAAAATCAGAAAATCAGAAGAAATATACTTTTAACCATCAAGTAATGAAGCAATTAAATGGTGGTAAACAAATGACCTCTGTTTGGCAAATACCGCTTTGTACTGGAAATGAAAGAATTAAAAATGAACAAGGTAAAAAAGCACACTCAACGCAAAGACTAGAAGAATATTATGGAAACACTATACATTAAAGTAAATATTAAACCATCAGATAAAGAAGTCGACAATATTAGAAATGCTGGTTTGTTTTTCTCAAACATAGCAGATGCAGTCAATTTGGACAGAGGTAGTATTATAGAAATTGATGAGATAAATCACTTATATGAAATTAGAAACATAAAAAACAAATTTAAAAATGACAAAAGTTGAGGCAATAGTAAAAATTCTACAAAACAATGGTGGACTTGCAAATTGGGCTATTATTTATAATGAAATAGAAAAGTACTACCCTGCTATAAAACGATCAAGTGAGTGGACTGCCGCTATTAGAGGTGTTTTATATAGAGAAATTAAAAATCATAGAAATTTTAAAAAGATTGATGAAGGCATTTTTGCATTATTAAATTATGATGAAAACTTACTTGTTTTAGATGAAAATAGAGATACAGAAATATCTGCAGTTACAAAACTCAGAAAAGGGCAAAATAAATTCAGAGAAGAATTGCTCAAAGTAATTAAAGAATGTCCAATTACCAAAATAACAGATACAAGGTTACTCTCAGCTTCGCATATAAAGCCTTGGTTTATGAGCAATGATAAGGAACGATTAGATATAAACAATGGATTTATCCTATCTCCGTTGTTTGATAAATTATTTGATAGTGGATTGATAACTTTTTCATTTCAATCAGAAATTATTATTTCTAAGTCTTTAGCAAAAAATAATATTGAAAGGATAGGCGTTGTCAGTAAGCAAAAGATTGCTGATTTGCCTATAAAAGGCAGAGAAAAGTATCTGGAATATCATCACAATAAGGTATTTTTGAAAATCTAAACCAGATACAAGATTATTTAGACCAACTAAACCAAAAGCGAAAATAATTCAAAATTTATTACAATCGCATGAAATTAGATTTGGTGATGCTTTTGAAATTTTGATAGATAAATATTTACAAGAAAAAGGCTTTGATATTTTAAACAAGCGATTTAAAGATAACGGTGATACTTTAGAATTAGATCAAATGTTTTCGAATAAAAGTACTATATTTTTTGTTGAGCAAAAAGTGAGAGATGACCACGATTCAAGTAAAAAACGAGGGCAGATAGATAATTTTGAAAAGAAAATATCTGCTATTCTTGAAGAGTACAAAGGAAAAGAAGTGGTAGGATTTTTCTATTTTATTGATGACAGTTTTACTAAAAACAAGAATTTTTATACAACAGAAATTCAAAAATTATCTACAGATTATGGACTTGTATTGCATTTATCTTATGGTAATAATCTATTTGAAAAATTGAATAAAATAGAAGTATGGAATGAAATTTTAAACCATTTAAAGGCATGGAAAAATAACATACCAGACTTGCCTGAAATAAACTTTGACAAAAATCCACAAGCAAGTTTTGAAGAAATAAAATACTTGAAGCCTCTTGCTATATAGAAAATTGCTTTCTAACCCAGATTTAGACGGATTGCTTCGTGTTTTATTTCCTGAAAAATTAACTCTAAAATTACTCAATGAGTATTTTAAACAAATGCACCAAAATAATGAAGGCACAATATATAAAACATTGGATGAGTTATGTGTAGCAACAATAAGCCGTATAACAAATCAATTCCACCTGAGTGTTTGCGGTGTTTGGTAATCTAAGCTCTTTCTTGGTTGGTTATTCAACAAGGCGACAGCCTTGTTGACTTGTTTTTATGCAAAGGTCTCATTTAGAGTAATGATAACGAATCAGCTTATTTTTATCCAAATTGTATTGTTTGGCGAATTTATCAACATCTTTAATGCCTAATGCTTGAATCAACTGCGCAGATAGTTTTTCGTCTGGGTATTTA
>JAUVOQ010000059.1 GCA_030599095.1 Candidatus Ruthturnera sp.
ATAAATGTTGGGCAAATTTCTCAAAGGTATTGAGATGTTTGTCACGAGAAAAACGACGACAAAGATGCGCATAGAATGAGAACGCCAAATCAACGGGCGCGCGTAAAGAAACGAGTAATTTAACGTCACAATTGATAAAAAAAATGCTTTAGATTGTACAATAGATCATCCACATTGAAGAACATGGAGGCACTCAAATTTTCATCACTTAAAACATTCAGTTTGTTTTCAACTAATAATAGTTCAGCTTTCTCCCCCCCCATCTGAAGGAAATCTTTCTTGTGTGCTATTCTTGTGTTTAAAAGATTAATCTTGCCTTCTTGGTGCAGTGGATACAGAACATTTTGTTGCAAACTGGTGGTTGCAGTTTTACGTAAGCCGATATGTAATAATAATTGGTATTTTTTTGTCATTTATTTTTGGATTGGGGTAAGCGATTTGCTATAAGTCTCAAGTTGCTGCCATAGTTTCTCTTGATTTGGGTGTTGTTTCCTGATTGTATTGATTCTTTGAAGGTAGTCGTCAATAGTTGTATAGCCATTTTCACCCATCTGAACTCGCCCTTGAATGGTTTCAAGCCAATCTTCTTTTTCGTCTTCAGTTAAAGTATCAGGATAATTTCTAGCCTTAAAATGCATGAGTAATGTTGAGAGTTTTTTATCTTTAAATTTTGGATGAAATTGTTTTAATTCATCAACAGATAAAGTTTGAATTTGATCACAAATACGCTTATCAGCATTGTCAATAAAACTATCATAAAGCGATTGGTCTACATCTTTTGTTGTAATGCGTTTTTGATTATTTTTGTATAAATCTTGCACGATTTTGCCAATCTTAAGCTGGTTGGCTTTGATAAAAGCAAGATGCTGCATACATTTATCCATGTCAATACTTAGTTGTTTAACAATTTTTGGCTTAAGTTTATAAACATTGGGGACAAACATTGGACTTTTATTAAAAATCAGTTCTTTGATTTGCAGTCTTTCCACTTCTTTTGGCAATTCAGATTGTTTGGTAAACAGTAGGGTTTTAAGTGCTTCAATGTCAAGTTCTAGCAAAACACAAGGGTCTTGATCAAGATTGAACACAAGCGCTCGGTCGTTATATTCAGGATGATGAGCCAGTGCAACGGATAATCTAGTACAAGACAGTTGTGCTGGATACATGCCAGTTGTATGCAACATTGGCTCAAATAGGCTAATTTTAGAGGCGACTGTTTTCTTTTCTCTTAAACTAAAACTATAGTCAAATAGTTGAGGCTGTGTTTGCTTGATAATTTTAGCAATGGCAATAGTAGCACGCACATCAGCCAAAGCATCATGTGCATTTTCATGCTCAATGCCATTGGCAAGTGATAATTGATCCAATTTAAATATTGGCTTGACTTGTTCATCATAAACCCATTTAAGGCTTGCATCTTTTTTAAGCGCATAACACAGCCGCACAACGTCCAATATATCCCAACGAGTATTACCATTCTGCCAATGCCAAGCATAAGGGTCTATAAAATTACGATACAGTGTGTGACGAGTAAATTCATCATCAAAACGAATTGAATTGTAGCCCACAATACAGGTATTTGGCGTTGAAAATTGAGCATGAATTTTTTTAATAAATTCATGCTCAATCATGCCTTCCTGCTCACACAATTGTGGGCTAATGCCAGTCACAAAGCAAGCTTCAGGCGACGGTAAACAATCATGAGTTGGCTTGCAATAAAACATCTGCTGATCTAGAATATTTAAGTTTTCATCCGTACGAATACCAGCAAATTGAGAGATTCTATCTATTTTTGGCAAGATACCAAAAGTTTCATAGTCGTACCAGTAAAATGTTTTCATAGGTCGTTAGTTTAATGTATTACTTATTTGCAAATACGCTTACTGTGTCTAAATTTAAACACTGTTAATAGAATTCTTACGCTTGCAAGAATAAGAATTTTTGAATTATCAGTTCAAAGCCAACTTCAAGGCATTATTAAAGACAAAGCATCAGTTGATAGTGTGATTAACGCTGACATTTGATAATTCAAAATTAAGTAATTTAGGTTTTAATGAGAAAAAACAAATTTTAAAAGACGAATCTAAACTCAGCATGAATGTTGAATTAGTCTAATATCCAAATTTTGGTATTGAGCTAATAAAAGAGCGCACCAACTCTTTATTGGATAAATTTTTTAAAGAATATTTAAAAGTTTACTTGTGGTTTGTCTTTAGTTTCATTTTCAATCTGTAAATCGGTGAGTTTGTATGTGTAGTTTTTGCCGTTTTTATGTCGTTCTATCAATGCGGGTAAATATTCATACTTGGGTAAAAAATAGACCTTTATATCATTATTGCTGGCGTTGATTCTGCTCATTTTAATGGCTTTAACAGATTGGTTGTTGATTTTAATCAAGTGTTCATTGACTCTTTTGTATTGATGCTGCTGGATTGATTTTCCATTAGCCACTTGGTAGGTAAATATAGATTGGTTGGGATTGTGTTCTAAATCGAATGACAAGGCTAAAAACAAACTCAGTGGATCAACAATGTTGCCACTTTTAGACTGCCAAGTTCTAATTCTTGGTTGGGTTTTAGTGAGAATAGACACAACAGTATGATTTTTTGAGTAAATATCAATGGCATAATTTTTAACTAATGCCCCATCTTCTTGCTCTATGATTTGGTAATGTGTGGCATTAACGCCTTGACGATTAGTAGAAAAGGTGGAACTTGCTGCTATGGAATAGTCTTTTATGAAGGCTGCAAGCCCTGAGGTTTTAGCATTTGCAGTATAAAAATAATGTTCGTCTAGTTTGTGTAATGTTCTAACTTCCTCGGCTATTTTAAACCCATTAATGGATAATTGGTAGTTGGCAGTATGTGCTTTTAAGGCGTGCGCTACAGGGTTGATTAAGATTGTAAATGCAATTAAGGCGAACAATTTCATAGGACTTTTCCATCTAGCGTGGCGTGATTTTTTTCAAGTTTTAGCCTGCCTTGTGTGAACCAATGAATGACTTTGGGGAATAATTTATGCTCCTCAAGCAGAACACGTTTTGCCAAAGATTCTGTTGTATCTGTATCAATGACATCAACACTAGTTTGGGCAATAATAGGACCTCCATCAAGTTGCTCAGTTACAAAGTGAACACTAACACCATGCTGATTTTCTTTAGCTTCTATCGCTCTTTGGTGGGTATTAAGCCCTTGAAATTTTGGCAATAACGAGGGGTGAATATTCAGCATTTTGCCTGAATATTGATGCGTAAATTCAGTACCTAATATGCGCATAAAGCCAGCAAGAATAACAATCTCAGGCTTGTATTGGTCAATAATATTGCTTAATGCTTGGTCAAATTCTTCTCTGGATGAAAACTGTTTATGACTAAGTACATGGGTAGGAATATTTGCACGTTCAGCGCGTTTAAGGCCATAAGCGTTTGCATGGTTGCTAATAACTGCTTTAATGTCTAAGTCAATAGCAGAATGATCAATAATTGATTGTAGATTTGAGCCATTACCAGAAATTAAAACAACGCCATTCATGCTCAATATACAAGCTAAATGATAACTTGATTGCCTTGATTGTTGGTGATTTCACCCACCAGCCAAGCGTGCTCACCGAGCTTATTTAAGTGCTGAATGGTATCAATACTTTGCTCGGCTGGCACAATAATAACCATACCTATGCCACAGTTAAATACTCGATACATCTCCATCATATCGATATTGCCATTGTCTTGTAAGAATTGAAAAATTGTAGGCAATGCCCAAGAATCTGGGTCTAATTTTGCCGCCAAATTCTCTGGCAACACTCTAGGAATATTTTCCAACAAGCCACCACCTGTAATATGTGAAATGGCGTGTACTGAGAATTTTTCAATCAATGATAATACTGATTTCACATAGATTTTAGTAGGCTCAATTAATGCATTTAACTGCTCGTCAGTTGGGCTTGATTGCGCCAGCACTTTGCGAATTAGTGAATAACCGTTAGAGTGTGGACCAGAAGATGCCAGTGCAATAATATGATTGCCTTTGGCGACTTTAGTGCCATCAATTATTTTGTCTTTATCAGCAATACCCACACAAAAACCAGCAAGGTCGTACTCTTCACCTTGATACATGCTCGGCATTTCGGCTGTTTCGCCACCAATTAAAGCACAGCCTGATTGCTTGCAGCCTTCGCCAATACCGTAAATAACGGATGTGGCTAATTCGGTATTTAACTTGCCTGTTGCATAATAATCTAGGAAAAATAATGGTTCAGCACCTTGGACAATTAAGTCATTCACGCACATAGCAACTAAATCGATGCCAATCGTATCATGCTTATTTAACATTTGTGCTACTTTAAGTTTGGTGCCAACGCCATCTGTGCCTGAGATTAAAACTGGATTTTTATATTTATTAATAGGCAATTCAAACATCGCACCAAAGCCGCCAAGAGCAGCCAATACCCCAGGTCTGGCGGTTGATTTAGCAATCGGTTTGATTTGCTCAATAAGTGCATTACCTTTGGTAATGTCAACGCCCGAGTCAAGGTATGAGAGTGATGACATGATAGTTTTTCCGTATAATTAATTTTTTTGAATTCTTTTAGCGAATAAGCGAATAAAAAAAATGAACCTTTCTACATTGCCTAATGCACTTTCAATTTTACGCATTATTTTAACAGTGCCAGTTGTCATGACTTTGTTAAATCATCAATATTTTTTGGCAATGGTGCTGTTTTTTATTGCAGGCATTACTGATGCGCTGGATGGCTGGATTGCCAAACGCTACTCCTTTCAAAGCAGATTAGGTTCTATTTTAGACCCGATGGCAGACAAGTTGCTATTGGTCAGTAGTTTTGTGGCTTTATATGTGATTGGACTATTACCATTGTGGTTATTGGTGTTGATTTTTTTGCGTGATTTTATGATTGTTTCAGGTGCAGTTGGGTGTTTTATTGGTCCAGATGTGTCTAAAAATGATTTATTATCACCCTCAAAACTTTCAAAAATTAACACCGTGTTGCAAATTGCACTGGTTTTGTTTTTGGTCATGGTGCAAATTTATCCAATTCTGCCACAATACAGCACTATTTTTTTTATTATCACAGCCACTTCAACCATGCTTAGTGGTGCAGATTATGTGTGGATTTGGGTTGAACAAGTTATCTTGCAAGAGAAAAGAAATTCTCAATGAATCAGATAGGATTGCCACTTTCACTGAATTCAAAAATGTTGTTGTCTAATTTTATTGGCAAGAAAAACCAGCAAGTCCTAGATTTTGTTAATCAGTTATTGACTCAAAAAAGATCAGCCGTTGTCTTTATTTCAGGTGCTAAATCTAGTGGCAAAACTCATCTATTGCAAGGTTGCGCTTTTGGTGCGCTAGGCAGGCAACTAAATGTTGTTTATATTGATATAAAGCAAGATTTACCAGAAGAGGTCATTGCTGATTTAAGTTCTATTGATTGGATTTGCATTGATAATGTTGATTATTTAAGCGATATTCAGCAACAAGCGATATTTGATTTATATAACAGAATTAAACCAACTAATACTAAATTAATTGTTTCTGCAAATAGTTTACCCAGTGAGTTAAACTTACTAAAAGATTTAAAAACACGCTTATCTTTGGCGGTTATCTTTACATTAGAAGCGCTTAATGATGAGCAGAAAATTGTTATTATTAAGCGTAAGATGGCAGATAAAAATATCAAGATAGAGGATAAAATATATCACTATCTGTTTAAATATTTATCACGTGACTTGAATGATGTCTTAAGTGCGATTAATATTTTAGATGAAGTTTCATTGCAACAAAAAAGTAATATCTCTATTCCTTTTGTTAAACAAATATTGAAAATTTAAGGTTTTTTCTAAATTTGAATTTGGCAATTTTAGGCATCAATTTTGAGAAAGGAATGTTTTTAAAGTTCGCATATTTTTCTTGTGTGTTGGCTAGTGCTAATTGCAAATGTACATAGGGCTTATGCGCTGTCTTTTTTTATATTCTGGCTTAGGTTTATCAAATAATCTTAACTGATACACTTGTTCTTCCATTTGTACATACAATTGATGAAAGCTATCTTCTTGATTTGGAAATTTTATTGAAAATGCATTCTTTACAGCAAGATTAATATCTATTAAAGGCAATTGTTCTTTAATTTTTTCCATTGATTTTTTGAAATAATTATCACTTATTTCACAAGCCGTTAAACTAATTCCTGTTTTGTAACAAGCAATTGCTATTGTTCCACTTCCCATATGAGTATCCAATACTCTATCTCCCTGCTTTACATACATTTTAAGTAGCCATTCATATAGTTCAATTGGTTTTTGTGTAGGATGAATTTTATTTCTATTCTTACGAACGCTATAGTGAAATATTTTAGATGGTTTATCAAATGAAGACCAAGCCATTTCTGTCATTGAGAAATTATTCAAGGATTCAGGCTGGTTCTTGTCCCAAATAATAAAACCTTTATTGTATTCACTTCTTAACCACAATTTACTAAAATAATTTCCACCCCAAATAATTTGATTTTTAGATACTCGAAATAATTCTTTAAAATATGCATCTTTTGGTTTAATATCCCATTTTCTATATTCCTCCATATTGAATTTTTTATCGCCTCCTCTTTTAGTTTTGTTAAGTATTCCATATGGTGGGTCAACTATTGCTATGTCAAAATAATTGTCAGGGTATCTTGACATTAATTTCATATTATTTTCTCTTGTAACTGTAATCATTCTTATTTTTTAATTTTTTGTTGCAAACCTTTCAATTGTCATATGTGAAATACTTTTACTAATATCTGTTCCTAAATTATTTGTTATTATTTTATCAAAATCATCATAATCAATTTCTCGAATATCATCATCAATACAATTATATAAATATTCAGAAAATGTACTTGCTCTTATAATTAGTCAACCCTTAAAAACCCAAAACAAACCCAAAACCATTCTCAATCACTCAAAAACAATCACGCTATTTTTTTTACTTACGATATTTTGCCCAGTGTAATAGAAAAAATAGCGACTTCTCATCATAAATAAGCCA
>JAUVOQ010000057.1 GCA_030599095.1 Candidatus Ruthturnera sp.
GGAATTTTTATTTGAAGATTATCTGGCTTTGGTGGATAAGCATTTTAGCAATATAAGCGTTATGCTGTTTGAAGATTTAATCAACGATCAGGATTGCTATTTCACCAATTTATCAGCCTTATTAAACATAGATAAAAACGATATTAAAAGCAAATTTTTAACCAAACAACAAAAACCCATAAAACCCTATCACAAAAGCATTTAAGGTAACACAACACTTTCTTTTATCAAAAAAAGGTGACAATAATGGGATGATTTGACTATTAAAATAAGTAGATTTAAGGCGCATAATACACTGCGTTACTACTTTTACACACATCTAAAACAAAAAATTTCATGCTCATTCACCATTCCAATAGATTGCATATAAGCATAAATAATAGTAGAACCAACAAAATTCATACCTTTCTTTTTTAAATCTATTGAAATTTTATCTGAAAGTTTTGTGTTTGCAGGCAAATCTGAGAATAATTTAAATTTGTTTTGAATCGGTTTATAGTTTACGAAATTCCAAATATATCTATCAAAACTACCGAATTCTTTTTGAATTTTTAAAAACACTTTTGCATTTTGAATTGCTGATTTTATTTTTAATTTATTTCGAATAATGCCTTTATTTTGTAAAAGTTCATTTTGTTTCTCATCGTCATATTTTGCAATTTTTTGTAGGTCAAAATTATCGAACGCTTTTTGGTAGTTTTCTCTTTTTTTTAAAATTATTTCCCAAGATAAGCCTGCTTGAGCACCTTCTAAAATTAACATTTCAAAAAGTATTTTGTCGTTATGAATTGGTTGACCCCATTCTTCATCATGGTATTTGATGTGTAATTTATTTTCAATATTAACCCAGCTACATCTCTTTTTATTTGGCATTATTTTTTTCTATATTTATTAAATATTTTTTTCTTTCCACGCCACCGCCATATCCTGCCATTTTCCCATCACTACTAATAACTCGATGACAAGGTATAATAATTGAAATCATATTTTTTCCGTTTGCACTGGCAACTGCACGAACAGCAGAGGGGATTTTTAAGTAATTTGCTTGTTCTTTATAGCTTATTGTTTTTCCATATGAAATATCAATAAGACCATTCCAAACATTTTTTTGGAAATTTGTGCCAATTGGATCTAATTTTATTGAAAACGAAGTTCTAGAACCATCAAAGTATTCCTTAATTTGTTTTCTTACTTCATCTGAGAATTTAGATTTTTTATAAATAAAAAATCCTTGTAATTTATCTTTTAAAAATTGTAATTCTGTTTCTAGCATTTTTCTATCAACAAATTCAAGTAGACTTAATTTGTTGTCAAAATAACAAAAAACCATTTCTCCAATTGGCGTTGATAAGCGATTAAAGAATATTTTATTTGGATGTTTTGAATCAGAGATATCATTTTCTAAAATAAATCTAACTTTTTTTACTCTTATATATTTTCCCAAGGATATGCCTATTGTTTTTTGAAATTTTTGTTTAATTTTTGTTAATTGTTCTAATGAGGAAATAGGGTGTTTTTTATATGACTTATCGGGAAATTGGTTTTTCTCTAACCAAGAAATATATTCATAAATATATGTATCATTATTCGTAATAATTTGAGAGAACTCCCAAGAGAGTGGGCGACACACTTTACAAGACCTAAATCCTTTTTCTAAACATTCTTTTACGCTTTCATAAAAAAATGTATTATCATATAAGGGTTTTTTACAACCACAATCCATCTTACAAAAGATACCAGTGGTTTTAATTGCGGCATAATATTTACCAACATAAAATTCGTCTTTTCTTAATAACGCATCAAAAAGTTCTTGCTTCATTAGTTCATAAATTTAGTTCTTAAATCATCATGTGAATATAATTTTTTAGTATTTTTTGTCTCTAAAATAGATTTAGAAAAATCTTCTATTGTTGAAATAATAGCATCTGACATTGCATTGCCAAAACTATATTTTCTAACGCCAATATCTTTTAATTCTTCAATGTCTGTGATATTAGGTAAAGACATAATATTAAGTGGTAATGTAGTTTGACTTAATAAGGACTTTATGTCATTTTTATTTGACATTAATGGCACAAAAACACCATTTGCACCATTTTTTTCATATAGGGCAACTCTTTCTAATGTTTCTTCTAATTGATGTTCTTGTAATACAATATATGTATCTGTTCTTGCATTAATGAAAAAATCTTGGAAATTAGCATTATCTAGGACACTCCTTAGATTTTTTAATAATTCTGAAAATTCTTGTTTTGGTTTTAGTTGATATTCTTTTGTACTATCTTCTAGGTTGATACCCGAACATCCTAATTTTGCCAATGTTAAAACATTGTCAATTATCTCTTCTTTATTGGTAGAAAATCCAGATTCTACATCGACAGATAAAGGGATTGAAATAACAGATAAGATATTTTTTATTACTTTTAAATACTCATCAAATGAAATAATCTCCCCATCTTGATATCCCAAACTATTGGCAACTCCCCAACTAGTAGTTCCTATTAGATTAAAACCTTGTTGCTCCATAATTAAGGCAGACATGGAATCCCAAGCGTTACCTACAATTATGCATTTATTATTTTCATGTAATTCATTGATAGTTTTCATAGTTTTTATTGAAATAATTTATTAACGAATTATTGTTATACCATATCATGGGACTGTTGAAAATAAAACCCACAAAACAGCCTAATAAAACACCACATTTATAGTAAAGTACTATAATTATCAACAACTTACAAAACAAATGAGGAAACAAATGAGCACTCAAATAGAAATCATCAGTCTAGAAAACCTAGTGCCAGCCAATCATATCTATCGTCAATTCACCACAAACGCCAGAATATGCCCTGTTTTTGTTTGATGCTTGGTCAGCAGCGTCATTGAGGTTAAACATAGGGGCAATAAGCAACGTTGTTAAAATGTTTGGTCGCCGTCTCAAAGGCGTGGTTTGTGCACTGGCTAACAAATTCAGTAATTCTGTGGCAGAAAGATTGAATGGCAAAATTCAGGTTTTGAAGAGTATTGGCAGAGGCCATTGAACTTTTGATAATTTTAGAAGTGCAATCCTGTTCTTTTATGGTGGGCTGGATGTTTATCCATTAAAAAAGTGGTAGAGCCAATAATTTTTAGCAGTTGATGAGCAAGTGCCATTGAGCAATACTTTGTGAGCATCACTACTTGAAAATGAATTAAACATAGTATAATTTCCGAAGTTAGTTTTTAAAATCAAAACCTAGTACAACCAAGCGTTAATCTATATTAGTAAATCATTATATAACAATGTTAAGCAAAAAGCAACTAAGATTAGACATAAAGGCTGTTGCTAGCGCCCTAAAAAAGCGACACTTTTTTTTTGATGTCCACCAATTAGCTGAGTTAGAAAATAATAGAAAAAAAAATCAAATCAAAACTCAAAACCTGCAAAACTTACGCAATACACACTCTAAGGCGATTGGCAAAGCCAAAGCTTCTGGAGAAGATGTTAAGCCTTTATTAAAGGATGTTGCAGATTTAAGTGATGAGCTAAATTTGACAAAATCAAATTTGCAAGTGATTCAATCTGATATTGATGCGATTGTTTTATCAATCCCAAATATTCCTCATCATTCTGTGCCTGAGGGCAAGAGTGAAGAGGACAATGTTGAGGTGTCAAAATGGGGTGAGCCAAGTGAGTATGATTTTGATGTGAAAGACCATGTTGATTTGGGTGCAATGTATGGGCTAGATTTTGAAACAGCAGTTAAGATTTCTGGCGCTAGATTTTCTGTTATGACTGGGAAAATTGCACGTCTACATCGTGCATTGACACAATTTATGTTGGATCAACATAGTGAAGTGAATGGCTATACCGAGGCCTATGTGCCTTATTTGGTGAATGCAGAATCCTTAATTGGCACAGGTCAGTTGCCAAAGTTTGAAGCTGATTTGTTTAAAACACACCTGCGTGGTGAACATGGGGAATCCAAGACCTTGTATTTGATTCCAACTGGCGAAGTGCCTGTGACTAATATGATGCGTGATACGATTGTCAAAGAGAGTGACTTGCCTCTTAAGTTTGTGGCTCATACGCCTAGTTTTAGATCAGAGGCAGGTGGTTATGGGCGTGATACTCGCGGTCTTATTCGCCAACATCAATTTGAAAAGGTTGAGTTGGTGCAAGTGGTTAAAGCACAAGATTCATACCAAACTTTGGAAATATTAACCGCACATGCTGAAGGTATTTTACAAGCATTAGAATTGCCTTATAGAAAAGTCAATTTATGTGCAGGAGATCTTGGTTTTTCTGCTGCCAAAACTTATGATTTAGAAGTGTGGCTACCTGGACAAAATGCTTATCGTGAGGTTTCTTCTTGTTCTTGTTTTGAAGATTTTCAAGCCCGACGCCTACAATTGAGATATAAGAATAAAGAAACCAATAAAGCAGAGTTATTACACACACTAAATGGCTCAGGATTGGCAGTTGGTAGAACGTTAGTGGCGGTGTTAGAAAACCATCAGCAAGCCGATAGAAGTATTAAAATACCCTTAGTTCTACAAAGTTACATGGGTGGCTTAGAAGTCATTAATTAATTTTTTACATAAGGAGATAGCATGAATTTATTAGATTTAATCATTGTGCCAGCATTTGCAGAGGGCTCAGTGTCAGGTGGTGGTATTTCAGATCCGTGGGGCGGGTTGCCGTTTTTATTGCTTATGTTTGTGTTGATGTATTTTTTACTCATCAGACCACAACAAAAACGTGCCAAGGAACACAAAACATTATTAGCCGTGCTAAAAACAGGTGATGAAATTGTAACCAATGGTGGTGTGATTGGTAAGGTTGTTTCTGTGGATGAATCTTTTGCAACATTGGAAATTGCTGATGGCGTTGTGGTCAAGGTGCAAAAGCAAGGTATTAACCAAAAAATGCCAAAAGGCAGTGCTAAAATTTAGTTAAAAAATAACCATTATGAATCATTACTCAGGGTTTAAGAACGCATTGATTGTATTTGTTTTATTGCTTTCAATGTTGTATGCGTTGCCAAATATATTTGGTTCTGATTTGGCTGTTCAGGTGTCAAGCGCAGGCGATGCTTTGATTGCTAACCAAGATTTGGATAAAGTTAAAAATGCATTAAAGGCGCAACAAATTGAGTTTAAATCTGTTGAATTAAGCAATCAAAGAATTTTGGCACGTTTTAAGGGCAATAGGCAACAACTTTTAGCTAAAAATGCACTTAAACAGGCATTGGGTCGGCGTTACGTGGTGGCGTTAAATTTAGCACCTTCTGTGCCAGCTTGGTTGGCAAACTTGGGCGGTAAGGCCATATCACTTGGTTTAGACCTTAGAGGTGGCGTGCATTTCTTATTAGAAGTTGATATGGAGTCAGTCATTTCAGCCTCAATGGATAAAGCATATAATGAACTTCGTGTTTTATTGCGTAAAGATAGACTATATAAGAGTATTAAGCAAGAAAATGGCAGTATTGTTATTCGGTTCAAGCACGCTGAATTAAAAGACAAAGCAGCTCAGTTAGTTAAATCAGAATTAAGTGATTTGGTGGTGCTTGATAATAATACGAATGAATTGTTGCTAAACATCGGCATTAGCGAGAGCGCACAAAAGCAAGCCAAGAAAAGTGCACTGAAACAGAATATTACAACATTGCGTAATCGAGTGAATGAGTTAGGTGTGGCAGAGCCAATTATCCAACAGCAGGGCTCAGAACGTATTGTGGTGCAATTACCAGGTGTGCAAGATACAGCCAGAGCAAAAGAGATTTTAGGGGCAGTGGCAACCTTGGAGTTTAGATTGGTTGATGAAAAAAATGACCCACAAACAGCCATTCAATCAGGGCGTGTGCCGATTGGTTCAAAACTTTTTTATTTTAAAAACGGTCGTCCATTATTGCTAAAGAGTCGTGTGATTACAACAGGTGAGAATATTACCGGTGCCGCATCTGGCATTGACCAAGAAAACAACACTCCAATGGTGAATATCACGCTTGATAGTATTGGTGGCAGGGCAATGCTTGACACGACTAAAAAATACTTACACCATCGTATGGCAGTTGTTTTTATTGAGAATAAGGTTGAAACTATAACTAAAAACGGTAAAACCATTAAGAAACGCACCACCACTAGAGACATTATTAATGCCGCCACAATTCAAGGCACATTTTCATCACGGTTCCAAATTACAGGGATTGACAGCGCTGGGAAAGCGCGTAATTTAGCGTTATTATTAAGGGCTGGTTCGCTTTCAGCGCCGATTGAAATTATTGAGGAACGCACTATTGGTCCAAGCCTTGGTGCGGATAATATCACCAAAGGCGTGATATCAGTATTGGTTGGTTTTGTTTTGGTGTTATTATTTATGATTGTGCGTTACCGTGTATTTGGCATGGTGGCGAATGTGGCTTTGACACTTAATTTGCTGATGATTGTGTCTGTTTTGTCTTTATTACAAGCCACGCTGACATTGCCAGGTATTGCAGGTATTGTACTCACAGTAGGCATGGCGGTGGATGCCAATGTATTAATTTTTGAGCGTATTAAAGAAGAGTTGGGTGCCAATAGTAATATTCAAAAAGCCATTTCAAGCGGTTATGATAAAGCACTACTGACCATTGCAGATGCTAATATTACAACCTTAATTGCAGCGTTGGTCTTGTTTGGTTTTGGCACTGGACCAATTAAAGGCTTTGCAATTACTTTGTCAATTGGCATTATCACTTCAATGTTTACAGCCATTATTGTCTCACGTGCAATCATTAATAAAATATACGGCGGTAAAGAGTTAAAGGAGATTTCAATATGAGTTTAAAAGTATTAAATATTCCAACGATTGACTTTGTGGGTAAGTATACTTATGCCATTATATTTTCAGTGTTGTTGATTAGTGCCAGTATTTTTTCATTAACCACGAACGGACTTAAGCTGGGTATTGATTTTACGGGCGGTACTTTAATTGAGGTAAGCTACCAACAAGGCGTTGATTTAGCCGAGATTAGAGCCACTCTTGCCAAGGCAAAGTTTAAAGGAGCCAATGTCCAATACTTTGGCTCAACCAATGAGATTTTAATTCGCTTAGAGCCACAATCAATTTCTAGCGCCAAACTAAGTTCAAAAATAATCTATTTATTGGGCGATGATGTTGACATTCGTCGAGTCGAATTTGTAGGTCCTAAAGTGGGTGAAGAGCTCACTAATGATGGCGGTTTGGCAATGCTATATGCGCTGATTGGTATTTTGATTTATGTGGCAGTTCGTTTTGAATATCGTTTCTCATTAGGTTCAATTGCCGCACTTATTCATGATGTTATTATCACTCTAGGCTTTTTCTCATTATTTCAAATTGAGTTTGATTTAACAGTGCTGGCTGCTATATTAGCCGTTATTGGTTATTCTTTGAATGATACTATTGTGGCATTTGACCGAATTCGTGAAAATTTCTTATCAACACGCCATGTTGACACATCTAGGATTATTAATGTTGCGCTTAATCAAACCCTATCTAGAACAATAACAACCTCTTTAACCACCTTATTGGTATTATTGGCACTGTTCTTTTTAGGTGGCGAAACTATTCATAGTTTTGCCTTAGCGCTATTAATTGGCGTGGTAGTGGGTACTTATTCTTCTATTTATGTTGCCAGTTCAATGATTCTTGTATTGGGCATTACTAAGGAAGATTTATTGCCATCTGAGAAGGAAAAGCAAGCGGTGGATACCAGACCTTAATCTAGTAATATTTTTTGGAAATTATATACCTAAATTCGCAAAACTCATTTTAAACTATTCTCAAATATGGGTTTTAATTCTTGATATTCGTTCTCAATCAGCTTGTGCCATCTACGCTTTATCATTCTAACGGCGAAAAAATTAACATAATGTGCAATCGGTATTAAGTTTCTGCTGGCTAGCCCATCTACAATAATCA
>JAUVOQ010000043.1 GCA_030599095.1 Candidatus Ruthturnera sp.
AAAGCGTTAATGACAACCTAGGGATTATGGTGTCTTTTTTGACAAAAAGACACAACACAACAATAAAAAGCGATGATATTGGCTATTTTTTGAATCAAAGTTGATTTTTTACTGGATTTTTTAGTTTGTCTAAAAATAAAACTGGATTTTTAGATTTTGATGATTGTTTTAGGGGTTATGTAGGGGGCTTTAATGGATCTTGTGAGTGATAATTTAAAAACTCAAAAATCAAGCATTACATAAATTAATCTATAAAGCACCTTTAAAGACTAAATAAACTTTATTTATTGATTGTTTGAGCCCCAAGGGACATTTTTATTGCGTGAAACTTTCAGGTGTAATGACAATCTAAAACAACTGTTAATCAAAACCCAATTAGTCTTTGTCTGGATCGTGTTTATCTACTTCTTTAATTTCTCTGCCCAAATCTAACAACACCTTGTCCCGAGCCAGCACCGCAATTATTTGTAAAATATCGGTATCTTGTAAACCTCTTTCATAAGCTTCGGTTTTGATAGTGTCCATCTCGTTATGGCTTAGATTCTTTAAACTCACCACCAATATAAGAAAATAGGCTTTTTTGAATATCAAACGCATTAAGTCTTTGATAATCAACACCCAAACAATCTAAAAATAAATTGTAATGACGATCAACAAATCCATCGGCTTTGATATTTGTTGCGATTTTTTTGCCAAAATCAGTCAAGCCAATGGGACTATGAGAGGCAACCACAGGTTGGCGCAGAGTATTGTTATAAATTAATTCTAATTTACCCGACATTGCGGGAATCATATCAATCTTTTTTTCTATTTTATCTAAGGCGGTTTCGTGGTGTTGGTGTTTTGTTTTCCAAGTAGCTATAAAAGTTGATAATTTCCAAGAGGCAATAAACGCACCAAAAACAACACCCAGCAAGATAAAAACGGAAGAGTTGAGCTGTTTAATTAGTTCTATAAAGACTTTTTCCATAGGACTATTATAGATTAACTGCCTTTAGAAAGTGCGACTTTTAAGTAATTCATCTTTCTGTATATTTTATTGACCAATGCAGTTGTTTTAGATGTACAGTGGGCTCATTTCAGCACCCCTTGAGGGTTATTTTTTTAATTTACCTAAGAATAAAACTGGATTTTTAGATTTTGATGATTGTTTTAGGGGTTATGCAGGAGTCTTTTAATTGTGTGTCTTTTTTGATGAGATTATGGAAAAATACAAAAAATAGTTAAGGGTGAAAGGGTGGATTTACAGCGTTTAATTTACACCCTTAAATTTAAATTCTGAAGCGTTGCCTTCCTTAAAATTTATAACTAATCATAAAATAACTCGCACTATCTTCATTAATTGAATTTGGCTTTTTCAAGTTTTTAGCCACCGTTAATTCAACATCAATATCTTTATTCTGAAGCTTAATTGAAACACCTGTACCTGATAAAGACTGATAATCTGATAAGTTTGGATGAATGCGACCATAATCAAAAAATATTGTGCCAATGATCTTGCTGTTATTATTGGCTTTACCTAGCCATTGATTTAAATTAGCTGATAAATTATTTTGAACATAAAAACCTGACTTTGCCGCTATAGATTCATCTTTAAAACCTCTGACACTGCTCTGCCCACCGATACTAAAACTTTGCGTAGCAAACAGTTCATCCTCACTGATTTGTATATGCCAACTACTCATTAAATTAAATTGCTTTTTGCTGAATTCTAAAGGTTTTGCATAATAGCCATAGAATTTGAATAAACTAAACTGTGCCTTGGCATCTAGTCCAGATTCATCATCATTTAGTGCGTCAAAAGCATCAATACCTCTATTAACGCTTGGATTTAAATACAGTGTTGATTGATCACTCAGTTGAAAACTATGCTCATACCCTAAGGACAGAACACTGAGTTTTCTAGAGCCGACCTCATTTTTAGTGATAACACCTCTTAGTTTAGAATAACTCTCTTCGTCACTTAGACTTAATCCCAGTTTGATTTTATTATCTTGCTCATTGGTCTTGTTTAGATGTTTTGTTAGATAAAAGTTTTTGGTTGTGGTGTTACCAAATGAATAAAAAGTATCACCTGTTGTTAGTACCTGATTTGTGTCATAATCAGACCTTGTTGTATTGTAATTTGCAATTACCCCCCCCCCACTTATAAGGCAAAGACACATCTAGGGTATAAGCATTTGAATCTTTCTTGTCTTTCTCTGCATCAGCTGGGAAGGCGTAATTAAGCGACCATTTAGACAGTGGCATTAAAAAATCATCCCAGTCTGCATTCAACTTTATCTTGTCAACACCTGTTGATTTTGAGCCTGAGTTATCAAAAGTAATGCTAAACGGTTGATAATCTTGTTTGTTGTCATTGATAACAATCTCGGAGTGGTGTTGTTTTTTACTAGGCTTGATACTTAGTTTTGCTTGATGTGAATTTAGTCGATTGATATACGCAATGCGTTTATTAATATCGTTGATGTTTAAAGGCTTATCAATTAAGTCATTAAAAATCAACTGTTGCGCAAAAGCTGTATTGTCGATAATTTGTGAGTTAAAGTTTATTGAAGCAATCAAACCAGTTTCAATACTAATATCTAAGATGCCTTCTTTGAGCTTAGTTTGTGGCACACTAAGCCCCACTTTGGTGGTAACAAAACCATTATTCTGGTAGATATTTTGCAGTTCTTTAATTAACTGACTAATTTGCTTAACACCAAGGCATCTGTCTTGGTATTTTTGCTTAAGGCTGTCAATGAGTTGATGGGCTACTAAACTTTGTTTTGGGGTGTTGATTTGTTTGATATTAATACATTTATTTGAGTCAATAATATTAGTTTTAACCTTCTGCGTTGGTATAGATTGCTGTTTATTTTTAAGTCTAAATCGCTCTTTTAAGGACTTTTCAAGCTCAAGTTGTCGCCTATCTTGTGCTTGCTTTCTTTGAATATCATCATTAATATCAGCCACAACAATAAGACTGGTGAATAAACTCAGTGATATGAAAACAATTTTTATGCTGTTAGCCATTTGTCCTCAAATAACTTTCTTAAAAAAAGAAAGTGTTTATTTTACCTTAAATGCTTTTATGATAGGGTTTTTATGGGGTTTTGTTGTTAAAAATGGTGAATGTTGTGGTTTGGGTTTTTGGGCTTGATGTAAAGGTCTCTTTAAATCTTAACGTGAAAATTTTGGTTTTCTACCGTGTTTGTCGTCTTTTTTGTTTCTACCGTGATAGTCTTTACTGCTACGCCAGTTATTGCTTTTGCCTTTGGAGAATTTTCCACGACCAAAATTACGCTTTCCTGTCCGAACTCCAATAGTGACCCTGTTGTTTTTTTTAGTGAGTTTAACAATGTTTAAACGCTTGCCACAAACCACGGTCTTTTGTAAAATCTCAAATACCTTGTTTGGCATCTCATCTGGCAAGTCAATGGTTGAGCAATGATCAAAAATTTGAATTGAGCCAATATATTCACTGTCCATGTCAGACTCATTGGCGATGGCACCTAAAATATTACCTGGCTTAACATTATTATTATTGCCCACTTCAAGCTTATAACGACACATTGGAATTTTAGGAAAGTCTTTTAGTGGGTCGGCTTTGATGGGGATTATTTTTCCTTCTTTTGGCGTTTGTTTGCCACCAAAGTTTGGCTCTTTTTCTGATAATAGCAATGGCTCATTGCCTTGCGCAAGGAATGCTAAAGCGGCAGAGATTTTTGAGGCTTCAATTTCTAGGTTTTCTTGTTGAAATTCACTGACTAATTTTTCAAATATTTCTAAGTTTTGATTGTTGATGGTTTGAGCTATATTTTGTTTGAATGTTTCAATGCGTTTGGCGTTAATAATCTTTGCACTGGGTAGTTCAATGGGGGTGATTTTTTGGCGAGTAACACGCTCAATGGTATTGAGCATACGTCTTTCACGGTTTGATACGAATAAAATTGCCTCACCTTTTCGACCTGCACGCCCTGTTCTGCCAATGCGGTGTACGTAAGATTCGGCGTCTTGGGGGATGTCGTAATTGACCACGTGCGAGATGCGTCCTACGTCTAAACCACGGGCAGCAACATCGGTGGCGACGAGGATATCAATTTTACCTTTTTTGTAGTTAGTGATAATGCGTTCTCGTTGGCTTTGTTGAATATCGCCGTTGATGGCTTCTGCTGAAAAGCCACGGGCGGATAGTTTTTCTGCCAATTCTATGGTGAGTGTTTTGGTTCTAACGAAGATAATCATGGCATCAAAAGTGGTCACTTCAAGAATGCGAGTTAAGGCTTCTAATTTTTGTGATAAGCCACCAACCATGCAGTATTTTTGGGTAATGCCAGTGGCTGTTTCTGTCTTGGTTTTTATCTTAATAATTTTTGGTTGGTTTAAAAATTGTGACGCCACTTTTTTGATAACGCTTGGCATAGTGGCAGAAAAAAGGGCAATTTGTCGTTGTTCAGGAATGCGTTGCATTACCCACTTAATGTCATCAATAAAGCCCATTTTAAGCATTTCATCGGCCTCATCTAGTACAAAAGATTTGAGATGGTCTAGTTTTAAAGTGCCTTTTTTAATGTGATCCATCACCCGACCAGGCGTGCCAACAACAGCGTGTACGCCACGCTTTAGAGGGCGTAACTGAATATCATAAGATTGCCCGCCGTAAATGGGTAGCACGTGAAAGCCCTTCATGTCTCGTGCATAGATTTGTACCGCTTCTGATACTTGAATAGCCAACTCACGTGTTGGGGTTAAGATTAATAATTGTGGTGCATTAATGCTTAAGTCAATTTTGTCAAGCAGTGGCAACGCAAATGCTGCTGTTTTTCCTGTGCCTGTTTGTGCTTGACCGATAATGTCCTCGCCATTTAGTAAGTGGGTGATGCATTGCTCCTGAATGGGAAAAGGCGTTTCATAACCAATAGAATCCAATACTTTTAAAATAGAGTTAGACAACCCCAAACATTCAAATTTAGATTTTGGCTTATGCTCAGGTTTATTTGCAGACATGTGATTTGTGGGATAAATAAAGACCAAAATTATACCTATTTAGACAATGTCTTAGCGAACTATATTAGTTTTTTATTATATTTGAGGTGGCGCCTTCAGATGGTAGCGACAATCAATCTATTTTAGTTTGCCATACTTGTTATAACTCTATTGATAATTCTAAGCAGGAAAATGTCAACCATTGGCGTTGCGTGAACGATTCTATATGGTCGCTAGTAGCATAGGGCTTATTTTATGCTTATTTTATTAATCAGTTCTTGTGTCTAATTTATTGTTGGACTGTGTTTAGTGTTGTTCCTTATTTGTGGCGTTTTTTATAACCATTTAATTGAGCAACCCATTGAGGGAATTTGCTCTAAAGGACCTTGTCCAGTTGTGGCTATTTGGCTCATTGCATCAAATAAATCACGCTTGACATTTGCTGCTGCAGACTCTTTGCGTGAAACGTCAAGTCGACCACGATATTGCAATTTTAAATCAGCATTATAGCCAAAGAAATCAGGCGTACACACAGCACCATAGGCTTTAGCGACCTGCTGAGTTTCATCCATTAAGTATGGGAATGGGAAGTTCATACTTGTGGCAATTTTTTGCATATTTTCAAAAGAGTCAGCCTTATATTCATTTGGGTTGTTTGACATAATTGCAACAGCGTTTATCCCTATTGCTTTGAGTGCTTTGGTGTCACGAATGATGCGATCAATAATTGCTTTAACATAAGGGCAATGATTGCAAATAAACATCACCAACAAGCCATTTTTACCTTGGCAACTTCTTAAATTGTGCATTTTCCCATCAACGCCTGCTAGATTAAAATCAATTGCTGGCGCATTAAAATTGCAAATTGGGGTTTGCGTACTAACCATCTTTTTTCCTTTTATTTGAAACGGGCAAGACTCGTTTTTTAAGATTATGATTTTAACAGAGTTTGAATGATATGTCCTGCCATCATCAACCCAAAAATATTAGGCATATACGAGATTGCGCCATTCACTGCTCTAGGTCTACCAGCAGGAGCGGTGTCAGTTGCACGCACTGCTTGATGTGGCAATGCCTTAATTGGCACTTCTGTTGAATGCACTACGGGAAATTTAAGTGAAGCGTGAATGCGCCTAAGTTGCCTGCGTATTTCACGTGCTAAGGCGCAGTTTTGGGTTTTATCCATGTGCGAAATTTTAACTTGAGTAGGGTCAAGCCTTCCGCCTGCACCCATGCTTGAAATGATGGGTTTTTTAGATTGATTGCAACTGTCAATAAGTATGGTTTTATAAGCAATGGCATCAATACAATCTGCAATAAAGTCTAGATTTGCATCAAGTGCAATCGCTTGAGCTTTATCCTTATCTATGAATTCATGGCGTTTGATAATAATAGTATCAGGGTTGATATCACGCAATCTATCAGCCAACACGTCTACTTTGGGTAGCCCAAGTGTTGAATTAAGTGCAATAATTTGACGATTAAGGTCTGTTTTTTCTACAATGTCAAAATCAATCAGGCTTAATGTGCCAATGCCAGCTCTGCAAAGTGCTTCTGCACAAGCACCACCAACGCCACCAAGACCAACAATCAAAACATGAGATTCTGCTAATCGTGCCAATCCTTGTTGACCTAATAGTATTTCAGTTCGTGCGCAACTGCCACTCATTATTGCAATCCAAATAGTAAAATGGCGTTATTATCACATTGCTTATTCAAGTTTTCTACTGATATTTGCTTTAATTGGGCGATATTTTCAGCGACTAGTATTAAGTCATTCGGATTAACATGGTCGTCTGTTTCAATTAGTAGCGATTCAAGCGCTAAGTTTTGAGCAATTTTCCTTAATCTTAAAGATTTATTATTCAGAATTTGCAACCCAAATCCTAAATAAAACCCCATATTCACCAGCGTATTAGCCTGTACTTCACTACCTGAAAAACCGTGAATTTCTCCAGTGACTTTTGGGTATTTTTTTAACAATAATATAACCTCTTCAGTTGCCTTTACTGCGTGAATAATCACTGGCAATTTGTAAGTTTCAGCCAATTGTAATTGGCATTCAAAGATATAAAGTTGCTTATTTTTATCAATGTCTTTAGCAAAATCCAAGCCACATTCACCGATGGCAATAGGGTTGCTACATTTAATCAAATATTCCAAAGCATCTAAATCTTGCTGAGTGTGCGATTCAAGCGACCAAGGGTGAATACCTAACGCAAAATATGGATACATCTGCACCTGTTGCCAGTTTTGTTTGCCTACACTAGGCACAATTGCCACTGAATTTTCAGCGAGTGTGTGGATATGGTTAAAGTCCAAATGGGCGTGTGAGTTAATCATTGACCTCCATTGGTTTGTGTCCAAGATTTTCTTGACCACTACATTATCATTTATTGTAGTTTTTCGTAAAACTTAAACAATCAAATCTTAATTCTGAGACTATTTGTTTGATAGTCCTTTACTGTCCAGTTTCACCACATTGTTCCAGTTTAAGTATTTGAACTAACAACGCTCAAACCACATACAATCGCCATTTTAAGAACCATTATACGTAACACTAACCACTAACATCAATTTAGCGCAACGTTTGAAGTGAGCACTAAAACCATTGCCAAATGGAAAAGCGAGATTTTGTTACCATAAACCCTCAAGACCAAAAACAAGACACCACGCCCTAAGTGAGACCGTTGGTATTAATCAAATGCCACAAGAGAAAAACAACACGCATCTACCTTCAAAGAATATGAACCTAGATACTGACATATTGATGTTACTTATTGACCAAAATTAGAGGGCAAAAACAGTCTTTATTTGTTGCTATTGATTAAGCCCACCAGCGTGCTTTATTTTGAGGTTTATGAGTATAAAACTTACTGCTAATGCTGTTGACTTTCTTAAGGTTTGCAAGGCCTTTTATCCCTTTGCTACAACGAATATTCTAACTGATAACGCTTTAGAGTATTGGTATAATTTGAACCCTGATTTATTTATCAGAGAGCCTGATGTGTTGCGGAAGTTGGTTTTTGTGAATGGGAACAATGTGGTGAAACTGGATAGATAATAATATAAAAGAAGATGATTTTAAATTATAAAAAGGAGATAAAAATATGGAGAATACAAAAATACTAAAAAGCAAACTTATTGCACTAAAAGAACAGGTAAATTCTAATTCTGCATACAATATCAAGTTTCATCAACAGAAAGTTACAAAAGAAAACATGAGTTTTTCAGGTGGCAATGGAAGAATATGGATACAACCATTCCATAGTGAATATGATATTTGCTTATCTGGAAAATCTGTAGAGAAACAAATGTATAAGTTTATGTGTGATTTATGTGGCAAAAACCACAATGGCTACAAGCAGACTAAGCCAGAACCACATGCTCCTTTTTGGAGGGTTGTCGATTTTAAGTTAGTTGAAAAAGCTGTTTATCATTATGCAAAAACAAAATAACATTGTGCGAATAACCAACCCTAGCAAATCATTCCAGCCGACCGCTAATGAGTCAACTGAATTCAAGCATTAGGCTATAAAAACGTAGCAAATAGCCGTAGGTATAAAATATTTAGGAGCAATCAAATGACTGAAAAGAAGTTATCTATTTTTGAGCGGTATTTAACTATTTGGGTGTTGCTTTGTATAGTAGGGGGTATTGCTTTAGGAAAAACCACACCTGTCATTGCAACGACACTCAATGATTTTTCTATTTATCAAGTTTCTATCCCTATTGCTGTATGTCTTTTTTTTATGATGTATCCTATTATGGTGAAAATTGATTTTGCTCAAGTCTTAAAATCAGCAAAAACACCAAAGCCAGTAATGCTCACATTGTTTATTAATTGGCTAATAAAACCATTTTCCATGTTTGCAATTGCTTATTTCTTTTTGGGGTATTTATTTAAGGATTATTTGCCAGGTACAGAAATACTTGCAAATGGCGAAGAAGTTGAATTATGGCGTAGTTATATTGCTGGTGCTATTTTGCTTGGCATTGCTCCATGTACGGCAATGGTCTTAATGTGGGGCTATCTCTCAAAAGGAAACGACGGCTTAACATTGGTGATGGTAGCGATCAATTCCTTAATAATGTTATTGCTTTATGGTCCATTAGGGAGTTTATTGCTCAATGTAAATTCGATGCCTGTGCCTTGGCAAACAATGTTATTTTCGGTATCAATTTATGTGGCATTACCGCTAATTGCAGGCTATTTATCAAGAAAATGGATCCTTAAATACAAAGGAATAAAATGGTTTAATGAGAAGTTTTTGCATTGGCTTACCCCTGTTAGCACAATAGCACTGCTTTTAACATTGGTTCTTTTGTTTTCATTCAAAGGCGAGGTTATTATCAACAATCCACTTACAATTTTATGGATTGCTATCCCACTTTTCATACAAACCATCTTTATTTTTTCTATAGGCTATTTTGTTTTCGCAAGGTGGCTAAAACTTTCATATCACGATGCAGCGCCAGCAGCCATGATTGGAGCATCTAACCATTTTGAAGTGGCAATTGCCACGGCCGTTATTCTTTTCGGTTTGTCTTCAGGAGCCGCTTTAGCCACTGTTGTTGGTGTGCTAATAGAAGTTCCACTGATGCTTATGTTGGTGTCAGTATGCAAGCGCACCTGTCATATGTTTAATGAATGCCACTTGAATTATCCTCAATGCAAACCAGCAAGTTTTTCCCATGAATCGCAGGTGTAATCAAGAAAATCACCTAACAATTCATTTCAGCGAGACCGCTAATACGACAACTGAATTTAAGCGTTATGTTTCAAAATGGAAAGCAACATGAAAACTCCTTGTTTTTTATTATAGAATCTTCTGCTTTAGAAGGGTTTGGTTTTTTGGTATTACACTTGGTTTTGGACGTTAAGTTCATCTAAAAGAGTCAGATTTGGGCTGTTGGTTCACTAAGATTGAGTTTATTCAGGTTGGACTAATAAAGGAAATCAGAATCAAACACGCTTTAATTATATCTTTCGACCTGTTAAGAGAAGGAGAAAATAATATTTCTTTATCTGTTGCAAGTCTATTAGCCTACTTAAAAAATGATGATAGATATGGCAAAGACTTTATCGTTAATCACTTGTCATTTAACATGTGGAGACATGAAAATATTGAAGAGGCGTTGTATAAAAAAATATATTCATTGCAATTAAAAGAAATAGATACGATAGGAATTTCTTCTTATGTGTGGAACGAATATTTAATAAACCCTATGCTTGACAAACTAAGGACTTTAGGTTTTGTTGGAAAAATTGTTTTAGGAGGATATCAGATTTCTTACAACAATCAAAGAAAAGTTAAAGATGAATATCCAAAAACAGATATATTTATTTTTGGGTATGGTGAACAATCTTTTTTAGAATCCATCTTTCTAAAGAAACCCATACTTCCTGTTTGCTTAGACAGTCAAGTAGACTTTTCAAAAATCCCATCTGTTTATACGACGAACACGATACCAGTACATCAAAATCAAAAAATGGTTCGCTGGGAGACCAAGAGAGGTTGTCCTTATAAATGTACTTTTTGTGCTCACCGAGATTTAGGAAAAAATAAAGTTTATAAACATAAAGTTGACAAAATATTTTCAGAGTTATCTTTCTTTAAAAAGAAACACATTAAGCGAATAAATATTGTAGACCCAGTCTTTAATGTAGGCGGTGAATATTTGAATATTTGAATATTTTGAAAGAAATATATAGAATAAATTTAACCGCTACAGTGACTATGCAAACAAGGTTTGAATTAATGAAAGGTAGTCGTCATGGCGATGATTTTTTAAATCTATGTAAAAAAATCAACGCTCATTTGGAATTTAGCTTACAAACAATCATTGAGAATGAATGTGATATTATTAATCGTCGTAATAATGTTAGAACAACTAATGAAGTTTTAAAGAAGTTAAATACTGCCAATATTTCGTATGAAGTTAGTTTAATTTATGGTTTGCCCATGCAGACAGTGGGCAGTTTTAAGAAAAGCATCAATTTTTTAAAATCAAATTATTGTAAAAATATTGTTGCATACCCCTTAATGTTATTGAAAGGCACGGAATTGTATACTCGCAAGAATGATTACAATATGATAGAAAAGGAAATAGGCGATTACCATATACCAACCGTTGTATCCAGCAATTCATTTACAGAAAATGATTGGCTGGAAATGGAAAATATAGCAAATGAGTTAAATTCAAATTGTCGTTTTTAACATGCATTAGGCTAACAAATCATTTCAGCCGACCGCTAACGCATCAGCTGAATTCACACATTAGATGAGTCGTACCATTAAATATCGAGGGATAAATGAAAATAGAAGCAGAAATTAAAAACCTTAAAAAGATTCTCGTTGATGATGAGAAATTTTATCAGATTCCAGATTATCAAAGACCCTACTCTTGGGATAAAGATAATTTATCTGACTTGATAGACGATTTAGTGTCGGCTTACCTTGAGAATAAAAAAGAAACGTATTTTTGTGGTTCTTTGGTTTTAGCGAATAATGAATCAGATTCTAGATTTGATATTATTGATGGTCAGCAAAGAATAACCACCTTTACAATAATCTCATGTGTATTTAGGGATGTGTATTTCTCAAAGTTAAACGATAAAGCAAAAGACTTTATAAGCCATTCAATTCAAGACAAATATGAAAATACCAAGAGAAAATTAAAGTTTTTAACAAGTGAGCAGTATCAAATTGATTTTGAGGAAACTGTTTTAAAAGGCATTGACTTCAAGTCAACAAAGCACATTGAAAGGGATTTACCCAATAATAAATATCTTAAAAACGCATACTACGTAAGGGATTTCTTAGAGGAAAAATTTTCTGAAAATAAAATTAATGTAGATGATTTTGTTATTTGGTTTTTTGAGAACGTAGTGTTAACGGTTATAACTTGCCCTTCTCAAGACAACGCAATTCAAATATTTAATGTGCTCAATGATATGGGAATGCCTCTTAGTTCTGTTGATATATTGAAATCAACTTTGATGCAAAAGTTAGGCAAAGAAGACAGAATAGCTTTCAAGGCAAAGTGGGAATTGATTAATTCAAACTTAAAGTTTTCTGAGTCTGGCTTGTACAGTATGTTAAATACATATTTATATTACAAGCGAGCAGCCAATCCTAAAAGCCGATTAGATAAAGAACTAATCAGTATTTTCAGGAAAGAAGATAAAGATTCTTTAGAAATAATTAAGGAAATAGGTGATTTTTCCGAGGCTTATATAAAAACTCTAACTGAAGAAAATAAATACCTATATTGCCTCACGTATTTAAAGCATCGAATATATTGGGTAAGTATTATGTCTACGGCTATTTTTAAAAATTACCCAAAAATTGAAGACTTAAAAAAATTGTTAGTCGCATACTATTATCAGCACTGGATTGCGGGTGCTACCGTTGCAAGGGTCAAACAAACCAGTTTCAATATTTTGAAGCTAATTAAATTTAGCGCATCAATATCTGATATATCAACAGAAATGCAGAAAAACTTAGAGAGATATTCAACAACTAAAACATTCAAAGAGGAATTGGAAGGTAGTTGGGTATACGGTCGAAAATGGGATAGGGCTATTCTGTTGTTGGTTGAATATTTTTCTAGTGATGATAGCAAGCAGAACTATATTTCTATTGGAAATAAATTACATTTAGAGCATATTTTGCCTCAAAACCCAGATAATGAAGCTGGCTGGAAAGACATATTTAGTGCCGAAGAGTGTGAAAAGTGGACTAATTCACTGGCTAATTTAACATTGCTTTCTATGAGGAAAAATATCCAAGCACAAAATTATTCCTATGATAAAAAAATGGAAGCTTATCAAGATGAGGATAATGTAGTTACGTCATTCTTAATAACTCAAGATGTTATAAAGTGCGGCAAGTGGGATATTGAAGAACTAGAAAAAAGAGATGAATATTTACACTCCAGAGTCATGGATAAATTGGATTTATTCTAAAAAAATCATCTAACAAGTCGCTGCACGCAAACTCCGTAAACTGTCGCAGTTTTTGCAAGAAGACGGCAAAAATACGCAACAACTTACTTCGCCAGTGAGCAAGATGGTTAGGCACATGTTTTAATCCTCAATCATGTGCCATTGAAAATGTAGGGAAAAACATAAGGAGAAACGAATGAATAATATTTTATCTTTTGACAAAATGCTTACACCAAAAATTATAACTTTTGTGTACTGGTTAATGCTTTTAGGAGCAATAATTTCTAGTTTAAGCTCAATGTTTGGTAGTTATACAGGATTTACAATAGGAAAGTTCTTTATGGGTGTTCTTTATATTGTTGGAATGGCTGTAGGAGCAAGAATATGGTGCGAATTACTTATTGTATTATTTAAAATGAATGAAGCACTACAAGAAATGAAAGGTAAATAATTGCCTCACAAATCATTCCAGCCGATCGCTAACGCAGCCACTGAATTCAAGCGACCCTGTAAACCAGATTAAGCCCCCTGCATAATCCCTAAAACAATCATCAAAATCTAAAAATCCAGTTTTATTTTTAGGCAATCCGTGTGGGTATTGTGTGGGACTAAACACGCACCCTCTTTAATGCCCCAATATTGATGAAGCAAAAAGACAATTGAGTTTGTTGATTGATCACTATCAATCCAGTATGCCAAAGTTAGCCCACTGGGCTGAGGATAACCTCCCAGAGGGTTTAACAGTGTTTGTGCTAGAGACTGGTGTAAATTTAACCGAAAAAGGCTAAGAACAAGTAATAGGATTGAACAGTTCAATCAAAGCGTTAAACAAAGAACAAAAGTGGCTAAAATATTTGC
>JAUVOQ010000040.1 GCA_030599095.1 Candidatus Ruthturnera sp.
AAAAATAAAAGAAAGAATTAAGAATATTCCCATAACAATGGGCGACATACTTGAAAAAATTTATCATACATATAGAAAAAGACCTAATATAGATAAATGGAATGTCAATCATGATAGAAAACTTGTTTTTATGCATATTGCCAAAACTGCTGGCACAAGTATTAAAACAATTATTTTACCCCCCACCCCCCACAAAAGTACGACAACACATCGCATCCCTGCAAGATTAGTTAGTAGTAAAGTCTGGAATAATTACACCACTTTTTGTGTGGTTAGAAACCCTTTTGATCATTTTATTAGTTCATATTTTTATCACACTTCAAAGGAATATCAAGGAAATTTATTTCTTAAATATCCAAATCTGCACAATTTGAGTCTTGATGAGTATTTTACTTTAAATGCTTTTATGATAGGGTTTTTATGGGGTTTTGTTGTTAAAAATGGTGAATGTTGTGGTTTGGGTTTTTGGGGTGACCTGCTGCTGTCTAAATCTTGCCTTACTCTACGGTTACTGATTTAGCCAAGTTGCGAGGTTTGTCAATATCAGCACCTTTAATTAACGCCACATGATAACTGAGTAATTGCAAAGGAATGGTAAAAATAATAGGCGCTGTAATTCTACCAAGATTATGCGTGATTGACATAACAGTCATGTTTTTCATCGGTGGCACATTGGACATTTCATCTTCAAAAACAATCATTTGTGAGCCACGAGACTTCACCTCTTGTAGGTTTGATTTGAGCTTGTCTAATAGTTGATCATTAGGCGCAATTGCAATAACAGGCGTGTCTTTATCAATCAATGCAATAGGGCCATGCTTAAGTTCACCTGCTGGAAAGGCTTCTGAATGAATATAGCTAATTTCTTTGAGTTTGAGCGCACCTTCCATGGCAATGGCATGCATTGTACCTCTTCCTAAAAAAACAGCATTAAATTTGTCTTTAAAAGATTGTGCCAGTTTAATAATTTGAGTTTCTTGTTCAAGTGTTTTTTTAATCAAACTGGGCAGGCGATTTAGACCATCTACAATAGAGGATTCTTGTTGTTTATCCACTTGTTTTTGGCATTTTCCAATGGCGACTAACAACAATGCTAAAGACACCAATTGTGTGGTGAAGGCTTTGGTAGAAGCCACACCAATTTCAGGACCAGCATGAGTGAGAAACACAAGTTCAGATTCACGTGTTAGGGAAGATTCTGCACAATTACAAATCGTAAGTGTGTGAATATTTTTGTGACATCTTTTAACAGATCTTAGCGCTTCTAACGTATCAGCAGTTTCCCCACTTTGAGAAATAGTAATGAACAAGGTGTTATTAAGTACAATCGGATTACGATAACGATATTCACTAGCCACTTCAATATTAGTTGGCATTTTTGCAATGTCTTCAAGCCAGTATTTAGCCACTAAGCCTGCGTTATAACTGGTGCCACAAGCAACAATCTGAATGTGTTTTGTCTTTGTGAAAATAGTTTCAGCCTGATGACCAAAAGCAGAAAGCAACACAGTGTCTTTGCTAATGCGCGATTCTAGCGTGTCACGAATTGCTTGCGGTTGCTCAAAAATCTCTTTTTGCATGTAATGTTTATAATCACCTAGGTCAATTTGCTTGCTGCTAAGGTTTGAGGTTTTAATGGCTCTATCAACTTGCTTGCCATTTTGGTTGTAAATAGCAATTGAATTAAGCGTAATATCAGCAATATCGCCTTCTTCTAAAAAAATAAATTTCTTGGTAATGTCCAGTAAAGCCACTTGATCTGAGGCAATAAAATTACCTTCATCACTGATGCCGATGATGAGTGGCGAGCCACTTCTGGCAACAACAACATGCCCTGGGTATGTTGATGATATCGCCCCTAAACCATAAGCCCCTTTAAAAGTTTTAACGGCTTTTTGAATGGCTTTAAGTAAATTTTCTGATGTTTTCAGGGCTTGATGGATGCTATGAACAATCACCTCGGTATCGGTATTTGAGGTAAAAGCATAGCCTTGTGCTTTTTGTGCTTGCTTGAGTTTAAGGAAGTTTTCGATAATACCGTTATGCACAACACTAACAGTATCAAAACAAATATGTGGATGGGCATTTTGTGTTGATGGCTCGCCATGAGTTGCCCAACGTGTGTGTGAAATACCAACATGACCTCGTATTTTTTGGCTTTGTTTTTGAATGCTGGCTTCAAGGTTGGCGATCTTACCTGCTGTGCGCACACGACTCAGTTTGTTATCATCCGATAAGACCGCAACACCTGCTGAATCATACCCACGATATTCTAAGCGTTTCAATCCACTAAGTAGAATTGGGGTGATGTTGTCTTTACAGATGCCGCCAACGATTCCGCACATGGTTGATTGTATTAAATAACTATGGTTGAGATTATAACCAATTTAACCAATTACGCTTGCAAAACAGATAGATTATAACAACCCAAATCCAAAAATAGAACCATCCAAATCCAAACCACAATCAAAAATCTAAAAAAGTCACCACATTCAAACTTTGTAACTCATAAAACACAGACATTTTTCTAAATTTGATAAAACAAGTATCAATTGCCTAACATTTTGAATGTGTTTGAGTGCACAATGACTACCAAGGACTGAAAAAGTGTTGATTATATGGGCAATGGCAAGCAATCCAATACGAGCCGTTAACAGTTCATGGGTCGTATCAAGTTTGTTGTTTACACTTATTCATAAACGCAGTAAAGTTTGGTTGTGTATAAAAGAGATGGGGTTGTCTTTTGTCTTTCCACCCAATGGGTGAAAGGGTTTTTGGTTGAAACGATTATACCAACTGGGGTTTCTGTGTTCTTATTATAGAATTTCTACTTTAGAAGGGTTTGGTTTTTGGGGGGTATTACAAGCCCAAGTGGCTTACATGAGTGATATTGACAGCATTAAATTGGGCGAATTGATTATTTAAAAATGACATATTTGAATGCAGTTTTCTAGGTATGATTAATTTTTTTTACTTTTTAAATCAACCAGCATGTATCCAATTAGCAAACCTAGCAAACCACCTATATGTGATGAAGCAACTTATGAGTTAATGTATCAAAATTCAATTGACGATAGTGATTTATTTTGGGCACAGCAAGCCAAAATATTCCTAGATTGGGACAAGGATTGGACACAAGTTTCCAATGTTGATTATACAAAAGGTCAAATTGAGTGGTTTAAGGGTGGCGAGTTAAATGTTGCTTACAACTGTATTGATAGACACTTGCCAAAACGCGCAAAGCAAACGGCTATTATTTGGGAAGGCGACGACCCTGAGGTAAGCCAACATGTTACTTATCAACAACTTCATGACGAAGTGGCAAAACTTAGCAATGGTCTTAAAGCATTAGGGGTTGAAAAAGGCGATCGAGTTTGTATTTATATGCCGATGATTTTACAAGCAAGTTATGCCATGTTGGCTTGTGCTCGTATTGGTGCTATTCACTCTGTGGTATTTGGCGGCTTTTCACCAGAAGCATTAAAAGATAGAATTCTAGACTCTGGGTGTAAGATTGTTATCACTGCTGATGAAGGCATGCGTGGTGGTAGAGCCACTGCGCTAAAGGCAAATGTTGATCAAGCAGTTAGTGAGTGCGACTGTGTTGATAAAGTGATTGTGGTAAAGCACACAGGTGGTGATGTTAATTGGAATGATAGAGATATTTGGTACCATGATTTAGTTTCTGATGTTTCAGCCGAATGTCCGTGTGAGTCATTTGATGCTGAAACGCCATTGTTTATTCTTTATACTTCTGGTTCTACTGGAAAGCCCAAAGGCGTGCTACATACTTCAGGTGGTTATTTGCTTTATGTTGCGATGACACATCAATATGTTTTTGATTACCAAGAGGGCGATGTGTATTGGTGTACAGCAGATGTTGGTTGGGTAACAGGGCATTCTTACATTGTTTATGGACCACTTGCAAATGGCGCAACCACATTAATGTTTGAAGGCATTCCAACTTATCCTGACGCCTCACGTTTTTGGCAAGTCATTGACAAACATCAAGTTAATAGTTTTTACACTGCACCTACGGCAATTCGTGCACTAATGGGTGCTGGCGATGAACATGTTAGCAATACCTCACGTTCAAGTTTACGTATTTTGGGTACAGTTGGCGAACCTATTAATCCTGAAGCGTGGAAGTGGTATTATCACACTATTGGAAAAGGCAAGTGTCCTATTGTTGATACTTGGTGGCAAACAGAAACAGGTGGTCATATGATCACACCTTTGCCTTATGCAACTGTGCTTAAGCCAGGGTCAGCCACTAAGCCATTTTTTGGTATTGAGCCACAAGTTGTGAATGAGAAAGGTGAAATATTAACAGGTGAAGCTGAGGGTATTTTAGTATTAGCAAGATCTTGGCCAGGGCAAATGCGTACTTTATATAATAATCATCAGCGTTTTATGGCGGCTTATTTTTCCACTTTCCCAGGCAAGTATTTTTCAGGCGATGGTGTTAGGCGTGATGCTGATGGTTATTATTGGATTACTGGACGTGTAGATGATGTGCTTAATATTTCTGGACATCGCCTAGGCACAGCAGAGATTGAATCTGCATTGGTTTTGCATGACGGTGTTTCAGAGGCTGCAGTGGTCGGTTATCCTCACGATATTAAGGGTCAGGGTATTTATGCTTATGTGTCAATAATGAATGGCATTGAACCAACGGATGAACTTAAAACTGAATTGGTTCAGTTGGTACGTCGTGAAATTGGACCTATTGCCACTGTGGATAAAATTCAATTTGCACTGGGTTTGCCAAAAACACGCAGTGGTAAAATTATGCGTAGAATTTTAAGAAAAATTGCACAAAATGATTATGATAATTTAGGCGATACTTCAACCTTAGCAGAGCCAAAAGTCGTTGAAGATTTGATTAAAAATAGAGTGGTTTAAGGTTTACTCAACACTCAGCATTTCCTGAAAACCTTGCCTGATTTTATCTTTAAGACTTAGCACACATTGCTGATGATAACTTGCTTGCATGTCATTATCTAGTGAAATAACTTTGCCAAATACCTTGGATTCTAAGTCCATGGTATTTTTAATATTATTACAATAGTTTTGTATCTCTTCAGCAGTGTAAGAGATTAAGGTTGCCACACCAATAGCAGGTACAATAAGTCCTGTCACTGCAATGCTTGTTGAGGTTTCTTTTAATTTTTTAATACGGGCAATGTTTTGTGTGATTGTGTTTTTATTTTGTTCTTCAAAAACAGTCTTTAAATATTTAAACTTTTCATCAGGAATTTGTAATTTTTCTTGAGCTAAAGTTAGTGAACTTTTTAAGGTTTTTAACTTGGTTCTTGCATCATTCATTTGTAAAATTTTATCATTCAAAACGTGACCTTTACTGGTTGCCAATAAAAGTTTGTCTTGTGCTATTTTTAATGCTGAACGTGTTTTGATTAGTTGCTTATTAAGATGTTCTAATGCAGTTGTATTGCCTATGGTAACAGAAGATTTTGCAACTTGCTTAACATTGCTAGGCTGGAGTGTGGTAAGTTTGGCGTTGTATTCTTGTGTCAGGCTGCTGATTTCATTGTTAAGTTTAATGATTTGGTTGTTGTGGATAAAATAACCAACAAGCAAGGCGACTGTTAAAACAGATGAGCTAAATAATAATTTATTTTCCATAATAACTTCTCAAAAAATTAAGATATATGATGCTTTATTTTAGAATAAATATTCTTACTTTAGCCATTGAGCAGTTTGCTTGGCATAATAAGTTAAAATACCATCAGCACCAGCACGTTTGAATGCCAACAAAGTTTCTAACACCACTTGTTCTTCCTTGAGCCAATTATTTTGTACAGCTGCTTTTAACATGACATATTCACCACTGACGTGATAAGCAAAAGTGGGCATACCAAAAGTTTGCTTAACTCGATAAACAATATCCAAATAGGGCAATCCGGGTTTAATCATGACCATATCCGCACCTTCATCAATATCTAGCCCCACTTCACGAATGGCTTCATCAGAATTAGCAGGATCCATTTGGTAAGTTTCTTTGCTAGACGCGCCTAAATTAGCCGAAGAGCCGACGGCATCTCTAAATGGACCGTAATAATGGGAGGCATATTTTGCAGAATAAGCCAAAATATTCGTATGAATAAAGCCATTGTCTTCAAGTGCTTCACGAATAGCGCCTATACGGCCATCCATCATGTCGCTTGGTGCTACGATATCGCTACCTGCCTGTGCGTGGGACAGGGCTTGTTTTACTAAGATTTCAATGGTTTCATCGTTGAGCACATAGCCATCATCATCAATCAAGCCATCTTGACCATGCGTGGTAAATGGATCAAGTGCCACATCGGTTATCAGTGCCAAGTTTGAATATTTTTGTTTGACAGCACGTACGGCACGTTGTACTAAGCCATTTGGATTAAATGCTTCTTGTGCATCTAATGATTTTTTTTCTGTTGGAATCACAGGGAAAAGTGCGATGGCTCGAATGCCTAATTCAATCAATTCAGCCACTTCCATTAATAATTGATCAACGCTCAAACGTTCAATATCTGGCATTGAGTCAATACTTTGTCGTTTATTCTCACCTTCAATGATAAAGATTGGAAAGATTAAATCACTGCTTGTTAGGTTGTTTTCACGCATTAATTCACGGGTATGTGCGTGTTTTCTCATACGGCGTGGTCTATGGGTTAAAATTGTCATTTTTGAATTTCAATTTATAATATATCCATCAATTATACGTCAATGAGCCAACCAAGCAAAACCTTAAAAAATATGTCAAACGTTAATAAAGCGTTTATCAAACCATTCTCTGGCTCTAATAAGATTTATGTGCAAGGGTCACGTAAAGATATCCAAGTGCCTATGCGTGAAATTACACTCACAGATACCATTGGCGAGTTGGCAGAAAAAAACGCACCTATTTATGTTTATGACACCTCAGGTGTTTACACCGACCCTAATGTTAAAATTGATTTGCGTAAAGGTCTTGGCAATATTAGAACCACTTGGATTGAACAACGAAATGACACTGAAGTATTAAGCAAACTGAGCTCTAATTTTTCTAATGAGCGCCGAGATGATGCGCAATTAGATACGTTACGCTTTGAGCACCTGCGAGCACCACGTCGTGCGAAAGATGCTAAAAACGTATCACAAATGCATTATGCCAAACAAGGCATCATCACCCCTGAAATGGAATACATCGCCATTCGTGAAAATTGCAAATGGCAAGAATACAAAGATCAAATTGGTCAGCACGAAGGTGAGAGTTTTGGTGCTAATATTCCCGATGTGATCACACCTGAGTTCGTTTGTTCTGAAGTTGCTAGAGGGCGTGCGGTCATTCCTGCTAATATTAACCATCCAGAAACAGAACCGATGATTATTGGTCGTAATTTTATGGTTAAGATTAATGGCAATATCGGCAATTCTGCACTGGGTTCAAGCATTGAACAAGAGGTTGATAAAATGGTGTGGGGCATTCGTTGGGGTGCAGATACCATTATGGATCTTTCAACTGGTAAAAATATTCACGAAACTCGTGAATGGATTATCCGTAATTCACCTGTACCTATTGGTACTGTGCCTATTTATCAAGCATTAGAAAAGGTGAATGGCATTGCTGAGAATTTAACTTGGGAAGTATTTCGTGACACATTAATTGAGCAAGCCGAACAGGGCGTGGATTATTTCACCATTCATGCAGGCGTACGCTTGCAACATGTGCCATTGACCATTAATCGTACTACAGGCATCGTATCTCGTGGTGGCTCAATTATGGCAAAGTGGTGTTTGGCACACCATACAGAAAGCTTTATTTACACACATTTTGAAGATATTTGCGAGATTATGAAGCAATACGACGTTACTTTTTCATTAGGTGATGGCTTGCGCCCTGGTTGTATTGCTGATGCCAATGATTGCGCACAATTTGGCGAATTAGAAACTTTGGGCGAGCTCACTAAAATCGCTTGGAAACACGATGTGCAAACTTTTATTGAGGGTCCTGGTCACGTGCCAATGCAGATGATTAAAGAAAATATGGACAAACAATTGCATGAGTGCGGTGAATCACCATTTTATACACTTGGTCCACTCACAACTGATATTGCACCAGGTTATGATCATATTACCAGTGCTATAGGTGCTGCGCAAATTGGCTGGTATGGTTGTGCCATGTTATGCTACGTTACCCCAAAAGAACATTTAGGCTTACCCAATCAAGACGATGTCAAACAAGGCATTATCGCTTACAAAATTGCAGCCCATGCGGCTGACTTAGCTAAAGGGCATCCAGGGGCACAAATTCGCGATAACGCTCTTTCTAAAGCACGTTTTGAATTCAGATGGGAAGATCAATTTAATTTAGGCTTAGATCCAGATACAGCACGTAAATACCACGATGAAACCATGCCTAAACAAGCCGCAAAAACCTCACATTTTTGTTCTATGTGCGGTCCTAAATTTTGTTCTATGAAAATTACCCAAGAAATTAAAACCATGGATGCAAATGAGATTGCTAAGATCAACGCCATTCAAATAGAAATGGATAAAAAATCGGCAGAATTTTTAAATAATGACAGTGAAATTTACATGAAAGAAGGCGCTTAAATTTAATTAAAAAGCGATACTTGTTTTTTGTTTAAAATTTTAAAGTTTTTTGCAATAGTCAACCTTTTAGAAGGCGCTGACACCTGCAATACCTTGAGCGCCAAGTTGTTGAGCTTTTTCTAAGTCTTTAAGTGCCATCCCGCCTAGAAAGTACACAGGAATATTGAGTTTATCCACGACTTCTTTAGCACTATTCCAGCCTAATGGCAGAGTGTCAGGATGGGTTTGGGTGGCTTGTACGGGGGAAATAACGATAAAATCCACAGCTATTTTTTGTGCTTGCAATGCTTGTGTTAAGTTGTGCGTTGATGCGCTTAGTAGTTTGTTGTCAGTGCAAGGTCTTTTGCTTAATTTCAGCATCTCAGTGGTGGTGATATGCCAGCCATCGCAATAAGGCTCATCAAAAGTTTTATTAACGGTATTAAGCAGTAGTTTGATGTGATTTTTTTTGCATTTGTTGTGAAGTTGTTGGATAAAGTTTTTATTAAGTTTGGCTTTGCTTCTAAGTTGGATAAGCGTTATATTTTGCGTTAGTTTTTGATTAAATTTTTCTATCCATTCATCACTTTGATGGTTTGTAGAAGGGGTTATCCAGTATTTATCTGGCAGTGTGATAGAATCGATAAAGGCTTTCATGGTGGGTAATAGTTTATGGTTATTTAACTCATTAACGCCAACCCAAGATATCGCTTGATCTTCAACACTCAAAGGCGTGTTTTGGTACTCGTTGATGTTATAAATACTTAATTGAACGGTTCTATCTTCATACTCATGCACCATAGTTTGATGAAGGCTTAACTGATTAACTTGTATGCCCAACTCTTCTTTTAGCTCTCTTGTGATGGCTTGTTCTGGCGTTTCATGGGCTTTGATTTTGCCACCGGGAAGCTCCCAAAAGCCACCCATAAACTGCTCTTTTTTGCGTTTTGCGATGAGTATTTCTTGGTGTTCGTTGCGCAAAACACCTACAACTGCCTTGATTGTTTTCATGAGTTGTCCTAATGTAAAATAATGCTATTTTATTAGCATCAGGACTTGTTTTGCAACTACAGGAAAAAATTCAACAACTAAAACCATTCAGCGCACTATTAAAGGGTAATTTAATGGGTTTGGAGAAAGAGGGATTGCGAGTGTCAAGAAAGGGTGGCATTTCTCAAGTGCCACATCCGCACACTTTAGGTTGTGCATTGACACATCCTAATATCACCACAGATTTTTCTGAATCCTTGGTAGAGTTGGTAACGCCTGCGCTTGGGAGTGCCACAAAAATGTTATCTTTTTTAGAAAATACGCAACATTATTTGTACCATCATTTGCCTAAGAATCAAAATTTTTGGTCAACCAGTATGCCCTGTGTTATTCGTGGTGAAACCACCATTCCCATTGCTCAATATGGCACTTCTAACCAAGGTATGATGAAAACAATTTATCGCCAAGGATTGGCAAATCGTTACGGCAGTGTGATGCAAACCATTGCAGGGATTCATTTTAATTATTCGTTTTCCCATGAATTTTGGCAGCAATATCAAATATTGCTCACTCCTACAGAGACATTAAGGTCATTTATTGATAATGGTTATATGGGCTTAATCCGTAATATAGTACGTTATGGTTGGATGATTCCTTACTTATTTGGCGCATCACCTGCTGTATGTAAGTCATTCCTAAAAGGTTATCACGCACACTCGTTGGTTGAATTTAATGATTCAACTTTGTATGAACCTTATGCCACCTCTTTACGTATGGGGGATATTGGTTATCAGAATTTAGCTGAGGATGAGGCAGGTGTTAAGGCCAATTACAATAGTTTGAGCCATTATATAAATAGCCTTAAAGCAGGGATGCAAACCACTTGCTCTGAGTATGAAATGATTGGACTAAAGCGCCATGGGAAATATCAGCAACTTAATACCAATATTCTGCAGATTGAAAATGAGTATTACGCTTCTGTACGCCCAAAACCGCTGGTTGAGCCAGATAAAAAACCCCTAGATACGCTAAGTGACAGTGGTATTGCTTATGTTGAGTTAAGGTCAATAGACATCAATCCACTTTTAGCATTAGGCATTGACAAAGCACAAGTTTATTTCTTAGAGGCTTTTATGTTGTTTTGTTTACTTGAACCATCCTGTGCTATTTCTACCTCAGAGCAGTTTGAAATTGACACTAATGATCAACTGGTTGCCCATGAGGGTCGCAAACCTAAATTAATGCTAACACGTAGAGGCAAACAGATTTCACTTCAAGAGTGGGGAAGTAATATTATCACCAAGATTGAGCAATGTGCAACATTACTAGGCGAAAGCCACCAAGTGTCTGTTCGGGATATAGCACGTCGTATTAATAATCCAAATTTAACCCCTTCTGCGATAACACTTTTCCAGATGAAAGAGCGCAATCAGGGTTTTTTTGATTATACTAATTCATTGTCTAAACAGTATAGAAGTGATTTTTTATCGAATAAAATAAATCAAAAACACTTTGATTATTTAGATCATCAAGCAAATATTTCATACAAAAAGCAACAACAGATTGAAGCCTCTGATTTAGTGGATTTTGATGTATTTTTAACTGATTATTTTAAAAATACCTAAATAGATCACTGTATTAACCTATCACAACTTATGAAACACATAAAACAGTACCTTATCCACCCAAAAACTCATCAAATAGATAACCATTGCCCTCATTTTTGGATGGAAAATGCACTATTTTTTGTATGCCCTAAATCGCACTGGGTTCATGTAGTGATTTCAAATAATTAATGAACAGCAGTGAAACAACAATTTGTGCATTGTCCAGCAGCATTGGTAAAGGCGGTATTGGTGTGGTGCGTGTGTCAGGGCCATTGTGCAAAGTGATTGCAAAAAAAATGCTTGGGCTTGTTCCCAAGCCGCGTTATGCGCATTATGGTTTATTTTTTGACCAAGAAAATGCTGAGATAGACAAAGGCATTGCTCTTTTTTTCCCCAAGCCACATTCATTTACAGGCGAAGATGTATTGGAATTTCAAGGGCATGGCGGCATGAGCGTTATACGTTGTTTATTAGAGTCTGCCATCTCAATGGGTGCAAAGCCAGCTGAGCCAGGTGAATTCTCAAAACGTGCTTTTTTAAACGGGAAAATGGACTTGGTGCAAGCAGAGGCGGTGGCAGATATGATTAATGCTAACTCAAAACGTGCATCTAAATCAGCATTTAGGTCTTTGTCAGGCGAGTTTTCTAGTCAAGTCAATGCACTCACTAAGTCCATTATTGAGCTTCAAGTTTTTGTTGAAGCGAGCATTGATTTTTCTGATGAGGAAATTGATTATTTGCAATCCAAGCAAGTTAAACTTAAAGCCGAAAGCATTAAAAAGGCGGTTGAAACCATTTTAAAATCTGCCACGCAAGGCGCAATTTTAAGAGAAGGGTTGAATGTTGCTATTGCTGGCAAGCCTAATGCTGGAAAGTCTTCTCTACTTAATGCGCTGACGCAAGAACCCAGTGCCATTGTTACTGATATTGCAGGCACAACACGTGATGTGCTAAAAGAAACCATTCATGTAAATGGTATGCCACTTAATATTATTGATACGGCGGGTCTGCATGAGAGTGAAGACAAGATAGAAAAAGAAGGCATCAAAAGAGCGCATTTGGAGATTGAGCGTGCTGATGTAGTGCTGATGGTATTTGATGCGCAAGATGACAAACCAGATTTTTCTATATTGCCTAAAAATATGGATTATCAACCCTTGTTACTCATCAAAAACAAAGTGGATTTAACAAATGGCACTGTTAAAAGAGACGTGATTAATGATATTGTTCAATTGTCAGTGTCAGCCAAGCATTCAAAAGGCATGGAACTGTTACGGAAAGAATTGGCTAATATTGCAGGGTTAGAAGATTTTTCAGAAGGGGTTGTGCTTGCTAGGAAGCGTCATATTATTGCCCTAGAAGCGTCATTAGCGTCTATTGAAAATGCCATTATGCAATTAAAAAATGGTGCAGTAGAACTCATGGCTGAAGATTTACGCTTTGCTGGTCAATTCATGGGTAGTATTACTGGCGAGTTTTCATCAGATGATTTACTTGGTGAAATATTTTCTTCTTTTTGTATTGGAAAATAAGCAAGCAAGGCTTCCTTAAAGGGTGCGTTAATTTGAAACTAAAAAATATGAATTTTAAAATAAAATTTTATATTTACTTCTTGGTCACGATTTTGCTCTCGCCACTGTTAATGTATGAAGTGGTGCTTGCTTATACAATGACTAATGTCGTGAATGTGTTGTTGGTTGCCTTAATTCTATTGGTTTATTTAGGTCTTTACTTGTCCATTCGTCAAGACTTCTTATCACCATTTAGTGATTTGCAAAGTTGGGTAGATGGTTATAAGTCTAATCAAAGTGTGCGTTTAAGTGACCATCAAAAAACCACATTTCAGCCTGTTGCAAAAGCGATTAATCATTTGATTGATGAAAATCAACATTTATATGATGACATGGAAAGTATTTTAAACAAGCAAATTCAGCGTTTGAGTAAAAAATCTGCCTCTTTAGAGACACTCTATAGCGTGTCATCAAAACTTAATGAAATGCATTCAATTGATGAATTGTTCGCACACTTTTTAGACGTTTTTATTAATATGACTGGCGCCTCATCAGGCGCTGCACGCAGTTTATCTGACGATGGGCAGCTCCATTTGATGGCAACACAAGGCGTAATTGATAAGCAAGGTCAAGTGACAAATGTATTAAGTGCAGATTGTTTTTGTGGTGAAATCGCTATGGCAAGTGATACTTATGTGCAATTTAGTGTGCATACTTGCGTGCAATGTGTGGGTAAGAAGTCTCAAACTAAGGCAAGTGTTGGTACGATATTCATTCCACTTAGGCATCATGGAAAAACACTAGGCACTTTTAATTTATTTTTTGATACATTGCCTTCACTGGCTTTTGATGAACGTTCACTGCTTAGTTCTATTGCCGAAAATATCGCCATCGCATTAGATAAAGCTCGGCTAGATGCCCAAACTAAACGTATGGAGTTGTCACAAGAGCGTTTGTTTTTATCACAAGAGATACATGATTCATTAGCCCAAACCATTTACAGTTTGAAGTTGCAAGTAACGGTGCTTGGGAACATGCTGAAAGCGGGCAAAAAATCTGATGCAAGCGATAAAGTATTAAGTTTGCAATCTAATATTACCCAAGCAAATCAAGAGCTGCGTGAACTGATGTGTAATTTTCGTGTGCCATTAGACCCCAAAGGGATTGAGGTCTCGTTGGAAAATTTGCTCAATCGGTTTATGTCAGAAGAAGGCATTGCCACTTATTTACAAGTTGAAGGTAAGCGACAAACATCCCCAAAAGTGGAAATGCAAATTATGCGCATTACTCAAGAGGCATTGTCCAATATACGCAAACACGCCAAAGCTCGCAATGTACGTATTTTGCTTTTAGCAGAGCCTAATTGTCAACTATTAATTGAGGATGATGGTGTTGGATTTGCAAAAGACCAAAATGAAAGTGAAATAATGGGGAATAATATCGGCATGAATATTATGAAAGAGAGAGCAGCTAGAATTGGTGCCAGTATTGAAATTGAATCAGAAGTTGATGAGGGCACACGTGTTATTGTCAACTTCCCGAAAATATCATGAAAATCTATATCATTGACGACCATGCCTTGTTTCGTAACGGACTGATTGCCTTATTAGAATCCAAACAAATTAGCGCCAGTGCCGCTGCTTCGCCAGAACAAGGTTTGGCGAAAATTCCTTCTTTATCGGTGGATATTATTCTGCTAGATTTACGCATGCCACAAATGTCTGGACTTGAAGTGTTAAAAGCTCTCAAAGCAAAGAACATTACCACGCCAATTGTGATGCTAACCACCAGCACTCAAGAACATGATTTACGTAATTGTCTTAAACATGGCGCCCAAGGTTACTTATTAAAAGACATGGATCCAGATGAACTGGTCAATGCTTTAGATGAAGTTGTTAAAGGCTCAATTGTTGTCGCACAAGATATGACACACGTATTAGCAAAGGCCCTGCGAGACGAATTAACCGATAATGAACCTTCGTTTGATTCCTTAACCAGTCGAGAAAAAGAAGTTGCCTGTCAAGTGTCCAGCGGTTATAGCAATAAAGTCATTGCCAGAGAGCTGGGCATTTCCGATGGCACAGTTAAACTTCACGTCAAATCAATTCTTAAAAAATTATCACTCGGCTCACGTGTTGAAGTGGCAGTAATGGTGACACAAAAAGGCTATTGCAAATAGATTTTTTTATATAATACTTTTTAAAGTACTACTTAAAGTATTACATAAAAATTATTATGAACATTAACGCAAATGAGGTAAAGACGAAAGGTGTTTCTGTTTTGATGATGCCTTAAACAAGGCGACAAAGTTGTGATTAACGTTCGTGGCAAAAATAAATACGTGGTGCTGGGCATTGATCGCTATAACGATTCTAGAGAAAGTGAGTTATAAAATTATTCGTACTGATTAATATTAGCACAGATAATGAGGTTTATTAAGAAATGGACGATTATCAAAGATTAGTAGAAAAAGCGTTAAAGACCGTGAATGAGGTGACACCATGGGATTTGGAAGAAGAAATTCAAAAAAAAACTGGTTTAATATTACTAGATATTCGTGAACAGAATGAATTTGACATGATGCACATTAAGCACTCGATTCATGTCCCTAGAGGCGTACTTGAAGGTGCTTGCGTTTGGAATTATGACGACACTGTGCCTAAATTAGCACAAGCAAGAAACCAAGATATCGTTGTAATTTGCCGTTCAGGCAATCGTAGCGCACTTGCAGCCCTTACCATGCAACAAATGGGTTTTACCAAGGTGCATTCATTAAAAATGGGTATCAAAGGCTGGAACGATAATGATTTTGAAATGGAGAACGCCAATCATACAATTATTGATATTGATCAAGCCGACAAATGGCTTAATAGAGCAGTTTCAGAAGACAAGTTAGCGCCTTATAAAAATAATATTAATTAACACTTGACCCAGTGTTTTTTCTTAGTATAATTCTGCGCTTTCACTGCACAGAAATAGTCTTTATTTTTAATGCAAGAATGTTGGAAAATAAAAGTTTAAAATAACGCTTGACAGGTTATTAATTGGCTGTATAATTCCCACCTCTCACTGCATCAGAAATTGCTTTGGCTATTAATGTTGTGGTTGCTCTTTAAAAAACTATCAAACAACTTGTGTGGGCACTCGTACAGTAAAACTGTGCAAGTGCACATTAAAAACTAAAGCAAATAAGCTTTTAAAAAAATTGAACGCAAAAAGCGCATTCATTCATTTGAATGTTGCCAATGTTCTAAACAGTTAGAATTGAACTGAAGAGTTTGATCCTGGCTCAGATTGAACGCTGGCGGTATGCTTAACACATGCAAGTCGAACGGAAACGATACTAGCTTGCTAGTAGGCGTCGAGTGGCGGACGGGTGAGTAACGCGTAGGAATCTGCCTGATAGTGGGGGATAGCCCGGAGAAATCCGGATTAATACCGCATAATCTTGACAAAGTAAAGGAGGCCTCTATATTATATGCTTCCGCTATCAGATGAGCCTGCGTAAGATTAGTTAGTTGGTGAGGTAAAAGCTCACCAAGGCGACGATCTTTAGCTGGTCTGAGAGGATGATCAGCCACACTGGAACTGAGACACGGTCCAGACTCCTACGGGAGGCAGCAGTGGGGAATATTGG
>JAUVOQ010000039.1 GCA_030599095.1 Candidatus Ruthturnera sp.
ATTCACCGCCACGTGCTTCTGCCATAACTTTAGTGATGGCGGCTGTGAGTGTGGTTTTGCCGTGGTCAACATGGCCGATTGTGCCAACGTTGACATGTGGTTTGGTTCTTTCGAATTTTTCTTTTGACATTTTATACTCCTTACTGCTTTATATTATTTATTCAATTTTTCAATCACTTCATCAGCAACACTTTTGGGTGCTGCTGTATATTTTGCAAATTCCATTGAATAACTCGCTCGACCTTGTGTCATTGAGCGTAAATCATTGGCATAACCAAACATTTCTGCCAAGGGAACTTCTGCTTTAACTTGCTTGCCTACAGGTGTATCTTCCATCGCACCAACAATGCCACGACGCCTGTTAATATCACCCATCACATCACCCATATAATCTTCAGGGGTTGAAACCTCTACAGCCATCATGGGCTCAAGTAGTTGAGGATTAGCCATCCTAACGCCTTCACTCAAGCACTTACTGGCTGCAATTTTAAACGCCATTTCGCTTGAATCAACATCATGATAAGAACCATCATAAACAGTTACTTTAATATCAACCAGAGGAAAGCCAGCCAATACGCCATTTTCCATTTGTTCAACAATGCCTTTGTTTACTGCAGGTACATATTCCTTAGGAATAACACCACCCTTAATTTCATCAACAAACTCATAACCAGTACCTGGATCTTGAGGCTCAATACGCAAATATACATGCCCATATTGACCACGACCACCAGACTGCTTGGCAAATTTATGCTGATGTTCAACCATAGTTGTAATGGCTTCACGATAAGACACTTGTGGTGCACCAACATTACACTCAACATCAAATTCGCGAATCATGCGATCAACAATGATATCTAAGTGAAGCTCACCCATGCCTGCAATAATGGTTTGACCTGTCTCTTCATCAGTTGACACACGAAAAGAAGGATCTTCAGCGGCTAATTTACCAAGTGCAATACCCATTTTTTCTTGGTCTGCCTTAGTTTTAGGCTCTACTGCCAAGGCAATCACTGGCTCAGGAAATTCCATTCTTTCTAAAACAATCTTCTGTTTAAGATCGCATAAGGTATCCCCTGTCGCCACATCCTTAAGCCCGATTGCTGCGGCAATATCACCTGCATGCACTTCTTTAATTTCTTCACGTTCATTGGCATGCATTTGCACCATACGGCCAATGCGTTCTTTTTTGTCTTTAGATGAGTTATATACAAAATCACCTGTTTTTAATACGCCCGAATACACACGGAAAAAAGTCAAATTACCCACAAATGGATCGGTTGCAATCTTAAATGCTAATGCGGCAAATGGCTCATCATCATCCGCTTTTCTAAGAGCCAACGTCTCATCCTTGTCATCCAATACACCTGTAATGGAATCTACATCCAGTGGTGATGGCATATACATAATCATGGCATCTAACACGGCTTGTACCCCTTTATTTTTAAAGGCAGAACCGCAGAACATTGGGATGATCTCACCCTTAATGGCTCGTGAGCGAATGCCTTCTCTAATTTCATCATTACTAAGCTCAGCCTCTTCAAGGTATTTTTCCATTAACTCATCATTCGCCTCAGCAGCAGCTTCAATCATAAACTCACGCTTTTGTTCTGCTAACGCTTGTAATTTTGCAGGAATGTCTCTTGTTTCGTAAGTTGCACCTTGATCAACTTCGTTCCAGAAAATGGCCTTCATACTGATTAAATCTATCACCCCTTCAAAATTTTCCTCAGCACCAATGGCAATTTGCATGGGTACTGGATTGCCACCTAAGCGCATTTTAATTTGCTCACAAACACGCAAAAAGTCCGCACCAGCACGATCCATTTTATTAACAAAACCAATTCTTGGTACGTTGTATTTATTCGCCTGACGCCAAACTGTTTCTGACTGAGGCTCTACACCACCAACCGCACAAAACACAGCACAAGCACCATCTAATACTTTTAATGAACGCTCAACCTCAATGGTAAAATCAACATGCCCTGGCGTGTCAATAATATTAATACGATGGTCTTCAAACTGCTTATCCATACCCTTCCAAAAACAAGTGGTTGCTGCAGAAGTAATGGTAATACCACGCTCTTGCTCTTGCTCCATCCAGTCCATAGTTGCACCGCCATCATGCACCTCGCCAATTTTGTGAGTACGACCTGTGTACAATAAAATGCGCTCTGTGGTGGTGGTTTTGCCAGCATCAATGTGTGCCATAATGCCAACATTGCGGTAACGATCAAGTGGGGTTGCTCTTGCCATTTTTGTTGTGTCCTGTGTGTTACCTACCAGCGAAAGTGAGCAAATGCTTTGTTTGCTTCTGCCATTCTATGGGTGTCTTCTTTCTTCTTTAATGCACTACCACGATTTTGTACAGCATCTAGAACTTCGCCTGCCAATCTAAGTTTCATGCCTTTTTCACCACGCTTGCGTGATGCTTCAATAATCCAGCGCATCGCTAAGGCAGTTTTGCGCTCAGCTCTGACTTCAATTGGTACTTGATAAGTAGAACCACCAACACGGCGAGATTTAATTTCAACTTGAGGCTCAATATTATCCAAGGCTTGCTTGAACACTTCAATTGGCTGTGCATTGCCCTTAGCTTCAATAGTATCTAAGGCTTCATAAACAATTTTTTCTGCTACTGATTTTTTACCATCAAGCATTAAAATATTAACAAATTTAGCCAATACTAAATCACCAAATTTAGGATCTGGCAAAATTTCTCTTTTAGGTGCGGCTCTTCTTCTCATTGTATTTCTCTTGTTTTAATTATTATCATGACTTATTTCTTTGGCTTTTTAGTGCCATATTTAGAACGACCTCGCATTCTACCATCAACGCCTGTTGTGTCTAATGCACCACGAACTGTGTGGTAACGAACACCAGGTAAATCCTTCACACGACCACCACGAATAAGAATCACTGAGTGTTCTTGCAAGTTGTGACCTTCGCCACCAATATAGGTGGTTACTTCATTGGCATTGGTGAGTCGAACACGGGCAACCTTTCTAAGTGCTGAGTTAGGCTTTTTAGGTGTTGTGGTATACACACGAGTACAAACACCACGTTTTTGAGGGCAGTTGTCTAATGCTGGCACGCCACTCTTAACGACTTTCTTTTTACGTGGATTACGCACCAATTGATTAATCGTTGACATATTGCAATTTCTCCAAATTTTCTAATGTGAGACCTTTGCATCATTATGAATGATTAACAAAATGATGCAAAGGTCTCAAATATTTTTAAAAGTTATTAAATCGCCTTTGGTTTTTCTTAAAGACAACAAAGCGAGACATTATACTTTGTTAAAAGTGCCTATGTCAACAAGATTTACAGAGATTTTTTTAACAAACTTTGCAATAAAAAACCACTGGCACAATCTAGCATTTCAAATACCTCATCAAAGCGTCCTTCAAAATAAGGGTCAGGTACACTTCTACCTTGGTTATTAGGCATGTTATCCAGCATTAACGAGAGTTTAGTTTGGTGTTCGCTTGGACAAATAGATTGTAAAACACTCAAATTTGAAGCGTCCATGGCAAATATATAATCATAATGATAAAAATCGCACTCATGCAACTGCCTTGCCCGCTGATAGGATAAATCAACCTGATATTTATTAGCGGCTAATTGCGAGCGTGAATCTGGCTGCTCACCAATATGATAAGCATGAGTGCCCGCAGAATCTATTTCAAACAAATACTCAACATCACGCTTTACCACTTGCGACCTAAAAGCACCTTCCGCCGTTGGTGAACGACAAATATTGCCCATACATACAAATAAAATTTTTATTTTTTGTTTACTCACCCATCTTATCTGTTGATAAAATTGACACTCATTATACCAATGTGTTTATTAACCATGTCCAACTCACTCTTACAATCTGCAAAAGAAGTCATTTTAACTGAAGCGAAAGCTGTAACAATGCTGGCTGATAGCCTTAATCAAAACTTTGTTGATGCTTGCCAATTAATCCAAAATTGCACGGGCAAAGTGGTCTTAATCGGCATGGGAAAATCTGGACACATTGCAGGCAAAATCGCCGCCACACTTGCCTCTACTGGCACGCCTGCCTTTGCTGTTCACCCTGGTGAAGCTGGGCATGGTGATTTAGGCATGATTACACAAAAAGATGTGGTGATTGCCATTTCTTACTCTGGCGAATCTGACGAAATTATGACCTTAATACCCATTATTAAACGCCTTGGTGTATTAATCATCAGCATGACAGGCAATGCAAACTCTTCAATTGGTCAAATTAGCGATGTGCATCTTGATGTCAGCGTTGATAAAGAAGCTTGTCCGCACAACTTAGCCCCAACCTCTTCAACCACGGTGGCTTTAGTCATGGGCGATGCGCTAGCAATTAGTTTATTAACCAATAAAGGTTTTAGTGTGGATGACTTTGCTCGCTCGCATCCATCAGGTGCACTAGCTCGTCGCCTGCTAACCTTTGTTAGCACCATTATGAAAACAGGGGATGATATACCTATCGTCAGTGCTGATACTAAATTACTAGATACCTTATTGGTGATGAGCCAAAAAGCCTTAGGCATGGTATTAATTACCGATAACAACACCCTAAAAGGCATTTTTACAGATGGTGATTTAAGGCGCGTACTTGAAACACACCCTAATCTTCAAAGTCTAACCATTGGCGAAGTTATGACCCCTAATTGCCAAACAATCTCAAAAGACAAACCTGCCATGGTGGCAGTACAAATGATGGATGAACTTAACCTAAATTCATTGCCCGTCGTTGATGACAACAACCAAGTGCTGGGCGCGATTAATACCCACACCCTAATGCAAGCAAAAATCATCTAACCCACTCACCTTGCACCAAAATCCTGAAACAAAACAAATAACCCGAGCAAAAAATTGGTTTGTTTGTTGACATTAAAACGCTAGGTGAGTTCAACCCTTCCATTCAAAAAAATATTAGCCAAACATTCGTGCCATGCACAAGCCCAAATAAGAACACAACAATGCTTTTTCGCTTGATGGACTGATTGGGTAATAAGTTTTCAATCGCCACATAAGCAATTGAAAAGGTAGTCAGTGGCTCAAGGCATCCTACTCAAAATAGTATCTAACGCATTTTTTTAGTCCACTTTTCCAAGCATTTTCTGTTTTTTCACTCCATTTTTCTGCAGAAAATTCTGACAATGTTTGTAAAAGAGCACTTTCAAAATTATTCATATCTTGTGCATTTAGATTGTATTTTTTATGCCTATCTGCAATTTTTTGCATTTGTATTGTCGCTATTTCTTCTCCTTCTCCAATACGACATATCATCGATAAAGTTTTGGCCATTTTGATTTTTTGTTTGGTCATATTTTTGGGAAATAACTTTTTATACTTTGGATCTGTGTTTAAAAATTTTTCATAAAACACATCCATAAATTCATCATATTTTTCTTTGTTTTTATGAATGTTGTCCCAACTATCGCCAATAATTTGAGATTGAGATATTTCCTGTGCCATTTATTTGCTCACCCTGTAAGATTAAAAACCTTCATTCTAACATAGAAATAGAATCCTAACTTCAAATTCTAAGTGCAACTTTTTGTTGGTTAATAATACTTGATTCAAACACCGCTTTCGGTGTTTGCCATGATAACGTTTTTGGCCATTCACTCAGTTGAGTAGGTTAATAGGGGTTTTTCTGGGTCTTTTTTTATAGCCCACAATATCAATCTTTACCGAAGTGAGCGTTAGACGTTGAGGTGTTTCGTTGATTGTTAATACCTATTCTGACCAATAATGCACAAATTTTACAACCTGCACAGAAGTTTCTAGCCACATAAACAACAGGCATATCCACACCAAGTTGAGTGCCAGACAAGAAGGCGCATAATTTTCATCAACAGGAATGCTAGTACCCAATAGATTGTTAATCCACTCGATTCTTCATAGACCCTTAATTATCAAAGATTGTGAATTTTTTGACATTGATGATGTGCGTGATGCATTAGAAAAGCAGGTAGATCTGATTATTGATAGCGGTTATTGCCCGTTAGAGCCAACCACTGTGATTGATTTGTCTTTAGGTAGTGTTGATATTATTCGCCAAGGTGCAGGGGATGTTTGCCTTATTGTATAGGCTTTTACGGCGTATAATGCTCATCTTTTTATGAGAACTTTTGGTACCATGAAAACTGCACAAATTAGACAAAAATTCTTAGATTATTTTGAGTCAAAAGGTCATACGATTGAACCTAGTGCATCGCTTATCCCTGATAATGACAAAACTTTATTGTTTGTTAATTCTGGCATGGTGCCATTTAAGGATGTCTTTAGTGGCGTGGAAAAACGTCCATACAAACGCGCTGTATCGGTTCAGCGTTGCATGCGCGCTGGCGGCAAGCACAATGATCTTGAAAATGTTGGCTACACAGCACGGCATCATACTTTTTTTGAAATGCTGGGTAACTTTAGTTTTGGTGATTACTTTAAGCGTGAAGCCATTCATTACGCTTGGGAATTTCTCACAAAAGAGTTAAATCTGCCCACAGAAAAACTTTGGGTCAGTGTGTTTGAGCAGGACGATGAGGCAGAAAACATTTGGGTTAATGAAATTGGCTTTCCTAAAAATCGCATCTCTCGTTGTGGTGCTAAAGATAATTTTTGGCAAATGGGCGAGACAGGTCCGTGTGGCCCATCAAGTGAGATTTTTTATGACCATGGCGAGCATATTGCTGGTGGTCCACCAGGACATGCTGATAAAGATGGCGACCGATATATTGAAATTTGGAACTTGGTATTTACACAATTTGACAAACAAGAAGACGGTTATTTAAAACCATTGGTCGCACCTTGTGTGGATACAGGCATGGGTTTGGAACGTTTAGCGGCTGTGTTGCAACATAAGCATAATAATTACGACACAGATGGTTTTCAAAATCTTGTCAAGGCGGTCGTGAGCTTAACACCTAAATCCAATAATATTAAAAATGACAACGCCTCGGTGCGCGTGATTGCTGATCATATTCGTTCTACTGCTTTTATGATTGTTGATGGTGTCATTCCTGCAAATGAAGGCAGAGGTTATGTGCTTCGTCGCATTATTCGTCGTGCGATTCGTCATGGACATAAAATCGGTATTAACAAAGTATTTTTCTATCGTTTAGCACCTGTATTAGCACTGGAATTTAAAGAGACCTATCCAGAATTAAAACAAGCCTTGCCCAAGGTTGAGAAGACACTAAAGCGCGAAGAACAACGCTTTATACAAACGCTAGACCAAGGTGTAAGCATCTTAGAAGAAGCAATTGCTAATCTTAAAAGTCATGAAATTGATGGTAAAACAGTCTTTAAACTTTATGATACTTATGGTTTTCCAGTGGATTTAACAGCAGACATTGCTCGTGAGCGCAATTTAAGCATTGATAGGTCAAGTTTTGAGATTGAAATGAACAAACAAAGAGACCGTGCTCGTCAAGCAGGTGATTTTAAAATATCGAAAAAAGGCGTTGATATTAGTCAGGCAACTGAGTTTTTGGGCTATCAGCAATTGGAAAATACTGCTTCAATTCAGGCACTTATTAAAAATGGTAAATTGGTTGAAAAAATTAAAACAGGCGAGCACGGAATTGTTGTTTTGGCTCAGTCAAGTTTTTATGCCCAATCAGGTGGTCAAATTGGCGATAGTGGCGTGCTGTCTAATGCACAAATTGAGTTTAGAGTGGGTCATACGAACAAGCAAAAATCAGGCGCATTTGAGCATCACGGCGTTTTAAATAAGGGTGTGTTAAAAGTGGGTGATGTGGTCAATGCCAATGTTGATAAGAAATCTCGCAAATGTATTGCTAGAAACCACTCAGCAACGCATTTATTGCACGCCACACTTCGCCTTGTGCTGGGTCAGACGGTCATACAAAAAGGCTCTTTGGTTGATAGTGAAAAACTGCGTTTTGATTTCTCACATGATGAACTGATTACCAGCTCAGACTTGGAAAAAATTGAAAGCATGGTTAATCGTAAAATTTTAGCAAACACAAAAGTACACACCGACATCACCAATATCCAAAGCGCAAAAAAGCAAGGCGCAATGGCACTGTTTGGTGAAAAATATGGTGATACTGTACGTGTTTTAACCATGGGTAAAGGTGATTTTTCAGTGGAACTTTGTGGTGGAACGCATGTACACCAACTCGGTGATATTGGACTTTTTAGAATCACCTCAGAAGGTGGTGTTGCTGCTGGCGTGAGGCGCATTGAAGCGTTAACAGGCTATGATGCATATCAATTTGACAATCAAACACAAAATAGCCTGAATGGCATTGCACAATTGACCAAGTCAAGCAAGGCGCAAGTGCTAGAAAAAGTCACGCAATTGATTAAACAGCAGAAACAATTAGAAAAACAAATTGTCGCTTTGCAACAACAATTAGCCAGCAATCAAGGCGATGATTTGGTTACACAGGCGCAAAAAGTAAAGGGCATCAAATTACTTTGTACTGTCGTCAAAGGAGTGAGTGGCAAAGATTTACGTGATATTGCCGATAAACTCAAAGACAAACTAGGCTCAGCTGTTATCGTATTAGCCGTAGTAACTAATGATAAAGTATCATTAGTCGCAGGCGTAACCAAAGATTTAACCAAGCAGTATCAAGCTGGAAAAATCCTCAACCATGTCGCACAACAAATCGGCGGAAAAAGCGGCGGACGCCCAGACATGGCACAAGGCGGCGGCACCCAGCCTGAACATTTAACCAAGGCACTCGCCTCAGTTAAAAACCTTATTTAATCGTCTTACACCCACACCTAGTGTGGCATGTGAAATAAGAGCAATAAAAAGCAACCACTTGGTTGCTTTTTAAGTATCGGTTTACAATTATTTAATCTTGGCTAATAACTCTTCTTCAGTTTCAACACGATTTGGATCAGACAAACAGCAGTCAACTGGACAGACTTCAACACATTGTGGCTCGTCAAAATGACCTTTGCATTCTGTACACTTATCGCCATCAATTTCATAAATTTCATCACCCATATAAATAGCACTATTGGGGCATTCTGGCTCACAAACATCACAATTAATACATTCGTCTGTAATCAATAAAGACATGTTTTCTCCTAGCCTAGTAGTAGAACAATAAATTTAAACCAAATTTTACCGTATTGTTGATATCTTTTCTGCTCAGTTTTTAGGTATCATAATTGTTTTTCATCAACCATATTATTTATATGATATATCGCTTATTCTTACTGTTAACATTGATTATTTCACTGCCGTCACAAGCCAAATTAGAAGAGGGTTTGTATGCCAATTTACACACAAACCAAGGGGATATTATTGTCAAGCTTGAGTTTGAAAAAACGCCACTAACCGTGATTAATTTTGTGGGTTTAGCACAGGGGACAAAGCACTCAAACATTCAAACTGGCAAACCTTTTTACAACGGCTTAAAATTTCATCGAGTGATTGATAATTTTATGATTCAAGGGGGTGACCCAAGAGGCAATGGCGTGGGTGGTCCAGGTTATCAATTTATGGATGAAATTACCGACCTTAAACATGATAATGGCGGCATTTTATCCATGGCAAATTCTGGTCCTAATACCAATGGATCGCAATTTTTTATCACCCATAAAGCCACATCTTGGTTAGATGGCAGACACACTGTCTTTGGTCATGTTGTTAAAGGCATGGGTGTGGTTAATCGCATTAAACAAAATGATTTTATTCGCAAAGTTAACATTATTCGTATTGGTGACAAGGCGAAAAACTTTCAAACTGACGAGGCAGCGTTTCAAGCAACTCATGCAAAATACACAAGCAAAGAAGGAAAAAAACTGACTCAGAAAAAACAAAACTTAGTCAAGTTTGTGAATCAAAGTTATCCAAATGCCAAATTGATGAAAGCAGGGCATTTTGTTGAAATAAACCAAACAGGTGAAGGCAGTCAACCCCAAAGAGGAGATTCGGTTAAGGTGAATTTATCCATTGATTTAGACGATGGGACAAGTATACAAAAAGCCGAAAAGCCATTACCACTTGCCGCAGGTTCTGGCACTATTATCAAACTTATTGATAATCAAGTACTACAAATGACAACTGGTGAAAAACGCACCATCATTGCTCCTTTTAACCAAATCTATGGTGATGGTAAGCGTGGCAACTTCCCGCAAGATGCCATTTTAATTTTTAAGTTAGAATTGCTATCGATTAACAACATTCACTAAATCCTATGTTTTTAGAATTAATCAACTTTCTTGCTCAGTTTGATACTGGATTTAGTGTCTTAAGCTATTTAACCATTCGAGCTATACTTGCCATGTTAAGCGCATTGTTTATTGGTCTTATGCTAGGGCGTGTTTTTATTAATCGACTGCAACAATACCAAATCGGCCAAGTCATCAGAACTGACGGTCCTGAATCACATCTAATCAAAGCAGGCACGCCAACCATGGGCGGCATACTGATCTTATTTTCATTGATGGTTAGCGTTTTAATCTGGGGTGATTGGTCTAATATTTACCTATGGATTGTCATTGTCACTTCAATTGTATTTGGTGCTATTGGCTTTATGGATGATTATCTCAAAATTAAGCACAAATCATCAAATGGTTTAAGTTCCTCAATAAAATTTCTAACCCAATCATTGGGTGCTGTTGTGATTAGCACTTGGATTGTGTTAATCTCTGAAGATGCCATTCAAACAAAATTGCTCATTCCATTTTTTAAAGATGTGGTACTACCATTAGGTATTGTTGGTTTTTTGATATTGTCATATTTTGTCATTGTTGGTAGTTCTAATGCGGTTAATTTAACTGATGGTTTAGATGGTCTTGCCATTATGCCAGTCGTACTTATATCAGGCGCATTGGCTATTTTTGCCTATCTTAGTGGTCACTATAATTTTTCAAGTTACCTTAATATGCCATTTATGCCAGGTACTGGCGAATTGTTTGTTGTTTGTGCGGCGCTGATTGGTTCTGGACTGGGGTTTTTATGGTTTAACACCTACCCTGCTGAAATCTTTATGGGCGATGTGGGTTCATTATCTCTAGGTGCTATTTTGGCAGTGATTGCTATTCTGATTCGCCAAGAAATTTTATTGTTTATTATGGGTGGTGTGTTTGTGGCGGAAACCTTATCTGTGATTATTCAAGTGGGTTATTACAAACGATATAAAAAGCGTATTTTTCTAATGGCACCTCTTCACCACCACTTTGAAAAACAGGGCATTTCTGAGCCAAAAATTATTGTGCGTTTCTGGATGGTGACTTTAATCTTAGTACTGGTCAGTTTAGCCTCTATTAAAATACGCTAACAACCTAGGCTTGGTGTGGGTGTAAATGATGATGACTTGATGAATTGTTATGAAAAAATTAGATAAATGGGATGAGCGTTACTTATCACTAGCAAAAGAAGTGTCTACTTGGTCAAAAGATCCTTCTACACAAGTGGGTGCAATTACCGTGGGTCGCAAAAAAGAGGTTTTATCCCAAGGATTTAACGGCTTTCCGAGAGGTATTGATGATACTGATGAGCGTTATAATCACCGAGAAACCAAATATCAATTTGTAGTCCATGCAGAAATGAATGCCATTTATAACGCCACTTATTCTGGCACTTCGCTTGATGGGGCGACTTTGTATGTTTACGGACTGCCTATTTGCTCAGAGTGTGCCAAAGGTATTATTCAAGTTGGCATTAAAAGAGTGGTGATAGAAAAATCCAAAGAACTCAATAATTGGAATGACAGTGTCAAATTTTCGCAAGCAATGTTTATTGAGGCCAGTGTTGAACTGGTGATCAAAGATTAATGAGTGAGATATCCAAACGTCGCACTTTTGCCATCATTTCTCACCCTGATGCTGGCAAAACCACGGTCACCGAAAAATTGCTATTGTATGCAGGTGCGATTAAAACGGCGGGCAGTGTAAAAGCACGAAAAGCCAGTACTCATGCGACATCTGATTGGATGGAAATGGAAAAAGAAAGAGGAATTTCCATCACCTCTTCCATCATGCAATTTGAATATGACAATCATGTGATTAATTTATTAGACACGCCAGGGCATGAGGACTTTTCCGAAGATACCTATCGCACTCTCACGGCGGTAGATTCAGCGCTTATGGTTATTGATGTTGCTAAAGGCGTGGAAATGCGAACTATTAAACTCATGGCGGTGTGCCGTTTGCGTGACACGCCAATTCTAACTTTTATCAATAAGCTGGATCGTGAAGGCAAAGAGCCAATTGATTTACTAGATGAAGTAGAAACCGTGCTTAATATCGAATGTGCGCCCATTACTTGGCCAATTGGTATGGGTAAGCGTTTCAAAGGCGTTGTTCATCTGCTTGAAGATAAGGTTTATTTGCATGAAACTGGAAAGAATTCTGACATTGGTGAACGTATTATTATCAACGGCGTTGACAATCCTCAACTTGATGAGATTTTAGGTGGAGATATCACTCTTGAAATGCGTGAAGAGGTTGAACTTATTCGCGAGACAACCACGCCATTTAGTTTAGATGAGTTTCTAGCTGGTAAACAAACCCCAGTATTTTTTGGCTCAGCCATTTCAAATTTTGGCATTCAAAATCTGCTTGATGGCTTTATCCAATACGCACCCACACCAAAAAATCGTGAATCGGATGTACGAGAAGTCAAGCCTGATGAAAACAAACTTACTGGCTTTGTTTTCAAGATTCAGGCCAATATGGATCCAAAACACCATGACCGTCTTGCTTTTATGCGAATCGTTAGTGGACAGTACAAAAAGGGTATGAAAGTCCTGCAAGTATCAACCAACAAACAAATCAAAATCAGTAATGCAGTGACTTTTATGTCACGTGAGCGCACCTGTGCGGAAGTGGCTTATGCTGGCGATGTGATTGGCATTCACAACCATGGTGGCATTAGCATTGGCGATACCTTTACCCAAGGCGAAAAACTCACTTTTCAGGGTATTCCAAACTTTGCACCAGAACTTTTTCGTCGTGCTCAACTTAAAGACCCACTCAAAGCCAAAGCCTTGCAAAAAGGACTAAACCAGCTTTCAGAAGAGGGTGCAACTCAAGTATTTCGCCCAATTATCAATTCATCGCAAATTTTAGGTGCTGTTGGTATTTTGCAATTTGATGTAGTAACGCACCGCTTAAAATATGAATACGGCGTTGATTGTCAATTTGAGACCATTAACATTGCAACAGCGCGCTGGGTGACGGGCAGTGACAGGGATATTGAACAACTTAAAATCAAAGCAGGTAATAATGTTGCTATTGATGCAAAAGGTATGCTCACTTACCTTGCACCATCAAGCGTTCACTTGCAATTAACCATAGAACGCCACCCTAACTTGGTTTTTTCGGCAACCCGTGAGCATTAGGAATATGGGAACGCTAGCCTTTTTACTTGCAGACTAGGAAGTAAGGCTTTCTAGCCTAAAAGGGTGTCTCCATAATCCATGTTTAGTAATGTTGTGGTTATGTTATAATTTTGCCCACTGTTTTTTCTTAATAAAACCAAAACCATGTTCAATAAAAAAAATGTTGCAGCAATTATTTTTGCTATTTTTGCTGTGTGGCTTTCAACGATTGCACCGAGCACTCCCATTGCTTGGATGTTGGGTATTCTAGTATTAACAATTTACTTGTTTGCTTTTGAAGTGTTGGAGGTTGATGAAGCCGCTATTACCATTATGATTGTCTTAGGTCTAAGTTCTTTGCCGTGGATTCATACTTTAATGGGGCTAGAAAAGGGGCTGGTTGACAGCCAAAGACTGTTTGATGGCTTCTCTTCTAATGCGGTTATGTCAATTATTGCGGTGATGATTATTGGTGCAGGCTTGGATAAAACAGGATTAATGGGCAGAGTTGCTACTTTTATTCTTAAAGTGGGTGGCACCTCTGAGACAAGAGTGATTCCAATCATTTCTTCTACCGTTGGATTTATTTCATCCTTTATGCAAAATGTGGGTGCAGCCGCACTATTTATCCCTGTTGTGAGTCGTATTTCATCACGCTCAGGCATTCCAATATCACGGCTATTAATGCCAATGGGTTTTACGGCAATTTTAGGTGGCACGATGACTATGGTAGGTTCTAGCCCTTTAATTTTGCTAAATGATTTAATTTTAACCACCAATCAAGGCTTAGAAGCTGGGCAACAAATGAATACTTGGGGGTTGTTTTCTGTAACGCCAATAGGCATTGCACTGGTCATAGCAGGTATTGTATATTTCGTGATTGCTGGCAGGTTTGTTTTGCCTGTAACCAAAAAAGACCAGCCAAAATCCGTATCAGCCATTGAACACTTTCACCAAGTTTACAACATAGATTATGATTTATTTGAAGTCAATGTCCCTAAAAATTCGGACCTAATTGGCATGACACTTGATGACATTGAAACGGCCGCTAAAATTAGAATCATCGCCATACAAACCATTGAAGGAGAGACGTTTATTGGACATCACTCCGTTGAACGTAGCACCGCAATTAAATCACAAATGACCTTAGGCATATTGACAACAAAAGAGCATTTGGATGCTTTTGTTCAAGGCTTTCATCTTCAGTTATCAGACACCATTGAAAAATTTTCCAACTTACTCTCCACGCAAGAATGTGGCACAGCAGAAATTGTTATTCCGCCCAATTCTTCACTCATTAACCAAAGCGCTAGAGATGTGTGGTTGCGCAAAACCTATGGCATTGCCATGGTGGCATTACATCGTGGTGGCGAAACCATGCAAGAAGGCGAGGGCATTCGTAACATGCCCTTTCAATCAGGCGATACGTTAATTGTTCATACACGCTGGATTGACCTAGATAGACTACAATCCAATGCTGATTTTATTGTCATCACTTCTGAGTACCCAAGACAAGAAGAGTACCGACCTGAGAAGATTAAATGGGCAAGTATTTTCTTTGCGATTGCACTTTTCTTAGTATTATTTACCGACATTAAACTCTCCATCGCACTCATGACTGGTGCTTTGGGTATGGTTTTATCTGGCGTTATTAAAATAGAAGAGGCTTATCGTGCGGTTTCTTGGAAAACAGTATTCTTATTAGCAAGCCTTATTCCACTAGGCATGGCAGTATCAAAAACTGGCACTGCTTTGTGGATTGCACAAGAAACGGTTAAAGTGGTTGGCGATATGGCACCTTGGGTTATACTAACCTCAATTGTCGTACTGGCAACCTTCTTTACTTTGGTGATGTCTAATGTAGGTGCGACCATTCTCTTGGTGCCTATTGCCGTTAATATCGCCATTCAAGTAGGAGAAAACCCTGCAGTTTATGCACTGGCAGTCGCTATAGCAACTTCAAACTCATTTTTAATTCCCACCCATCAAGTGAATGCTTTAATTATGGGTCCTGGCGGTTATAAGGTGGCAGATTTTATCAAAGCGGGTAGTTTTATGACAGTGCTGTTTATCACAGTTATGATGTTAATGATGAGCGTTATTTTTTAAATAAACGTTGATTATTTATTATCTCTAAAGAGGGAAATCTATTCTCAGAAAAATGGCGCATTTAAATTCAGAACAAGTAAAAAAAAGACTGGCTGATGGCAATCAACGCTTTGTTGATGGCATTGCATTACATCATAAATTTCATCCACATAGACATAAGGACATACAAGATCAGGCGCCTTTTGCAATTGTATTAGGTTGTTCTGATTCGCGAGTGCCGATTGAGACCATTTTTGATCAAAGTTTTGGTGATTTATTTATCATTCGTATTGCAGGCAATATAGTAGCGCCATCACAAATGGGCAGTGTTGAGTTTGCAATCTCGAAATTTAAAGTTTCTTTGATTGTGGTATTAGGGCATTCTAACTGCGGCGCTATTAGTGCTACCATTGATGAGTGTATCAGTAAAACACATTTATCAGGCAGTCTTCATTCTATTACTAATAGGATAAAGCCATCAATCCTGCCCCTAATCAGCCTAAATTTGCCAAATCATAAATTAATGAATAAAGCGGTTGAGGTTAATATTATTAATTCTGTCAAACAATTACAAGACCAGTCGCCAATCATTAAAGAGGCCATTGAAAATAATAAACTAAAGGTTGTGGGCGCTAATTATTCTTTAAAATCAGGTGTGGTTCAATTTCTAACTTAATTTGTCTAGATTTTTTTGATTACACTAAGGGTGAAAAAGTGCATTTAAGTGCGGTTGATGCGTTGTTAAAAAAAATTTAGACAAGCCCGACACAAGCAGTTAATAAGGCTTGGGAAAGGGCTAATGCAAGGTTGGAAGTTTATAAAGAGGCTCAGACGGAGGTTGTGTCTGAATAGGTTTCTTGCAAATATTTAAAACAAGCAAAAATAGAATTAAATGATGCAATAAGGTATTATGAAGTGCAAAAAACTGGATTATTCATAATGATACAAAGGTCTCTTTAAAAATGAGTTTAGCAAAAAGAATTATTCCTTGTCTTGATGTGCGTGATGGTCGTGTGGTTAAAGGCACTAAGTTTGTTGATATTAAAGATGCAGGCGATCCAGTTGAGGTTGCTAGGCGCTATGATTTTGAAGG
>JAUVOQ010000067.1 GCA_030599095.1 Candidatus Ruthturnera sp.
GAATTTTTACACCGCAGACGAGCGCTTGAGAGTTTTGCCATTAGGCAAAGCACGCAAATTAAAGAGGCTATTAAGATATTCAGAAGAAATAAAGACTTGGATACGGTTAAACTTCTTAGGGGGATGTTGAAAGAGTCAAACTACAAGAAAATTATTGGTGGGCATCGAGGTGTTCAAAGGAATATTATTAAATCTAGGTCTGGGGCAAGGGTTGGTAGGTGATTGTGTTGCTAAAAAAACTGGATTAAGCCTTAAGTGCAATTGTCAAGCAAAAACCAAATCTAAAGGCACATTCTCTACCCAAGGATCAGCACTTAAAATGGCATACTTGGCAACCCAGAAAATATAAGACTCCTGCATTAAGCCAACAAAAAACTAGGGTTAGAAATTGGCGCGATATTTACCCCACGCTGTATCTTTTTTTGATTAGATTATGGAAAATGTGGTTTTGGATTATGGGTGGTTCTATTTTTGGATTTGGGTATTAGGTGTTTTCACTGTCAATACCTTTGATTACTTCTGATGATATAAACCACCCTTCCTTGCTAGCCTTGCCTAATAAATCAAACAATATTTCTGCGCTTGGTATTCTCGCTTGTCCTCTATAAGGTTTTAAATTTCCATCTGGATTTTCCCAAATAAATCTGTACCCACGTTGGTTGGCTTTATTTTTATATCTGTATTCCACCCATTGAAAGCAAAGTTTCCAATTGCCGTACGTACATTTAACATTTTTATTTTCAAGTATTTTTATATTTGCCATTATTTTGCCTGTATTTTCATTATGAGACCTTTGCGTAGTTGTTTAGTCCCACAATCTTATGGTTAGGATTTTCTCTAAAAAATCGCTTGTCGTTATTATAACATTGTTCAATTAATTCCCATGGTGTTTTACTAGCGTCATTTAGTGCCAATTTACCCCCTGATTTAAGCCTTGCCTGTCAGTGATAAATCGTTCGCTTTTTAATTAAAAAAGCATCCACAGTTGCTTGCAAACCATGTTTGTTCCAAAAGCATATTTTTACTGTTTTAGGGATTTAAACCCTAATAGGGTAAGGGCTGTAAAGGCTTATTGTGGTGAACGTGCAGTTATTGTTTGAAAAATAAAAGTTGCAACTTATGAGCCTATACAAACCCAGCGATGTATCCTATAAAGACCACTACAAAGCCAAAAAGTCCAAGATTGATAAATACAAAGTTTATCAACACAACGAGTTAATTGAGGCAACTTACAAAATGAGCCTTGGGACAAAAAGGCTCATGCTGATGATGATCGCTTTGGTTGATCCAATCAAAGGCGTTAAGTCCAATCAGATGATAAAAATACACGCAAAAGACTACGCAAAAACTTGTGGCATTTCTGACAACCTTTCGTATCGTAATTTAATCAAGGCAGTTAAAGAGTTGGTTGGTGCACAAATTCATCTTTACGATCCTAAGAAAAAGAAAGGTAGTATTTTTGTCATTTCTGGAGAATTGGTAAGAAACTATTTGAGGGAGCATATAAAATACTTTTTTAATATAATAACAATTATATTATTATATTAATGTATATAATAGGGTTATTTAAAACCATGAGACCTTTGCATAAAGGATAATCAAACAAAATGAAAACTATTGCTATACTCAATCAAAAAGGTGGATCTGGTAAAACAACACTAACAATCAATTTGGCTTACGCTTTACAACAAGATGGAAACAAAGTTTTAATTGTTGATTCTGACCCGCAGGGTTCAGTTAGGGATTGGAATAATGAAACCGAAGGTGCAGTAGTTCCCGTTGTTGGATTAGACAGAGCGTCACTAGCAACTGATATTAAAGCAGTCACAAACAATTATGATTTTATTATTATTGATGGTGCACCACAATTATCAACCCATATGGTGGCAGCTGTAAAGTCTGCTGATATAATATTGATACCAGTCAAACCATCGTCATTAGACTTATGGGCTAGTAGTGATTTAGTAGAAATTATTAAACAAAGACAAGAAATAGTCGCAGGTTTACAAGTTGCATTTGTCGTATCACAGGCCATTAAAAATACAAAACTAGCAGATGAAGTGACTAAGGTTTTAGCTGAGTATGGATTGCCAGCACTTAACTCTCAAATTATCAACCGAGTTGCTTATGCTAGTAGTATTTCAGATGGAAAGACTGTTTTTCATACTGGAGATAAAAACGCACAAAAAGAAATTAACAGCATTAAACAGGAGTTATTGCAATGGGATTAAGCACTAAAAAGCCAACGAGAGAAAGTCAAGCACTTAGTAAAAAAATGACAGGGGTTGCAACACGCATCGCTTATCTATCTGATGATGAAATGAAACAATTAAAAATCAAATCTATTACTGAAAATATAGATATTCAAACTCTAATTGATGGCGCACTTAAGCAGATAATAAGTAACAACAATTGTCAATTTAGGGCTATTCGTATTGACGCTAAAAAACGTTCTTTTGCAATGAGCCAAGAAAGGTTAAAAGAGATAAAAGTGTTTTTATTAGGATGCAATGGTGTTACTCAAGATAAATTGATTTACAACGCTGTATTAAAAATAATAGAATAATATAAATATTAAAGTATTATTAACAATGGACTAACAATACAAAGCTAATTAACTGATTTCTTGCTTTTGTAATACCCCCATTTTCCGCACAACTTTTAAGTAGAATCTCAACCCTATGTTGCATAAGAATCTAAGAGAATGCCAATTTTCAATGGTTTTTCAGTAGCGTTGTGTTTAAGCCATCAATGTGTTCTTGTAAATCAGGTTTGATAGATGCATTCATAGAATCTAGTATAAATTCAATACCTTCTCTTCTTGCAAGTTTTGCTGCAGGGACAAAATCGCTATCACCCGAGATTAAAATTATTTTACTGACTTGTTTTTTATATGCCATGGAGGCAATATCTAAGCCGATTTTCATATCAACAGATTTTTGTTGAGCATGATACATAACAGCATCTTCAGTAATATCGGCATGTGTTATTTCCCCTGAAATTAATTTTTTAAGTAGGTTTGGGTTTTTTAGTGTCCAACGCGCATTCACCTCATCAAGAGATCCCAATCTTAATGCAACATTTCTAGTTTTTCTTAATTGATTGTGTAGATTTTGTCTGAATATTGCAGTTTCTGATTTCGCCAAATCAACTGCTTTTCTTGTTATTGGATTATGTAATTTTTTAGTAATAGGCGGACAGTCGTAAAAAAATATTCGATACAGTCTTTCTGGTTCGGTTACATATTTATCACTTGTTTTGCTAGGTTGATTAAGAACATGTTTTAAACAATGTGTTGTTAAACCTTTAACAATCTGTTTAACATCAGTTAGTTTTTTGTAGCGTTTTAAGTAAAAACCACCGTCAACTAAAATAGCAACACTTCTCATAATTATTTCCTTTTTAGTAAAAAAAAACCCAAAGGCTCAGCGAAACGCCTATTTAGTGGTTTCGCTTTTCTGCTTTGGGCTATATATGATAACTATTATACACCCAATTCAAACATAATTCAAAAATAAAAGTAATATCGAGTCTAAAGTGCCTCATTTCTTGGCTAACAATTCTTAAAGCCTGCTCAGTTATTTCAACCCTAATTTCTCTCATTCTAGGCGGTGTATTTTTGTTCTGCGTTTTGGTGTATTTTTACTTTGCGTGTTACTCAAGATAAATTGATTTACAACGCTATTTTAAAAATAATAGAATAATATAAATATTAAAGTATTATGAACAATGGACTAGCAATACAAGATGAATTAACTGATTGATAATGTAAATTAAACTGTGTAAATCCGCCTTTTCACCCTCTGCCAACCCATTGCTTTTATTAACTCTGCATTAAAATATCGTTCGTTTAAGGGTTAAATAGAATTTCTTGGTCAAGGCGTGGATTGCAGTTAATGGCTAGCCCTTAGCAAAATCTACAACATAGACCAAGGTTTTTTTATTTAGCACCTAGATGTGCGGTATTTTAATGCAGGGTTAATAATAAGCCCGTGGGGTTTACAGCAAAACAAACTTTTGTAACATTACACAAAATACCTATAATGTGGAAAGAATGGGCGGATAGCTCATAGTTTTACGGGCTTCTCAGGGGCAAATAGTTAAGCGTCAACCTCTGTAATGTGTAAAGTTTAAATCTATGGAAACACAAGAAAACCAGTTAGACGGCAAGGGTAGAGTATGGGTCACTGAAAAAGAGGTTTCTTTACTCATGTCAGGTGCTAAAAAGACCAGGTATCCACTCCGTAACAAGTTGCTTGTGCTGATGCTGTATCGTCACGGACTTAGGGCGTCGGAGCTATGCACTCTAAGGCTCTTAAACCTTGATTTTGATAATGCTAGGGTCTTTATCAAGCGTGTTAAGGGTGGGGTAGACTTCACGCACCCGATAGCAGGGGA
>JAUVOQ010000075.1 GCA_030599095.1 Candidatus Ruthturnera sp.
AGCATATGAATGTCTTAATCCATGTCCGCCTCTACTCCACCCAAGAACACGGCTACTTGTTTTTGAGAATGAGACACTCCAGTTTTGTCCTCCTGCAACGTTGTAGTGCTGTTGGTAATAAATATTCCTATCAGTGACCTTCACTGGTTCGTTTAATTTATGTCGTTCTAATTGCTGGGCTAATTTGCTTGGTATTAAGACTTCTCTTATCAATCCACCCTTTCCTACGACTGTGTAGATTTCCCCGTCTCTATGGCTAAATTTAAGGCTATCAGATGGTCTTATATCGGGTGTTTGTTCTTTAACCAGTCTTAGGGTTAATAATTCGTGAGCTCGAAGCCCAGCAGAATACGATAATTTAGTCGCTAAGGCGTTGCGCTCATTTTGATGTTCTGATATAAATTTGACTTGTTCTGGCGTGTAAGCTCGAGAGCCCAATGTTTCAGTTTTTTCAGTTTTGATCACTGGTAGTTTTTCGTTAAGTAGATGTTGCATCACTTGACGACTCATGTCTAGGCTCTTTTGTCCAACCAGGACAGAACGATCTACAAGATATTGCGTTGCTTCTGTGGTGGTTAAATCTCTTAGATTGCTAGTTTTTATGTGTTTAGCGATGTGTTTTAGTGCAACTAAGTAATTACGATTAGTCCCCACACTTTTAATCTTACCACCTTCCTGCAACTTTTTTATTGCTTCTAAGGCTTGCTTGTTAGGAGATTGAAAAAGTCCCAAAATCAGACCCTTTTTATGAAACGATAAACGGTAGAGTAATTTACTTTAATGCCTTTAGCATTCAACCATCTTTGTAGTTCTGCGATAGATGCCCCGCGATCGTTCATCGATGATAATTTTTTTCTATTGGGCTCAAGCTTTGAAGTGTAATATCTTTTTTTGCGTATTATTTTTGTCTGTTGTTTAAGTTTTTCAATGTCGTTCATTTGTTGCCAATAGTTGTAAGAAAATCAAGACTTGAAACCTAAAACTTCAAACCTTCGCACTATCAAAAGCACTTGCACCTATGGGATAGGTCGGCACTATTCTAAACCCTTATTTTGTATTTATGGGATAGGTAAATACTAACAAAAACCCTTATTTTTGCAATTTAACAACTCAAAACAGTTGGATAAATTTTGTCCCATCATCTGTAAATTGCTCATCGCAATTAAAACAAAAATTATCATAATATTATTAAATCAAACAGTGTTTGTTTAATTACATTTCTGTATATCTAAATTACCAATGTACCAATAATTTAATTAACCCATTGCTAATTAATTACCGAGTTGAGTAAATAGAGTAGAACGTTTAACTCATCGCTAAACATTTAAGGTGTCTTAATCCCTGCATTTTCTGAACTTGCAAAAGTCTCTGATAAGATTTTATGATACCATAATTTATTAAAAATAGGGTATGGTATCTTATTTTATGCGTGTAAACGCATAAAAAGTGCATAGCACCGCTATGTTTCCATATTTTTTATGGAAACATAGCGGTGCTGAAAACACCACAAATTTTTAAGAGAAATAAATGGATGCACCAGCGGCGATCATTGATATTATTGCTATTGACCAGAGAATTGTTTCTATGCTAAAAACGAGTTCAAACATAACGCCCAATAGGTAAAGAAAGAACAACCCAGCAATGACTGTAAAAAAATTAATTTCCATGTTGTTTTCCCTCTGCTGTGTTTTTGATAAATTTTTTAAACTGCCACCAGACTGATAGAATGTAGTAATTATTTGCTTGTGCAAAATATAAAATATCTTCTGCATTCATTGGTTTATTTTTTAAATAAAAAGTGCTAAAAAATTTGTCAGCTACTTTTATTGGCACTGCATTTAATGTTTTATAAATTTTCTTGTTATTAACTTTAAATGCTTTCCGCAACTTTGTATGTGTGCGGTTGGTATAGGTTTTAAAATAGTATCTCATCATTTCATAACTTGCACCAATCCTAACAAGTTCATTGATTAAGGCTTCTTTTTGTCTGTATTTTCCATTACTAATCATGACTGTTTTAATAATGTGTGGGTCGATATAGATCTGTATTGACAAGGCTTGTTCTAAAGCTGTGATTGCCACTCTAATGTCTTTATTCTCTATCTCTGTTAGGCAGTTAATAGCCTCATCATTCAAGCCCATTTTGTATAATTGAGCTGTGTTTTTATCGGCTATATGGTCGTAAGCTTTGATGGTTAAAGTTGTTGCGATTAATTGAAAAAAATCTGTATTATTTTTGTTAGTCATGATGTCCACCCTCAGTGTGGTTGTTGTGATTAGTCTGGTGGCTGTGTTTCAAGCACGTCCACCAGACGCCTTTTATTGCATTTGCAATTCTTTTAATCTATTAATCTTTGCTGTCCTGCGTCCTCTAGTTTGTCTTGTTCGGTTCGCTCTACTCGCTCAATAATATCAGCCACAACAAGGCGTGAGCCGTTATGTATTAAGTTCGCATTGATGTAGTAAATTGAACCGTTTCCAGTTGGTGCGATTATCTTGTTTTCTTGCAATTCATTTAACGCTCTTGAATATGCTTGTCTGCTCATTATCTTTTTATTCTTACCTAGTTTAATATCAGACTTAAAACCCCTAAAATAAGACGTTATCACGTTTAAATTAATGGCAATTACAGGCTCATTCTTTGGTAGGTTTGCAATAATAAAATCTACTATTCTTTGGGTGCTAGGTTTAAAACCATATTTAGTCTTTATCAAGTCTTGATACACTTTAGTGAATTGCTTACTGTCATACCGCTTATGTGTGATGATAGCAGGATTATTAAACACCTCACCAGTCGTTATATGTACTGTTTCGCCTTTGATTTTTCTTGCTACTTCCTTGGTTTTAATGTCAACTGCCCATGGATATTTGTTTTCAAATATTGATAAATCCATTTTATTACTACGATGTTATGATAAATTAGTGAAATTATAACACATTGTAACGCACAATATTACATGAATGTTATATATAAATTTTATTTTTATAACATTCATGTAATGCTACCATAACATTTGAGGGGGTAAAATGTTATGCTACCATAACATTGAAAACTCGAAAAAACCCTCTACTAAAGCATTTTTGATTTTGCCCCTTCTTTAATATAAGAAAGGAAGTAGTCTTATTCTGAAGTTTTGCCCGGGCTTTGAATGCCCTTAGCCCCACTTCATGAAAAAGTTTAGTGAATGCCCTACGGACACATCATCACTTAACTTTTAAAATGAATAGTGGGGCTTTGGGTGTTTAAAGGACGG
>JAUVOQ010000025.1 GCA_030599095.1 Candidatus Ruthturnera sp.
AACGCACTGATGACTTGGCAAGCGCTCGTTATATGGGCTTAGAGAAAGTTGCCAATGAGGTTAATCTCAAAGCCATTGCTTATAACTTAACCAGAGCGGCGAATGTTGACAAAGATTTAATAACAACTTAGGGATTTTTGTGTCTTTTTTGACAAAAAGACACAACAATAAAAAGCGATGATATTGGCTATTTTTTAATCAAAGTTGATTTTTACTGGATTTTTTTAATTTGTCTAAAAATAAAACTGGATTTTAGATTTTGATGATTGTTTTTAGGGGTTATCTAGTGGTCTTAAATTGAAGGTTCTGTTAATGAGTTTGTTTTTAGACGTAACCAAGGTAATATTAAGATTCATACTTGGAATAGGATTGAGCGTATGCTGACGGGTGGATTTGACAGGCGATTAACTTATAGGAGATTGATTGGGAAAGAATTGGTGGGATTAGGTACATGAGTCCCAATGAAATTCTGCAATCTTGGAGTGAGATGAATACCCAAGAATACAAAAAATTTAAAGGACTACACAAAGAATCGTTAAAGGATAATGTGAGCAATTTAGAATTAGTGCTTAGTATGCTAGCCGAAGTATCCACCACTGAGATTAGTAAAAATGAACAACCAAAAGGTTAAAATGAAAATAAAACTGTTGCTAGAAAAGGTGGTTCAGTTGCTAAAAGTGCAAAAATAAAATGAGAACAAAATCTTAACAAAAATATTTTAAGTGATAAAAACACAACAATGATTAAAACCATTCAACATATTCAAGCATTAAGCGCTTTTAAACAAGATGCACTTAACAAGAAAATAGACCACCTTGGCATTAAATTAATCGGCACTGAATTTGTGCATTTTGCAGATTGTAAAAATACACTAACCAGTAGTGAGGTAGCCACACTTGAAGGGCTTTTAAGTTATAGCACACGTATTGAGATAACGAACAGCACACAAATTATTACCATGCCACGCCTTGGTACAATCTCGCCTTGGTCGTCAAAAACGAGTGATATTTTGCACTTATGTGGACTTGAAAAAGTGCGTCGTATTGAGCGCGGGGTGATTTATCATTTTGATAAAAAAATCACAGATAAAGAAGTAATTTTATCTATCATCATGGACAAAATGACCGAGTCAGAACTTGGCTCAATTAATGATGCACATTTAATTTTTGACAACTTCAAACCTCAACCATTGGCAAATATTGATATTTTGGTTGAAGGGAAATCTGCGCTAGAACGCACTAATGCAGAATTGGGCTTGGCGTTATCGAGTGGGGAAATTGACTATTTAGTGGCTAGCTTTACCAAACTAAAGCGCAATCCTACAGATATTGAATTGATGATGTTTGCACAAGCAAACTCAGAACATTGTCGGCATAAAATCTTTAATGCCAATTGGACGATTGATGGTGAATGCCAAGCAAAAAGCCTATTCTCCATGATTCGCAATACTTATCATCAGCATCCAGAAGGATTGTTAAGTGTTTATTCAGATAATTGTGCGGTGATGACAGGTTACCAAGGTGAGCGTTTTTATGCAAACACTAAGGGTAAATACACCACTTCAAAAGAGCACCGAGCGATTTTAATGAAAGTTGAAACCCACAACCACCCTACTGCCATTGCGCCTTATCCGGGAGCGGCCACAGGTTCTGGTGGGGAAATTCGTGATGAGGGCGCAACGGGTCAAGGCTCTAAGCCTAAAGTGGGCTTGTGTGGGTTTAGTGTTTCTAATTTAAACATTAAAAACGCACAGCAACCTTGGGAGGTTGATTATGGCAAGCCCAATCAAATTAAATCAGCACTTGATATTATGCTTGAAGGCCCTATTGGAGCGGCTGGTTTTAATAATGAATTTGGTCGTCCAAACATCTTGGGTTATTTTAGAACTTATGAGCAAAAAACGCCAAATGGTGATGTGCGTGGCTATCACAAGCCGATTATGTTGGCAGGTGGTTTGGGGCATATTCAGCAGCGACATATTAAAAAAGGCAAAATTCCAGTGGGCAGTAAGATTATCGTTTTAGGTGGTCCAGCAATGTTAATCGGCTTGGGTGGTAGCGCAGCATCAAGCATTAAAAGTGGTGAGCAAAGCGAAGATTTAGATTTTGCCTCAGTACAACGTGCTAATCCTGAAATGCAAAGGCGTGCTCAAGAAGTGATTGATAGTTGTACCAATATGGGCAAAAATAATCCGATTGTTTCTATTCACGATATTGGCGCAGGCGGTTTGTCTAATGGTTTGCCTGAATTGGTGAATGATTCTGGCAGAGGTGGGCAATTCCAATTGCGCGCCATTCCAAATGATGATTTTAAAATGTCGCCACTTGAAATTTGGTGTAATGAATCACAAGAGCGCTACGTGTTGGCGGTTGAGGAAAAAAATCTTAAAATATTTACAGATATTTGCACTCGTGAACGAGTACCTTTTGCAGTGCTGGGCGAGTCAACCAAGGAAGAAGTACTTATTTTGAACGATGAGTTATTTGACAACAATCCCATTAATATGCCCATGAGTGTGCTGCTTGGCAATCCACCAAAAACCAGTATTAATGCACATTCAAAAAGCGATCATCTTAATGCACTGGATACTAGTAATATCACTATTGATGACGCTATTTCCAGACTATTGCAACTCCCAACCATTGCCAGTAAAAACTTCTTAATCACCATTGGTGATAGAAGTGTCACTGGCTTGGTGGCACGCGACCAATTTATAGGACCGTGGCAAGTGCCTGTTGCAGATTGTGCTATATCATTAGCAGATTACACAGGTTATCAAGGTGAAATTATGTCTTTGGGTGAAAAAACACCTTTGGCATTGTGTAATGCTGAATCTGCAGCTAGAATGACGATTGGTGAAGCCTTAACCAATATGCTGGGTGGCTTTGTAGAGGACATTCACCACATTAGTTTAAGTGCCAATTGGATGAGTGCTAGTGGGCACATGGGTGAAGATATTAAACTTTTTGAAGCAGTAAAAGCTGTGGGCATGGACTTGTGTCCAGCGTTGGGCTTGACTGTGCCTGTGGGCAAAGATTCAATGAGTATGAAAACCTCATGGCAGCAGCAAGACGAGAATAAATCAGTCACCGCCCCGCTTTCGCTCATTATTACTGCTTTTTCTAAAACCCCTGATGTGCGCTTACAACTGACACCCCTGCTTGAAACTGACCAAGATAGTGAATTGTTATTGATTGATCTTGGCTTTGGAAAAAATAGAATGGGTGGCTCCTGCTTGGCGCAAGTTTATAACCAAATCGGTAAAGATGCACCTAATCTTGATGATGCTTCTGTGTTTAAAAACTTTTTTACAGTTATTAATCAACTCAATAAAGATGGCTTAATCAGTGCTTATCATGACAGAAGTGATGGTGGCGTTATCACCACTTTAATGGAAATGGCATTTGCTTCACATTGTGGCTTGAGCATTACTTTTAATGATGAAATTAAATATTTATTTAATGAAGAGTTGGGCTGCGTTATTCAAGTTAAAACGCAAAACAAACAAGCTGTTGCTGATGCTTTAAACCACGTTGGATTGTCAAGTTGCACACGCAAAATTGCCTCAATTAATCACACTGATACGATTGAAATTATTTTAAATAATAAAATTATTTACACCAAACCAAGGGCTGAACTACAATCTTTATGGTCAACCACCTCATTTGAAATCGCCAAATTAAGAGACAATCCTGATTGCGCCGAGCAAGAATTTAATCACCCAGTTCATCAGACTTCAGGCATCAAAATTAACCCTAGTTTTGATATTAATGAATCAGTTTCAGCGCCTTACATTCTAAACTCAGCAAAACCAAAAATTGCCATTCTAAGAGAGCAAGGCATTAACGGGCAGATAGAAATGGGCGCTGCGTTCACCAAAGCTGAATTTGATGCCATTGACGTACACATGAGTGATGTTTTATCTGGCAAAGTCTCCCTAGCTGATTTTAAAGGCTTGGTGGCTTGTGGTGGTTTTTCCTATGGCGATGTACTTGGTGCAGGACGTGGCTGGGCCAGTTCTATTTTGTACAGTGGGCGCACTAAAGATGAATTTGAAACTTTTTTTGCTAGAAAAGACAGTTTTGCATTAGGTGTTTGTAATGGCTGTCAAATGATGTCTAAGTTAACAGATATTATCCCTGGCTCATCACACTGGCCCAGTTTTCAGCGCAATACTTCAGAGCAATTTGAGGCACGTTTTTCCTCAGTTCAAATCAAACAATCAAACTCAATTTTTTTAAAAAACATGGTCGGCTCAATCATGCCAATTGCCATTGCTCATGGCGAAGGTCGTGCAAGTTTTACACCTCAAATAGATAAAAACCATTCAATCATGCAATATGTTGATCATGACGGCAAGCCAACCCAAAATTATCCACACAATCCAAATGGCTCAGATTTTGCCACAGCAGGCGTTACTAGCGAATCTGGACAAGTTACCATCATCATGCCACATCCAGAAAGGGTGTTCAGAGCGGTACAAAACTCACATCATCCAAAAAACTGGCATGAGCGTAGCCCGTGGATGAGAATGTTTGAAAACGCCAGAGCTTGGGTTGATTAAGACAAACTCTAAGACACCTCTAAAAACTCAGGGTGATTGTAAAAATCAAACCTTATTTACACAAATTAAAATAACATTTTATACTGGCATTAACAAATGGCTCAACTCATGAAGTATCAACTCATTCGCTCTAAACGAAAAACGCTAAGTTTACAAATTTCTGACAATGCAGAACTGTTAATACGTGCACCAAACAGGCTGAGTGTTCAAAAAATTGAAAAATTTATCCATGAAAAGCAACATTGGATTGAAAAAAAACAAGCGCTGATTAAAAACACCAAGCGCAAAATGCATTATCATGAAGGCGAGTCGTTTTTGTATTTAGGCAATATCTATCCACTCAAACTCATGCACATGCAAAAGCCACAAATACATTTTGATGGTGCGTACTTTCATCTAAGTGGCAATGGTCAAACGCATTTTCATGCATGGTATAAAAACGCATTCAGGAACATTGCCCTGCCCAGACTTGATTATTACGCCAACTTACACCAGTTGAATTACAACAAAGTGTATCTTAAAGCGCAAAAAACCCGATGGGGATCTTGTAGCCATATTAATAATATTAACTTAAATTATCTACTCATCATGGCGCCAATGAGTGTGATTGATTATGTTATTGTGCATGAGCTTGCTCACACCAAGCACAAGCACCACCAAAGTGAGTTTTGGCAATTGCTTGATTCTATTTTGCCTAATAATCACCAAGCCAAAGATTGGCTTAAAGAACGAGGCTATCAATTAAGAAGATTGTAAAAGAAAGTCAACGCTTTAAAAGTTAAAGATATCAAGCCACTGACACCCTAACAAACCTACGTTTGCCCGTGTTACAGGTAATGTCACGAGAAATGATTGAGTTATAAATCATGATTGTCTAAAAATAAAAAGAAGCTTTACTGTCATTTGTTTTTGTAAATGGAATTAGGCGTTTGTTCTGCGACTTTTAAAAAATTGTTGCAACAGTTCTTTGCATTGGTCAGCTAGAATACCACCTTGAATACTAATTGAATGGTTAAAACATTGACTGTTTGGCAAATCTATACACGACCCACAAACCCCTGATTTTTGATCATAAGCACCAAATACAATGCGTGATACACGCGCATGTACTATAGCACCTAAACACATAGCGCAAGGTTCCAAGGTAGTATATAAGGTTGTATTAGACAGTCGATAATTGTTTAATTGCTTGCCTGCAGCGCGTAATAATTGTATTTCTGCATGGGCAGTTGGGTCGTTGTTTGAAATGGGCTGGTTGTGTGCACTAACAATTAATTGATTGTTTTGTATTAAAATCGCACCAACAGGCACTTCACCTACTTCTTGTGCTTGTTTGGCTTGTTCAATAGCAAGCGCCATCCATTGCGTATCAGTTGATCTGCTTATTCCCATTCAATGGTTGCTGGTGGTTTGCCAGAAACATCATAAACCACACGTGAAACACGAGAGATTTCATTCATAATTCGGTTAGACACCAAATCTAGAAAATCATACGGCAATCTTGCCCAACGAGCCGTCATAAAATCAACAGTTTCAACAGCACGTAGTGCAATAACGTAGTCATAACGACGCTCATCCCCAGTAACACCGACTGATTTAATTGGCAGGAACACAGCAAAGGCTTGGTTGACTGTGTCGTATAAATCGTTTTTACACAACTCATCCATGAAAATAGCGTCAGCTTGTCTTAAAATATCGGCATATTCTTGTTTCACTTGCCCTAGAATGCGCACGCCTAATCCAGGACCTGGGAATGGATGGCGATAAAGCATGTGCGATGGAATACCGAGTTTGACGCCAATTTTTCGCACTTCGTCTTTGAACAACTCTTTAAGAGGCTCGATCAATTTGAATTGTAAATCGTCTGGTAAACCACCGACATTATGGTGTGATTTAATGACTTTAGCTTTGCCTGATTTTGCACCTGCTGACTCAATAACATCAGGGTAAATCGTACCTTGAGCTAAAAATTGAATGTTGTTGAGTTTTTTAGCTTCTTCTTCAAACACTTCAATAAACGCATGACCAATAATTTTTCGTTTTGCTTCAGGTTCGTCTTCATTTGATAGTGCATTATAGAATTTTTCTTGAGCATTGGTACGTACGACTTTCACACCCATATTTTGTGCAAAGGTTTGCATCACTTCATCGCCTTCATTGAGGCGTAGGAGACCATTGTCAACAAACACACAAGTGAGTTGCCCACCCACTGCTTGTTGCAAAAGCACAGCAACTACTGAGGAATCTACGCCACCAGATAGACCTAATAAAATATTGGCATCACCAATTTGATTTTTAAGGTTTTGTACTAACTCAGTGATGATATTGTCTGTTGTCCAGTTTTTTTCACATTGACAAATACCACTGATAAAGCGCTCTAAAATGTGCCCCCCTTGTTTGGTATGAGTAACCTCTGGATGAAATTGCAAGCCATAATAATGTTTTTTTACATTGGCAAACCCTGCTATATCACAGTTATCTGTAGAGGCAATTAGTTTAAATCCATCTGGCAATTGTTCCACCTCAATTCCGTGACTCATCCACACATCTAATAAACCATAGCCCTCATCACTAATTTCATCACTAATATCACTGAGTAGTGGCGAGTGGTGGCGAGCACGAACCTTGGCAAAACCATATTCATGTTTGTTGGCTGAAGTGGCGCAACCGCCAAGTTGTATCGCCATGGTTTGCATGCCATAGCAAATGCCCAGTATCGGCACGTTGAGATCAAATATAATATTTGGCGCTCTGGCAGAGTTGTCAAGTGTTACTGTGTCAGGACCACCTGAAAGAATAATGCCTTTAGGATTGAACTTCTTAATAGAGTCACTCTCTACATCATAGGGAAATAATTCACAATAAACACCAATTTCACGCACACGACGAGCAATAAGTTGGGTATATTGAGAGCCAAAATCAAGAATAAGGATTTTATCAAGGTGAATATTGTTCATCAGGGTGTCAAGGTTAAATAATTCTATTTTAAGACAGTTATTTTAATGAAAATTTTAGACCGCTACATTATTAAAACCATGGCCTTTTACACATCAGCCGTTATGCTAGTTTGGCTCGGTATTTATACGTTCTTTAATTTTCTTAAAGAGGTTAAGTATATAGGGCGAGCTGATTACACGGTATTTGAAGCAACAAAATACGTGATCTCAGATATTCCTGCAGTTGTGTATTCGCATTCATCGGTGATTATTTTATTGGGCTCGCTTTTGGCATTGGGTCATTTGGCATCTACATCTCAGTTGGTTGTTATTAGAAGTGCAGGTGTTTCAATCATGCAAATTTCAAATATTGTTGTTCGAGTTGCGCTGATGTTTATTGCAATTGTTATTTTTATAGGCGAACTGATTGCGCCAATAACCACTGAATATGCAGAAGGTTCACGTGCTAAAGCACTAGGAAAAAATATGACGTTTAAGAATCAACAGGGATTTTGGCTGAAAGACAACGGACTTTTTATTCACGTTAAGAAAAATTTTAATGGCAAATCATTTAAAGATGTCACCCTTATTAAATTACGAGCGCCAGATACCTTGGATTCTATTGTGCATTCTGATAGTGCCATTGCTAATGGGGACAACTTAGAGCTTGGTCAATCGGTCCATTATCAGTTAGGTAAGAATGGTAATTTGATAACGTTTTCTGAAAATAATTTTGAGAAATACAGTGTTCAAGTATCCTTTAATCAAAAACTGATAAAAAGTCTTAAAAAAGACCCACGTGAACTATCCACTTGGCATCTTTATCAACAAATACGTTTTTTAACAATGAATAATCTTGCTGCTGATGTTTTTGAAGTAGAAATATATAAACGCCTTATGAAGCCCGTTACCTTGATTGCGATGATATTATTTTCAATGCTGTTTGTTTTTGGTTCACTTCGTGATGCATCGCTTGGTAAAAAGATTTTCTTAGGTTTGATGATGAGTTTGTTTTTTGAACTGAGCTCACGTATTGGTGGCGTATTGTCACTTAAATTTGATTATAATCACTTCTTTAGCGCCTCAATACCAACATTAGTGGTATTGGTTTTTGTATGGGTGTTGTTAAAGAAAAAATCAGCCACTTAGTATGACAAAGGTACTAGCACAAACTTCAAAACCAAAATTAAAAAAACCAAATAGGTTCCAAGTATTGTTACTAAACGATGACTACACAAGCATGGAATTTGTGATTGATGTGCTTGTGCAATTTTTTTCCAAAAGTGAAGAGGCAGCTCAGGCAATTATGCTTAAAATCCACATAGAGGGTGAGGGAATTTGCGGTATTTTTTCGCATGATATTGCACAAACTAAAGTAACGCAGGTGATAGAATTTGCACGTAAAAATGAACAACCATTAATGTGTGTATTGCGTGAGTTGGAGATATAATAAAACCATGATTGAGACAGGATTACAACAAGAAATTAATTATGTTATGACACAAGCACGCAATAATCGTCTGGAATTTGTCACGGTTGAGCATTTGCTTTTAGCACTACTTAATATTGATAAAGTGGTTACTTTTTTAAGAAATAAGCGAGTTGATATTGATGAATTTCAGAATGAATTAGAAGGCTATATTGATTCACATACACCACTCATTGCGCTTGATTCTAATATTGATATTGTGCCAACAGTAGGCTTTCAACGTGTTTTACAACGCAGTGTTTATCAGGCACAATCTGCACAAAAAAATACGGTATATGCAATGAATGTGCTGGTGAGTATTTTTTCTGAAAAGGAGTCTCATGCGGTTTATTTACTAAAACTTAATAATATTTCACGTTTAGACGCCATGGAGGGTATTTTAAATAGGGTGTCAGAATCTCTTGTGCATGAGTCAAAAATTGAGTTAGGCAAGAAAAAGCCCAAGCAGTCCTCATTGGAAACTTACACAACAAATCTATGTGAAAAAGCCAAATCTGGGCACATAGACCCCTTGCTCGGTAGAGAAGAGGAAGTTATTCGTACAGTGCAAGTATTGTCTAGGCGGCGTAAAAACAATCCACTGTTTGTCGGCCTTGCTGGTGTTGGTAAAACAGCAATTGCACAAGGCATTGCCTTGAAAATTGTTGAAGAAAAAGTGCCAGATATTTTAAAGAAAGCCAGTATTTATTCACTAGATATTGGCGCACTTATTGCGGGTACAAAATATCGAGGTGATTTTGAAAAACGCCTTAAAGCAGTGCTTACAGATTTGGAAAAAATTCCGCAAGCTATTTTGTTTATTGATGAAATTCACACATTAATTGGCGCAGGTAGTGTTTCTGGTGGTTCATTAGATGCTTCTAATTTGTTAAAGCCCGCCTTGGCTGATGGCATACTTAGGTGTATAGGTTCAACCACTTATGAAGAATATCGGAAAGTGTTTGAAAAAGATCATGCACTGTCGCGCCGCTTTCAAAAAATTGATATTGACGAGCCTTCGGTAGTAGATACTATCAAAATTTTGCAAGGTCTTAAAAAATATTACCAAAATCATCATAAAGTTAAATATTCAGCAGCGGCATTAAGCTCTGCTGCTGAATTGTCCTATCGTTATATGAATGATCGCCGTTTGCCAGATAAAGCTATTGATGTGATTGACGAAGCAGGTGCTTATCAGCAAATTCAGCCTAAATCAAAACGTAAGATTAATATTGGCGTGGGCGATATTGAAAATATCATCGCCAAATTAGCACATATTCCGTCTAAACAAGTGACTAATGACGACAAGTCTTTACTTAAAAACTTAGAATCAGAACTTAAATTGGGTGTGTTTGGACAAGATCGTGCACTGAGCAGTTTGTCTGCGGCGATTAAGTTGTCACGCTCAGGTTTGGCGCAAATTGATAAACCAATGGGGTCTTTTCTTTTTGCAGGTCCAACAGGTGTGGGCAAGACAGAAATTTGCAAGCAATTGGCTCGAATTATGGGCGTTAAGTTATTGCGTTTTGATATGAGCGAATATGGGGAGCGCCATTCAGTTTCTAAACTCATTGGTTCGCCACCAGGCTATGTGGGCTATGATAAAGGCGGTTTGCTGACCGAATCGGTTAATGCCAATCCCTATGCTGTGCTACTGCTTGATGAGATTGAGAAAGCTCACATGGATATTTTTAATCTATTACTGCAAGTCATGGACAATGGCAAATTGACTGATGCCAATGGTCGAGAGATTGACTTTAGAAATGTAATTTTGGTGATGACATCAAATGCTGGCGCACAAAGTATTCAGCGCACATCAATGGGTTTTAGTGAGCAAGACCACTCACTGGATTATGAAACTGAATTGAAGAAATTATTCACACCAGAATTTAGGAATCGCTTGTCAGAAGTTATTTATTTTAATGCACTTAACGAGCAAACCATTGTTTATGTGGTGAACAAGTTTTTATTTGAATTGGAAGAAGCATTGGAAAATAAACAGGTTTCGCTCATTGTATCTGACACTGCTCGAAAATGGTTTGCAAAGCATGGTTATGATGCTAAGATGGGTGCACGACCTATGGCACGCCTGATTGAAAAAGAAGTCCGTAAACCGCTGGCAGATGAGTTATTGTTTGGTCAATTAACCAATGGTGGCTTGGTGAAAGTTGGTGTTAAAAAAGATAAAATTACCCTTGCAATACAATCATGATACAAAAGCTGTTCTGATTAAAAATGAAGATTTTAATTAGCAATGATGATGGTTATCAAGCCCCAGGCATTGTGCAACTTGCCCAATCTTTAGCCCAAGAACACGACGTTATTGTGGTTGCGCCTAGTGAAAACAAATCAGCTGCTAGTAGTTCGCTCACACTTGATAAGCCTTTAAGACCAATTCAGATATCAAATAATGTTTATAGCATTGATGCAACGCCAAGTGATTGTGTACATTTGGCTCTATGTGGCTTCTTAAATGAAAAAATTGATTTGGTGGTGACGGGGATTAACTTTGGTGCTAATTTGGGCGATGATGTGATTTATTCAGGCACTGTTGCTGGCGCGATAGAGGGGCGATTTTTAGGTTTGCCATCGGTGGCAATATCATTAGCCAGTTGGGAAAGTCATCATTTTAAGACAGCAGGTATTATTGCCAAACAATTAATTAGCCAAATATCTCACGCTCAGTTGTCACACGATACTGTGTTAAATGTTAATGTACCAGATGTGGCTTTGAATGATATTAAAGGGTTTCAAACAACGCGCCTAGGAAAGCGCCATATGTCGGAAAAAAGTGTTGTTGATAAAGACGATGCCAGCCTTTATTGGATTGGCGAAAATGGTAAAGAGGCTGATAATGGCGTAGGCACAGATTTCCATGCTATTGCCAATCATTATGTATCAGTCACCCCTTTGCAAATTGATTTAACTAAATACAACGAGATTGACACAGTGTCAAAATGGTTAAATCAAATCAAATAATGACAACCTTATTTGTTTGGTTACTTTTAGTATTACTGGATCTTTTTGTGGTTCGTGATTATTCATGGCTTGTGGATAATTGGGATATTAAACGTGTTATGCCAACCATTCTTGATATTATCAATATGCAGCTTCATGAGAATATTAATGGCAAGTCGCTACTAAATATACAGGATTCAAACCGATTAAGAGTGGTCAGTAAATACATGCCAACTTAGCACAATGAACAAAAAGCAGTGTTAGTCAACCCAGATTTAAGTTATTATTTTATTGATTTTGACAAAATGAACGTAACCATGCCAAACAGGCAAAAAACCATTTGTTTTGAAAGTTGGCGTGAACAGTATCAATAAATACTGGCATTAATTGTTCCAAATGTCACGCAAGTTCACTGTTTTATTAAAAGTCAGCACTTGACTGTTTTTGTCCCGACAAAAATAGCCCTCACGTTCAAACTGATAAGCGAATTCAGGCTTACTGCTAGCCATATTGGGCTCTACTACGCCATAAGTTGTGACTAACGATTGTGGGTTAAATAATTGCTCAAAGTGATCGTTTTTTCCAGGATTTTCAAGTGTGAATAATCGATTATATAGTCTAAATTCTGCTTTGAGTGCCTTAGTGGCTTCAACAAAATGAATGACACCTTTAACTTTGCGACCATCTTCGGGGTTTTTACCCAGTGTATCAGGGTCATATGTTGCGTATACGGTGGTAATATTGCCATCAAAATCAGTGTCAAAAGTAGTGGCATTAATGACATAAGCAGATCGCAGGCGCACTTCTTTATTGATTGCCAGTCGTTTAAATTTTTTATTCGGCACCACTTCTTTAAAGTCTGCTCTATCAATATATAATTCACCAGAGAAGAATATATCACGTTTGCCCATTGCTTCATTTTGTGGATGAATGAGGGCTTTTAAGGTTTCAATTTTCCCTTTAGGGTAATTTTCAATAATAACACGTATTGGATTAATCACACCCATTGTGCGTGGCGCTTTGATATTTAAATCATCACGTATAGCAGCTTCTAGAATTGCCATATCAGTCATGCTATCCACTTTAGAAATGCCAATTCGATTGGTAAAGTCGTGAATACTAGTCGCAGTATAGCCACGACGACGAAGTCCTGAGAGTGTAGGCATACGTGGATCATCCCAGCCAGATACCAACCCATCTTCAACCAATTTTTGCAATTTACGTTTTGACATAACGGTGTATTCTAAATTTAACCGTGAAAACTCATATTGATGTGGGCGACTAGGCTTATTAAAATCATTTAGGTTTTCTAATATCCAATCATATAGGCGACGATTGTCTTGGAATTCTAACGTACACAGAGAATGAGTTATGCCTTCAATTGCATCACCAATACAATGGGCAAAATCATACATGGGATAAATGCGCCACTGATTGCCAGTTTGGTGGTGTTTGTCAAAGCGAATACGATACAAAGTCGGGTCACGCATACACATAAATGAACTGTTCATATCAATTTTGGCGCGCAGTACACACTCACCTTCTGAAAATTTACCCGCTTTCATTTTTGCAAGTAATTCTAGATTTTCTGCAATTGATGTGTCTCGATAAGGGCTATTTTTCCCAGCCTCTTTTAAAGTGCCTCTATAAGCGCGAGTTTCATCCGAATCTAAAAAGCAAACGTAGGCTAGGTTTTTATTAATAAGCTCAATGGCGCACTCATAAAATTGGTCAAAATAATGAGAACTATACTTAATATCACCATCCCACACAAACCCAAGCCACTTAATATCTGCTTTGATGGCATCTATAAACTCAATATCCTCTTTAGCAGGGTTGGTATCATCAAATCGCAAATTACACTGCCCCTTATAATCTTTTGCTAAACCAAAATTTAGACAAATTGACTTAGCATGCCCAATATGTAAATAACCATTAGGCTCAGGCGGAAAGCGCATTTGAATTGAGTTGTGTACTCCTGAATCTAGATCATCATTAATTTGGTTGCGGATAAAGTTTGTGTAAGTGTCTTTGTTCATAAGTATCAAATTATAGTCAATATAAATGTAAAGTGTGCTCCATGAAGTTATCAGTCAGACGTTTAAATATCACCAGATTTACCTTTTTGCAATTGCTAGTATTATCAATGCCATTATTTGTCATTATGCCCGCCCCGCCATAACCAGAAATTAAAAGCAGAGTGTAGCGTAGCGAAACAGCGCTTTTAACGAGGGTGTAAATTAAACTGTGTAAATCCGCCTTTTCACCCTTAACCATTTCTCGTATTTTTCCATAATCTCATCAAAAAAAGACACAATTGAGGGTAAATCTCACTCCACTACTAATCCTAGTTTTTTGCCATTTTTCTTGTATTTGTTGGGTTGCCAAATAAACCATTTTAAGCGCAGACCCTTGAGTTGGGAATGAACCTTTAGATTTAGTCTTTTGCTTGATAATAGCATTTAAGGACTCTATTGGGTTGGTCGTGCATATCAGCGTTCTAATGCTTTGTGGATATTTAAAAAATGTGGACAACTCAGTCCAATGAGACTGCCAAGATTTAGCAATATTAGGGTATTTTTTATCCCAAACATGTTTGAGCTCATCCAATGCTAATAATGCTTGCTTTTCATTTAAAGCGGTGTAGATACCTTTTAAATCCTTGGCAACTGCTTTTCTGTCTTTCCATGATACAAATCTCAAGGATGAGCGGATTTGATGAACAATGCAACGCTGTACTTCGGCTTTTGGATAAATCGCTTCTATTGCTTTATTAAAGCCGTTTAAACCATCAATAGCAAAGATTAAAACATCTTCAACGCCGCGCTTTTTAATATCGTTTAATACTGTCAGCCAATATTTAGCACTTTCATTCTCACCAATCCAAAAGCCAATAATCTCTTTCCTACCTTCAAGACTAACACCCAGCATGATATAAACAGCAACATTTTTAACCACCGAATCAACCTTGATTTTAAGCCGCAGTGGCATCCATAAAGATGATGGGGTAAATCGCCTCTAAAGGGCGATCTTGCCACTCACCTACCTTAAGCATCATCTTCTCAGTCATGTTGGATATGGTCTGTGTTGAGAGTTGATAGCCGTATAAATCATCAAGGTGATTTTGAATGTCTCTAACAGTCATGCCTTTAGCGTAAAGAGACAAGATTAAGTCTTCGCTACCATCTAAGATAACGTCACGCTTTTTAACCAATTGTGGCTCAAAGTCGCCCTGCCTGTCTCTGGGAATGGCAACGTTGATATTGCCATATTTGGACTTTAATGTCTTTTTGTTGTGTCCATTGCGATGGTTAGGATTATCAATATCGTCTTGGGTACGGATACTGTGTTTTTGATAGCCAAGATGGCTTGACAGTTCCTCTTCGCTGGCAGTTTGAATAACCTCACGTAGGATGTTTTTTTGTCATCTGTGATGTTATTAAGCGAGGTAAATTCCCCTGTTTGGATTTGTCTTTTTAGTTCGTTATGATTGATTAAACTCATTTGTGTTTCTCCTTATTATTAAGTGCATTTGATTTTATAGAATCAAATGCTTTTTAAGGATTTACACAGTTTAATTTACACCCTCCTTTTAACTGTCCGAGTTTATGACTTTGTTATGCTATTTGTGCGATGAATGACTCTCTAAGTTTTTCTCGAGAATATTTACTCTGATCAATAATTCATCTGTCTTTCTTTGAACCCTGTTAAGTACATCTAGATCTTTTTTAAAATCTGATAAACCTGTAGTTATGTGCGCTACTTTTTCAACTACCACTGAAACATCTTTTCGGTTTTCAGCTATATCGGATTTAACGGCTATCAAGAATGAAAAGTACCCAACAATTGCTGCAAGAACTATTACAACAAGCGTTGTTATTATCCTATCGCTGAAATTATATCTTGACTCTTTGTTCCGAGGTGCTTCCGATGGTGGTGAAGTCTGTATATATTGTTGAGACGGAGCCAGTGTGGATGATGATCGCACCCCAAAATAAGGTGACGTTGTAGATGTGCTGGTCATTTCAACAACCCTTCTATTTCACCTTCGGTGATACGAGAAGCGTACTTTTTAGAAATTTTTAAAAGCGTATCGTAATTAATATTTTTTCCATGAATTGGGTGATTATTTATATCTCTCTGAATAAAAATTCCTTTCTCTACTTTTCCACCTGTAACAACTCCAGCTGCAGTAATTTCTAATACGTCATTAATTTTATACCCATAGACTTCACTTCTTTTGTTATATCTGAGGCTTAATTCTTCTGCTTCACCAACAACACTTGTGAAAAACTTATTTCGCAAAGTATTTACTGCGGAATTGTCTTGTTGAAAATACTTAGCCACCATTCCGAACCTAATCACTTCCTGCTTTTGAAGAATTAGTTCAATCATCCTAGATACTTTTTTATTAAAATCTTTTAGAATATCTACATTAGACTTTTCACCACCAATTCTATTGACAGTAAAATCTATTCTCGCTCTTGAAATATTACAAGTGTAGATGTTCTTTTCAGACCTGAGCATCATTACAGGTATATCAGGTGACAACTCTTTAGGCACAGGTATCATCTGTGGCATCGCATCAAATATATTAAGCATTTCAGAATTTAAATCACCGAAATCTTGATCTGGACGTTCCACAATATCTTTAAACAAGAATGCGAATTGTAAGGAAACAACTCTTGTTTTCATTATTTCTCCTTTCCTTAGTTTGAAATTCGGTTGCCATACTAACATAAAAAAAATGGTCAAGCAAACCTCTTACTGCAAACTGCCATCCATTCCATTAAATCCATTGTTATTGTTCATCATGCCTATTATTTTGTCAAAAACAATAAAATAAATGAAGGTGATCACTTTTTAAATATTTTTTGTGCTGATGGTTATAAAGTTCACCCTAAGTTTTTAGAGGTGCACTCAAGTAAAAATTTGCCAATGCTAAATCTTCTAGGTTGGTGATTTTAATATTGCTTTTACTGGATTTAACCAAAATTGACTCAAGTCCTAAATGTTCAATGGCACTAGCCTCATCGGTGGTATTAATATCATTATTGATGGCAGTATTTAAGGCTTTTAATAATATGCCAAAACGATACATCTGCGGCGTTTGGGCTTGCCAAAGATTTGATCTGTCAATGGTGATATTAACAATATTATCGTCAGCTTGTTTAATGGTGTCAACAACCTTAGTTGCAAGCAATCCACCAGTGGCGTGGTGTTTGAGTTGGTTCATTAAATTGATTATTTCTGATGTTTTAACACAAGGGCGAGCACTATCGTGAACCAACACCCAATCATCGTCTTTGGCAAAATCTGTGAGTGCTTTAAGTGCATTAAGAACAGAGTGCATACGCTCCTTGCCACCAATGACTGTGGTTAGTAATTTTGGATGGTTATTAAATACTGACTTGGCAAACAAATGGTCTTTATTTGCAATGGCAACAACACAGCCTTTGATTTGATTAATGCTGAGTAAGGTTTTTAGAGTTTGGTCAAGTATGGTTAATCCATTGTCTAATTTTAGATATTGTTTGGCAACTTGGGCTTGCCCATTAAGGCTGTTCTTTTCAGAGTACATACGTGCACCTATACCACTAGCAGGAATAATTAAATAATAATGGCTAGACATTTCTTAACTAAGGCTTGTCTTGATTGGATGCTGATTGGCTAATTTGATAATACCTTTCACCCTCTTTAAGCAGCCCAAATTTGTATCTAGCAATAGATTCCAAGATTTCCATATTGGCTTTTGATTCAACTTCAAGATCAATTGACAGTTGTTTATTTTCTTCATCAAGTGTTTGATTGATTGAAATATTTTGCTTGATAATTTGTTGTTTATCATACAGCACGAAAGGGAAATTATTAGCCCAAAAACTTTGACGAATAAGTGTGATTAATAACAGCAAAAGAATAAGTGTTATTTGATAGTTATAAACCATAGATGCGATGACTGCAAATGTTGAGACATATTCAGCCGTGTCAGAGATAATACCAATGGCAATACCAAACAACCAAGGTGCTTAACATAAGAATATTGCCTCTTACGCCACTGTTATCAAGTGTTGAGCTCATTTTCATCTCCAATAATTAAATAATAAATTAGCAACATTATAGCATAGGTCTTTTGCTGGTAACACTGACACAAATCAATTTTTTATTAAAATGGTGTTAGAGATTTTGCCGTGTATTGTTCTATTGTTTTTATCAAATAATTGATATAAAAAACCCAAGCCAAAAAAGGCAAAAGCAGGGATTGCACTAATGAATCGGATGAATGCTTGCTTTTGAGTGATATTATTGCCATTCATTTGTCTAATTTGAAATTTCCAAGCTTTCATGCCTAACGTTTGTCTGCCTTTAACCCACGACCAAGTAAAGTATAGATAAGTCGTTGGTATGGTTACCAGATAAAATAAAGCGTTACCATTTGGTGCTTCGCTGTTGAAAAAAACAATAATAATAACCCCAGTAACAAAAAACACCAAAGAAAACGCCAAGAAAACATCATACGACATAGCGCCTAGCCTACGCAATAAAGACACATCAGATTTCATTCAACACACCTAGAGACCACTGCATTAACCCAGTGCAACTTAGGACATACAGAAAATAGTGCATTTTTCATCCAAAAATAAGGGCAATAGCCAACTATTTTATGAGTTTTTAGGTGGAAAAGGTGTTGTTTTATATGTTTCATAAGTTGTGATGAATTAATGCAGTATCTCACTGAGTAATAAATTTGGATTAACTGCGGTTTGATTGAGATAAACACCCCAGTGTAGGTGAGGACCTGTCGCACGTCCAGTTTGACCAATAGTGCCAATTTTATCCCCTTGTTTAACCAGTTGACCTTGTTTAACTAGGTGTTTATTCATGTGAATATAAACACTGATTAACCCTTGTCCATGGTCAATAAATACGGTATTACCATTAAAGAAAAAATGTCCTATAAGTATCACTTTGCCATTTGCTGGTGCGTGTATTAGCGTGCCTATATTGCCTGAAAAATCTAGCCCTGTATGCGATCGACGTGGTTGTCCGTTGTAAAAACGCTTAAGCCCAAAGGGGCTGGTAATAACACCTTTAACAGGTCGAATAAATCGACCATTAAATAATAATTTTTTAGAAAATAGCTTTCTAGTTTTTGACAAAATAGGATGTTCACGCTTAATTCGATTCATGTGTTTAAGGTTTGGACTGACGTATTTTTTTTTCTTGCCAGTGAGCGTAATGTGCTGTTCTTTATAGTCATGCTGATGCACTGTAAAAGTGATTTTTTTGGTGGAAAAACCCTTAATGGTGATATATTTTTCCCCCACTTTTGCGAGTAGCGGTATGCCTATTAATGCTTGCCAATGTTGGTCTTTGATATGCTGAGTATAGACAGGAACAGCACTATAAAAAGCTTTTGGATTTGAATGGTTGCTTTGAAAATCAACCACAGCAATGCCACCAGGTATGGGTGTGTTTTCAATGCTGATATTAGCCAATGTAATATTGGACAATATCAGCAAGATGATGAGGTTAATTTTTTTCAATTTTTTCAATATTAGAATAGAGTTTTCCATCAGCTAATTGAGTGGTAATGGTTTGGTTGATTTTAATATCAGTTGTTGAAGATAATACTTGATTTTTTGCATTAGTGGTAATGCTAAAACCTCGTGAAAGCGTATTAAGTGGTGACAAGTGATGAAGCGAATTGGCTTGAATAGATAATGTGGTTTTGTGCTTATCGGCCAAAGTGGTTATTGCCTTTTGAAGTTTTTCGTTTGCCAAATATAGGACGTTATTATTGGTATTAATTATTTGCTTAATTTGATGTTTGAGTTGAGCAAAAGACACTTGGTTTAAAACCTTGGCATGTTTAATAGTTTCAATAGGTGAGTGTTGCTTTAAGGCAGCAAATAGTGAGTTAAGTTTAGTATTGTTTAAAGTCAGTATTGATTTTGCATGAATGTTAAGATTGATGCTTGCGTGATCAAGTTTTTGACTAAAAAAAGCAATTTGCCTGTTCGGGCTTGGTATGCTCAATTTAAGTTGATTAAGGTGAGACTGATAATCATACAAAACTTGCTGATAAGATTGGTACAAAAGTATATATAACTTATCAGTATTAGCGAGTAATTCTAGCCGATCAGGCGCGACTAACATGGCAGCAGCACTTGGCGTGGGTGCACGAACATCAGCAACAAAATCAGTAATTGTGGTGTCAGTTTCATGTCCAATTGCACTAATAATTGGCGTACTTGTGTTAAAAATTGCCCTAACCAAGACCTCTTCATTAAATGCCCATAAGTCTTCTAATGAGCCACCACCTCTGGCAATAATAATAACATCACATTTGCCTGATTGGTCGGCCGCATTTAAAGCGTTTGTGAGTTTTGCTACGCAACCTTGACCTTGAACCACCGAGTCAAATAATAAAATTTTGGCAAATGGATAACGCTTGTTCAACACTTTAATAATGTCTTGAATAACCGCGCCTGTTGATGAAGAAATAACACCAATGGTGTTAATAGTATTAGGCAATGGTTTTTTATGGCTATTATCAAACAAACCCTCACTAGCAAGTTTATTTTTTAGCTGCTCAAAGGCAAGATTTAAATTACCAACACCGACGGGTTCAATGTGTTGGATGATGAGCTGAAAATCACCCCGATTCTCGTATAAAGTAGGTGTAGCATGAACCAAAACTTCCATTCCATTTTCAGGGTTAAACTTAATATGGCGCTGATTGAGCCGAAACAAAGCACAACGCACTTGGGTTTTATTATCTTTGAGGGAAAAATACCAATGACCTGATGCTGGGCGTGCTAAATTGGATATTTCCCCTTGTAGCCAACAAGCAGGAATCTTGTTCTCAATGGTCTTATTGCACAAGGATAAAAAACTAGAGATGGTGTAAATTTCATCAACATTGAACATGACCTAGTTTTGCCTTAAGAGGGCAAATACTGCACCTGTACCACCATCTTTGGGCGGGCAAGAATTAAAGGCCAACACGTCGGGATGTTGATTCAAAAAACTAACCACTTGGCTTTTTAAAATACTATTGCCTTGATCAGAATTGTAACCCTTGCCATGAATAATATGGATAAATTGCTGATGTTGGTGGTAGTACATAAACTCAGATAATGATTGACAAGCTTCAATGGTGGTTTGGCCATGTAAATCTAGGCTTGGTACGTGGCTGATATTGCCTTGTTTCATTTTTTTGATAATTTTTGGTGAAACGCCATTTTGAGCATAACTGATTATATCTGAGCCAGATAAACCGCCGTGAGTAATATAGGTATAAGCCTTAAAAGCTTTTTTCTTAGCTGGGTCTTGAGGCGTGGTTTTGTCTTTATTAACAGGGACGTTATTTTCAACAACACTTCTAAATAATGCTTTGTCAGACTCGCTTATCATGCCACTATTAAGAAAATTAATTTATTGAGACCACTGCATTAACTCAGTGCGACTTAAGGCATACAGAAAATAGTGCATTTTTCATCCAAAAATGAGGACAATAGCCAGTTATTTGATGAATTTTTGGGTGGAAAAGGTGCTGTTTTATGTGTTTCATAAGTCGTGATGGGATTAATGCAGTGGTCTCCTATTATGAAATGTCAGTATAACTAATCCAGTGAAAAACCACGCTTTTTTTTAAAAAGGTTTTGCATTATTACAAAGGTGTGAATACAAAAAAAACCCTCAGAATAGGGTTTTTTAATAATTCAAGTGCTTATTTTACAATGCTTTAATTTGTGCATTTAGGCGTGATTTTTTTCTAGCCGCTTGGTTTTTGTGCATTAAGCCTTTGTTGACTGCTTGGTCAATCATCTTTTGCATGATGGTAAAGCCACCTTGTGCTTGTTCTTTATTGCCCACTTCTAAAGCATAAGTGACTTTTTTAATAAAAGTACGAACTTTAGCGCGAATTTGTGAATTGTGTTTGTTGCGTTTAACTGCTTGTCTTGCGCGTTTTCTAGAACCTGCTGAATTAGCCATTATATAAGAGAGGTATAAAATAATTAAAGGCGTAATTATAAAGTCTTAAACGTCAAAAGTCTATAGGGTATTGGGATTATTTATTCAAGCCCTCTAATGAACTAACCAAATCAAGTATCTTTTTCTTATTAAACAGTAAATGCCAAGTTTTACCGCCTTGAGATTTCCACAAAGACACCGCCCGAATACCTGCTAGCAGTAACGCTCTAATGTGATTTGCAGTATGTTTATTAGATAAGTAGATTTGTTCACCATTGACCATAATTCTAGGGCTTAAACCACCCAAGGTTGATTTATAAAGTTGAGCCAAACGTGCTACTGAGTTCGCATGAGAAATCTCAAAAAAGTTCTGATTTTTAATCAAGTCAATTTCTAAAGTGATTTGATTGAGTAGTGTTTGATTTTTCATCAATTTCTTTTCAAGGTTGATTAAAGCCAATGCATAAAGGATGACTTGTTGTATCTGCTTGGTTTTATTGCCTAATACAACTTTTAATGCAGCAATGCCAACCAATAAATCTTGCTTGGGATTAAACACTTCTTCAAGTTTGGTGCTACTGGTGATGATACTTTTTAAGCTGGCTTGATTGCTATTTGCATCACAAGTGCCTGTTGAGGCAAGCTGGTCAACCAGTGCTGTGGTTTGTAATATACTGGCTAGTGCTAAGGTCTGGTCGCGTAATTTATTCATGATGATCTGTATTCAATAATTGCACCACCAAGACAAGTTTCATTGTCATAAAAAACAATGGATTGCCCTAGGGTAATTGCACGTTGAGGTTGCTTAAAAACAACCTTTAATTGCTTGTTATTATTTTGGCTAATCATACAAGATTGTGACTGTTGGCGGTAGCGTATTTTAGCACTACACGTCAGTGGTAACGTTGGTGGTGTGCCAATCCAATGAGGTTTGGAGGTATTTAAGGTTTGGTGGTATAGCAATGTATGGTCGCCTTGCACAACGACTAATTCATTGCGTTCAATATGCTTATCCGCTACAAACCAAGGCTCACCTGACTTACCAAAACCACCACCAATTTCTAAACCCTTTCGCTGACCTATGGTATAAAAAGCCAAGCCTTGATGATGTTTAATAAATTGCCCTTGTTCATCCACAATATCGCCTTGTTGTTTTGGTAGGTAGGTTGCCAAAAACTCAGAAAAATTACGCTCACCAACAAAACAAATACCCGTTGAATCTTTTTTGGCAGCAGTGACAAAACCATTTTCTGCGGCAATATTGCGTACGTCAATTTTATTAATTTCACCCAAGGGGAATAAACTTTTTGAGAGTTGATTTTGGTTTAAAAGATGCAAAAAATAACTCTGGTCCTTGTTATCATCCAAGCCTATTTTGAGCTGATAAGCGCCATTTTTTTTAGCAATACGAGCATAATGCCCTGTGGCGATTTTATCCGCACCTAGTGATAGTGCGTGATCTAAAAATACTCTAAATTTGATTTTTTGATTGCATAAAACATCAGGGTTAGGCGTGCGACCTTTTTTATGTTCTTTGAGAAAATGGGCAAACACATCATCCCAATACTCCGCTGAAAAGTTGACAGTGTGCAATTTTACGCCAAGTTTGTCGGTAACTTTTTGTGCATCAAGCAAGTCTTGCTCAGCGCTACAATACCCGTCCTTGTCATCCTCTTCCCAATTTTTCATAAACAATGCTTCAACTTGATAACCTTGTTTAAGTAATAATAGTGTGGCTACTGAGGAATCAACCCCGCCTGAGAGTCCGACTATAATTTTAGTATTTTTATTCAAATTCTTCATACGCCAAAACAATACGTTGTACTAATTTGTGCCTGACGACATCTTTTGATTCAAAATGACAAAATGAAATTTTATGCTCATTTTTTTAGCACTTTTATTGCGTGCGGCAAGCCTGATTGATTGGGTTTATATAAATCAATTTGAGCCACCAAGTGGTCATAAATTACCTTGAAATTTTTTACCACTTATGACACCCCAGACAGCATGTATTTTGAAGTTTTTATTATACTTCTTTTGATTGATGAGAGCACTCATTATGAAGCCACTACGGTAGCGTAATTTCTTTTCTGTAAAATTTAATTGTCGCTGATCACAGCACCTTGGTGCTGGGTATTATCAACGCAGCAGTGATAAATTGG
>JAUVOQ010000033.1 GCA_030599095.1 Candidatus Ruthturnera sp.
AATATTTTTAAAGCAAAAAATACCACTTTAAAGGATGATAAAATAAGACAACAAAGTATTAAAATACACCCACTAGCAGATAAATATTTACGCAAAAGTATTGATGTGCTACTAGAGAATAACAAAAAAGTAGTGATCATTCGCTTACCTCAAGGGGATGGAAAAATTAAAAAAGAGGGTATAAAAGTAGCAATTTTAAAAGATTATATGCTTCAATTACAAAAAGATTATGGCGATAAAATTTATACTTTAGATTATCTATATAAATTTACCGGCAAGCCCATTAAAGGTTTTGAAGTGCATTTAAAGCAGAAGCCTTATCTTGATATTTTGCAAAATGATATACAAGAAGATTTAACACGCTTAGGTTTGTAACCATTAGCATCATCCAATTTATCACTGCTGCGTTGATAATACCCAGCACCAAGGTGCTGTGATCAGCGACAATTAAATTTTACAGAAAAGAAATTACGCTACCGTAGTGGCTTCATAATGAGTGCTCTCATCAATCAAAAGAAGTATAACCCAAATCCAAAAATAGAACCATCCACAATCAAAAACCACACCAAAAATCTAAAAAATAACGACATTCAATCTTTACAACTCATAAAACTCATCCAATTTTCTAAATTTGCTAAAACAAGTATCAATTGCCTAACATTTTGAAGTCTAGGCGTCATTAAACCTCCTTTGATTAGGATGTTGCAATGATTTTTAGTGTTGTTTATCCTGAATCAGGATAATAACGGTTTAAATGCCTTGATGTTGTTTAACACTTGGGTGAGTAAGTCATAATATTGTGCTTGGCATTTAACAATCACCTGCCTACCATGTTGGATAACTTTGACAGCAATGGCATAGAGACGATTGCGCACATATTTTGCTCTTTTGTTGGTAAATTCAAGTGGCAATAGTTGGCGCATTAAAGCAAATAAATTATAAGACAAAGCACAAATATCAAAATATAGGGCGTTGGCATTAAAATCACCACAAGGCATTTGCTTTGCACCAAAGTCATTTTTTAATTCTTTAATGCGGTTCTCGCTGTCTTCAGCGCGTTGATTATAAAAATGGATAATCTCACCATCGCTTAAGTAATCAAGATTAGTGGCAATGGCTCGATAGATGTATTGCTCAGTGGCTATTTGTTCTAGGTTTTGAGTGTTATTATCGTGGTCTAAATCCAAGTTCAAGTCTAATTGTACCTGTCCAGTGATGCACTTTCTTTGTACAACCAAGTCAAAGACTTTACCATCTTTGCCGATAAAATGCTGCATTTTAAAGGTGTCTTGACCCTCAATAAAACTACCTTGCTTATCAACTAAAGGTTGCCACTGGTTGTTTTTGTTAAGAATAATATTCCTGAGAGATTGACACATTTTTGCCCTGATGGCAAACTCAATTTGATTGGCAAAACAATCATCAATAATACTGGCTTGATAGCCTGCTGCGTCAATACGTAGTTTGTTTATCTTGATGCCGCTGGGCAAACTAGATTGACATTGTTTAATAAAACCAAGATTGTCTTTGCTAGGACTGGTGTTGCCTGGTCTAAAATCACTCGCAACAATCTGGGATGTTTGAGCAATATGCCCCACCATAGGCATATAGCCTTTGTTGCCCTTATAAGTCCACTGTGCATCATCTTTATTGGCAATCATCTCGGTAGCGTCAATATCAAGCGTGATATGTTTACATTGATTGGGCGTGATGTTGGCTTAACACCAAGGTGTTAATAAAAGTTGAGGCTTTGAGTGCACAATTACTACCAAGGACTGGAAAGTGTTGGTCAGTGATGTTGGACAAATCCAATGTGTTGATTGTATGGGCAGTGGCAAGCAATCCAATACGAGCCGTTAAAAGTTCATTGGTCGTATCAAGTTTGTAGTTTAAAATATTCATAAACGCAGTAAAGTTTGGTTGTGTATAAAAAAGGTGTGGTTATCTTTTGTGTTTTCACCCAATGGGTGAAAAGGTTTTTTGGTTGAAACCATTATACCAACTGGGGTTTCTGCGTTTTTAATTTTTATTTAGGTTTTTAACCTTTTTTACCACGCATTTTGTTAATCATTTGTAATTGTGCCATTGACTCGGCAAGTACTGCTTGTGTGGCTGAAATATCTTGACTCTCAGTTGCATTTTCCATTGCCTCTTGCGCACGTTGTTTGGCTTCTAATGCCTTAGACTCATCTAAATCGCTTGCTCTAATTGCAGTGTCAGAAAAAATAGTCACAACATTTGGCTGGACTTCTACAATACCACCAGAAACATAAATGGATTCTATACCCTTATCAGTCTCTATTCGCACTTCACCTGGTTTTAAAGTTGACAAAAGTGCAGTATGTTTTGGATAAATGCCTAACTCACCTGTGGATGCAGGCGCAAACACGCACAACACCTCACCTGAATAGAGAGACTCTGTTGCACTAACGACATCAACATGAATGGTTGGCATTTATGCGCTCTCCTTAGCGGTTTTACGAACCTCATCAATTGAGCCTGTCATGTAGAATGCTTGCTCTGAAAAATCGTCCATTTCACCATCCAGAATGGCTTTAAACCCAGCAATCGTATCTTTAAGTGATACATACTTACCTGGTGCACCAGTGAAGACTTCTGCCACAAAAAATGGCTGAGATAAAAAACGCTGAATTTTACGAGCACGAGACACTGAACGCTTGTCTTCTTCAGACAATTCATCCATGCCTAAAATCGCAATAATGTCTTTTAATTCTTTGTAGCGTTGCAACACACCTTGTACGCCACGAGCCACATTATAATGCTCTTCGCCCACGATTAATGGGTCTAACTGACGAGAAGTAGAATCTAGTGGATCTACCGCAGGATAAATGCCTAATTCTGCTACCTGACGTGATAACACAACCGTTGCATCTAAATGAGCAAACGTGGTTGCTGGTGATGGGTCGGTTAAATCATCTGCAGGCACATATACTGCTTGAATTGAAGTGATTGAGCCTTTTTTGGTTGAGGTAATACGCTCTTGCAATGTACCCATCTCACTTGCCAGTGTTGGCTGGTAGCCTACTGCTGATGGCATGCGACCTAATAATGCCGACACTTCTGTGCCTGCAAGTGTATAACGATAAATGTTGTCAATGAACAACAATACATCACGACCTTCATCACGGAAGTATTCTGCCATGGTTAACCCTGTTAAGGCAACGCGCAATCTATTTCCTGGTGGCTCGTTCATTTGACCATACACCAAAGATACTTTATCAAGTACATTTGATTCTTTCATTTCGTGATAAAAATCATTACCTTCACGAGTACGTTCACCCACACCAGCAAATACTGAATAACCAGAATGCTCAATCGCAATATTACGAATTAACTCCATCATATTAACGGTTTTACCAACACCAGCACCACCAAACAAGCCAACCTTACCACCTTTGGCAAACGGGCAAATTAAATCAATAACTTTAATGCCTGTTTCTAATAATTCTGCTGTAGGTGCCAGTTCATCATAAGCAGGTGCACTTCGGTGAATCGCCCAGTCAACCTCTTGACCAATTTCACCAGCATTATCAATCGGCTCGCCCAGCACATTCATAATGCGCCCCAATGTCTTAACGCCAACAGGCACCTTAATAGGTTCACCTGTGTTGGTGACTTTCAAGCCCCTTTTTAGACCTTCAGAACCGCCCATGGCAATTGCACGCACCACATGATCGCCCAATTGTTGCTGAACTTCTAAGGTTAAACCCGTTTTTGAAACCTTTAAGGCATCATAAATTTTTGGCATACTGTCTGCTGAGAATTCGACATCGATAACCGCGCCAATAATTTGTGTAATTTTTCCTGTACTCATTTTGCTTTTCCTTTTTTTAAACTTTAAACAGCGGCAGCGCCACTAACAATCTCAGAAATTTCTTGCGTAATTGCCGCTTGCCTTGCCTTGTTGTAAACCAACTCTAACTCTTTGACCATATCGCCTGCATTATCAGTCGCACTTTTCATCGCAATCATACGTGAAGATTGTTCACAAGCGATGTTTTCAACCAAACCTTGATAAACCAAAGCCTCAATATAACGAACCAATAATGCACTTAGAACCTCTGGCGCATCAGGCTCATAAATATAGTCCCAATAGTGGTTCATATTGTCCGATTCGCCTGCCACCATTGGCACTAATTGCATGATTGTCGGGGCTTGGGTCATGGTGCTTTCAAACTTGTTATAAGCCACTGATAATTGCTGAACTTCGCCTGCATCAAATCCGTCAAGCATAACTTTAACTGTGCCTAACAAATCATCAAAATGAGGCACGTCACCTAAATTTGTTAATACAGATTTAACGTTTAAGCCAGAATTTTTAAAAAATGAGGTTGCTTTTTTGCCAATGGTGCAGACATCAACTTTAATATCCTTGGCTTGATATTCAACAACTTGTTTTAAAATATGCCTGAATAAATTAGTATTCAAACCGCCACACAAACCTCTGTCGCTTGAAATAATAATAATGCCGATGCGTTGAAGTTTTTCAGAACTGTTCATATATGGATGCTCAAATTCTGAATGTGCATAAGCCAAATGACCGATAACATTGGATATTTTCTCGCAATAAGGGCGTGATGCTAACATTCTATCTTGCGCTTTTTTCATCTTAGAAGCTGCAACCATTTCCATGGCCGAAGTAATCTTCTGGGTATTTTTAATACTCGAAATTTGTGTTCTAATTTCCTTACCAACTGCCATTATCTACCCCATTCTACCAAGTGTGGTTGAGCTTAAAGTCATCAATTGCTACTTGTAATTCGTTTGAAATTTCATCATTATAATCACCTGTTTTATTAATTTTATCCATTAATGATACTTGGTTTGCATTCATATAAGCGATTAGTGCCGCTTCAAAGTCAACCACTTTATTGACTTCAATATCATCTAACGAGCCTGAATTAGCAGTAAATAATAAGGTTGCCATTTCAGCAATTGACAAAGGCGAGTATTGATTTTGTTTCATTAATTCTGTCACGCGCTGACCACGGTCAATTTGCGCTTTGGTTTCTGAATCAAGATCAGAGGCAAATTGTGCAAAAGCTGCCAATTCACGATATTGTGCCAAATCAAGACGAATGCCACCACCCAATTTTTTAATAATATTGGTCTGCGCCGCACCACCCACACGTGATACTGACAAGCCTGCGTTAATCGCTGGGCGAATACCTGCGTTAAATAAATCTGTTTCTAAGAAAATTTGACCATCCGTAATTGAAATAACGTTGGTAGGAACGAATGCTGATACATCACCACTCTGGGTTTCAATAATTGGCAATGCTGTTAAAGAGCCTGTTTTGCCTTTAACTTCGCCATTAGTCATCTTTTCTACATATTCTGCATTAACACGTGAAGCGCGCTCAAGTAGGCGTGAATGTAGATAGAACACATCACCTGGATAAGCCTCACGCCCTGGCGGACGTTTAAGCAATAAAGAAACCTCACGATAGGCCCAAGCTTGCTTGGTTAAATCGTCATAAACAATCAGTGCATCTTCGCCTCGATCACGGAAATACTCAGCCATAGCACACCCTGCATAAGGGGCAATGTATTGTAGTGCTGGTGCTGATGCAGCGCCAGCAGTTACAATAATGGTATTTGCCAATGCGCCGTGCTCTTCTAATTTATGTACAACCGCTGCCACTGATGAATCTTTTTGACCAATAGCAACATATACGCAACGAATACCACTGTCTTTTTGATTAATAATCGCATCAACCGCCACGGCTGTTTTACCCGTTTGACGATCGCCAATGATGAGTTCACGCTGACCACGACCTACTGGCACCATCGCATCAATCGCTTTAATGCCTGTCTGAATGGGCTGATCCACTGATTTACGATCAATCACACCAGGCGCCATTATCTCTAAGGGGAGTGTGCTTTGAGTGTCAATATCACCCTTGCCATCAATGGCTTTGCCTAATGGATTAACCACTCGACCTAGCATGGCCTCACCAACAGGCACCTCAACTAAACGATTGGTGCATTTAACGATATCACCTTCTGAAATATGCAAATAATCACCCAAAACAACCGCACCAACGCTGTCTTGTTCTAAGTTAAGCGCCATACCAAAGGTATTATTTGGAAACTCAAGCATCTCACCAAATTGCACATCGGCTAAACCGTGAATACGGACAATGCCATCACTCACACTAACCACACTGCCTTCTGTACGTGCCTGAGCGGCAAAGTCAAATCCTTCTATTTGCTTTTTAATTAAATCACTAATTTCATGAGCGTTTAATTGCATAGTCCTTCCTCTTTAAATTTTAATAATTAGTGTGTTATGGATAAACGCAATCCCAACTCATCCACTTGAGCTTTGATTGACATGTCAATAACTTTATCACCATCTTTAACAATAACGCCACCTACTAAGTCTTTATCTACGGCGGTGTCAATGCTTACTGCTTTGTTGTATTGATTTTCCAAATCACTCACAATTTGCTCTTTTTCAGGCTCGCTTAACTGATAAGCACTAATGACATTAAACAACTTGGCATCATTTGTGGTGTTCATCAAACTTTCAAACAAGGTGGCAATACTTGGCAAGGCGTTGGTGCGATTATTGTCTAATAGCACGCCGATAAATGCTGCTTCCTGCTTACTCAACTTTCTTGCTAATATTGACTTGAGTAACGCCTTAATAGTGCTTAATTTATCTTGTCTTAAAATATTGGGAGAAGCAATAAATCTACGCATCTGCTGGTCACTAAACAATTGTGCACCTGTATCTAAAACCATTTTCCACTGCGAATGTAACTTGTTTTGCTGTGCCAATTCAAAAATTGCATTGGCATAAGGTTTGGCGATGACGGCTAATTCCATAACTAATTACGACAGCGATTGTGACAATTTGCCCAACATTTGTTGATGTACTTTTGCATCAACTTCCTTGTCAAGTACCGCACTAACGCCTTGCATCACCAAATCAGACACTTGATTTTTTAATTCATTACGAACATGGCTTGTGTCTTGTTCAAGCTGCGCTTGTACTTGTGCTTTTACTTTGCCCACCTCTTTTAAAGCAACGTCTTTCGCATCTTCAACCATATTTGATGCCTGACGAGTGGCATTTGCAATAATCTCAGCCGCCTGATCCTTAGATTGATTAATCATCTCTTGGGCTTTAACTTGCGCCTCTTCTTGTTCAGAACGACCACGTTCCGCCGCTAATAAGCCACTTTCAATACGTTTTTTGCGCTGTTCCATGGCCATTACAATAGGTGGCCAAACAAATTTCATGCAAAACCATGTAAACATAGCAAACATGATTAATTGCCCAAACATCGTCAAATTAATATTCATAGCTCAATCCTTACGTTTTAAATCGTTTTTATTTTATCCTGCAACCGCAAATAAAATATACATTGAAATACCAACAGCAATCATTGGTACTGCATCCACCAAGCCCATCACAATAAACATTTGCGTTCTAAGCATTGGAATTAACTCTGGCTGGCGTGCCGCCCCTTCTAAAAATCTTGCACCTAAAATACCAATACCAACTGCTGCACCCAGTGCACCCAAGCCCATTAAAATTGAACCTGCTAAAAATAAAATACTTTGTTCCATTTTTTACTCCTATTTATAAAAAAATTAATGCTCTTTTTGGTGAGCCATGTCCATATACACAATGACTAAAGTCATAAAGATAAAAGCTTGTAATAACACAATTAAAATATGGAAAATTGCCCATGGTAAAGACAAACTCCACTGAACCCAAAACGGCAATAGGGCAATCAAAATAAAAATCATCTCTCCTGCATACATATTGCCAAATAAACGTAATGCCAATGAAACGGGCTTGGCAATTAGGTTTACCCCCTCTAAGAACAAATTAAACGGCAACATCATTTTGCCAAATGGGTGAAAGGTTAATTCTGCTGCAAAACCACCCACGCCTTTTTCCTTGATGCTGTAATAAATAATAAGAATGAAAATGCCAATGGACATGCCAAGGGTCGCATTCGGGTCAGTGGTTGGTACCACTTTAAAGAAAACGTGATGTGGGTCAGCACCAAACCAAACGCCGATTTGCTGTGCAACGTATGGCAACCAATCAACTGGCACCAAATCCATGGTGTTCATGAGCACAATCCAAATAAAAGTAGTGAGTGCCAATGGTGCCACCATAGGGTTTTGACCATTAAACGAACCACGAACATTCTCGTTAATAAAATCAACCACACTTTCAATAAAGTTTTGCACTCCTGAAGGGGTATCAACGGTCATTTTTTTACCCACACGGTAAAAAAAAATTAAAAATAAAGCGCCCAATAGAAAGGAAACACCTAATGTGTCAAGATGAAAAGCCCAAAAACCCATTTCTTTTGCTTCGCTCACAGTGTGTGCAAGCCCCCAATGTCCGTCTGGAAATTGACCATATGTCAAATTTTGTAAATGGTGCTTAATATAGCTACCAGAAGTTATGACTTCATTTGTCGCTGACATTATTTATTTATAACCCTGTCTATTAAAAAACCAACCTGCCCCAAAACCAAGCCAATAATTAGCGCCTCTGGTGCTAACTTTAAAATCAATAAGCCGAATAAAGTCAATGCCACCAACAGCACCATACGCATAATAACACTCACTGCCATCATGCCAACACTAGCACCTGCACTAATATTTAATTGTCTTGTTTGTTTATTTGTGTGCCTATTAATCAGACCTGTATTTAACAAACTAACCATACTGCCATAAATTGCTGCTAAAGCCACACTATTAATGGCAAAATAAATACCCACTATTAACAATATACCTAATTGTGCCTTTGGCCATCCATTGTCCATTGCCAAAATATTTATCACCATCAAACTCACAGAATTGGGATTATACAGTCTGGCTTGTGAAAAAATTGTTTTTTTTATAACCCAAATCCAAACCACACCAAAAATCTAAAAAGTCACCACATTCAAGCTTTGCACTAAAGTCATTTTTTAATTCTTTAACTGTCAGACCTCACCACATTGTTCCCCATTCACAAAAACCCTAAAAATATCTGAAATGTCTTGGAAAAACACCCAGGCAAACTTATTTTCAGATTCTCTTATTCTAGACCATAAATCTCTATCAGAAGTTAATGATGTTGTGCTTCATGCACTTACGATACCTTTTGAGAGTATAAATGCTGTTGAAATTCAATGAACAAAGAACTAATTTCTGCCACTTCGCCTAATATTTCTTTTGCATCTTCAAGTGAATGATATTTATTGATAAGCAATACAGGTAATTTTTCTTGGTCAAGTTCTTCAACACCCGATTCAATATATTTATTCAAAACAAACTCTATAAACGCCTGCTGCCTTTTATTTAAAAATGCTAATATCGTTGCCTTCGCCCTTGTTGCTCTTTCTTCTCTGGTAATTGGCTTTATGTTACTATTAAAAACATATTCCAAGACATCGTACAAATCACTTTTTTTTGCATCAATTAATTTTTTCAGCGCATCTAATTCTTCTTTGCCAAAGCCAGCCTCATCCAGTTTTTCCAATAGTGTTTTACGGGTTTGTGGATTGCTCCATAGGGTTCGCAATTCGTCTTCATCTTTAAATAAATTAGGCAACTCGCCAAACAGATTATTTAAAAATTCTTCTGCTGAAATTGGCTTGCCGTCTGCACTCCAAAAAGAAGTAGCAACCATGTGTTGAATTTCTCTTTCCTTGCCGTCTTTTAGCCTTATCTTCACTTTTTTTGAACAGGCACAAGGGCTTTGCCCGCATTTATCACAAGGTATTAGTGACTCCTTGATGCAAATACAAGGCGATTCTCCACATTCAGGACATGGCTTCAAAGGTTCTTTTTCACAAACACAAGGGATTTCGCTACAAACCCTACAAGAATCTTCTTCGACACGTTCGCCATCCCATTCAGGATCATAAAACCGTTGATAGGCGTCAACAAAATCATAAATTGTAAAAAACTCTTTACCCTCAAAAAGCCGTGTTCCACGCCCTACAATTTGTTTAAATTCAATAATTTGATTCACGGGGCGCATTAAAACAATATTGCGTATATTTCGGGCATCCACTCCTGTTGAGAGTTTTTGTGATGTGGTTAAAACAGTTGGAATCGTTTTTTCATTGTCTTGAAATTCCCGTAAAAACTGCTCGCCTATCTCTCCATCATTGGCAGTAACACGCTCGCAATAATTTGCATCATTGGATTTTTTATACTGATTCACCAAATCTCTGACTGCCGCCGCATGAACTTGAGTTGCACAGAAAATAATGGTTTTATCATCTGGGTTGGCTTCATCCATATAAATCTGAACCCGTTTTGCCTCTCGCGCCTTAATCTCAATTATTTTATTAAAATCGTCTTCCTCATACAATCTGCCTGATTCAACTTCACCTTCAATAATACTGTCATCAGGCGTATAAACATAATCATCCAGTGTTGTCTTAATACGCTTGACTTTAAACGGTGTTAAAAAGCCATCATTGATCCCCTCTTTTAAAGAATAGATATAAACGGGCTCACCAAAATATTGATAGGTGTCCACATTATCTTTACGCTTTGGTGTTGCGGTAAGACCCAGCTGAACAGCGGGTGCGAAATAATCTAGGATTCCTCTCCAGTTGCCCTCATCATTAGCCCCGCCTCTATGACACTCATCAATGATAATAAAATCAAAAAAATCTTCTGGATATTCGCCAAAACGATACATCTGCTCCTGTGGTTTGGTTGCTATTTGAAAATCTATTTCATTTTCTTGCTCATCTTCTGACTGTTCTTTGGTCATAAATGATTGAAAAATAGTAAAAAAGATACTTCCGTTTGTTGGTACTTTTCCTGTTTTTTTAATCTCTTTTGGTGAAATCCTGATTAAAGCATCTTCTGGAAATGCAGAAAACGAATTAAATGCTTGATTGGCTAATATATTTCTATCTGCCAAAAACAATATTCTTGGTCGTCTTTTTCCGTCTCGGTTTAAATTCCATCTTGTGTAAAATAATTTCCAAGCAATTTGAAAAGCAATAGCTGTTTTTCCTGTTCCTGTGGCTAAAGTTAGCAAAATTCTGTCTTTACCTTGTGCGACTGCTTCTAATGTGTTTCTAACGGCAATTTCTTGATAATATCTTGGTTGCCAAGTGCCTGATTTATCTTCAAATGGTATGCTTGAAAATTTATCACGCCATTGTTCTGCTTGTTCTGTTACTGTGCCTTGGGGATAGGTTTTATCCCATAATGCTTGTGGCGACAGAAAATCATCTACTAATTTTTCTTCGCCTGTTTTTAGGCAAATTTGATAAATCTCCTTGCCATTAGTGGCATAAGTGGTCTCAAAGTTCAGTTTTTGAGCATAGAGTTTGGCTTGCGCCACCCCTTCGCCAACTTCTAATTCATTGCTTTTTGCCTCAACCACCGCCAACTTAATGCCTTTATAAGCCAAAATATAATCAGCAAACAGCGGTTTTTTTCTGCCACCACCGACCTGTATTCTGCCATCGGTAATTTTACAGACATCACGTTCTCGTAGGATTCTTGAACCTTCAATGACACCCCAACCGCATCTTTTAAGTTTTGGGTCAATTAACTCTGCTCTGGTTTCAGCTTCATTCATAATTATTCGTCCAGTTTTAATTGCCCATCACCATCTAAAAAGTTCTGTTTAGAACTTACCTCTCTTCCCAATTCTTTTTCGGTTTCTTTTAGTGCATTTCCTGCCACTTTACCACCTCTTTGAGCTACTTTTTTATTTTCAGTAAATGTTTCGGGTTTTTCTTCTTTCGAAATTTCAGTAGTGACGCCTTCTCCCAACATTGTAAAAATCAACTCCAAATCACCCATATTGTCTCGGAGATTGGTTTTTGATTTTGCAGGTAAGTTTTTAAATGCTTTGTACTCACTTGGCGTCATTCCAAAAGTGGCTTTCGATATTTCAGCGGTTAAAATGGCATAATCTCTATGTTCTTTTATGCCTCTTTCTTTCCATTCGTCTGTTAGGTTTTGCCTGATGGCAATTCCTCTCAATCGTTTCTCAATCCAGTCTTTTGGATAGCCTTTTTGCTCGTAAATGTCCTTCATTCGCTCTTGAGCCAATTCAGGGTTTTCTATTTCGTCTAATCGTTCTTTAGCAACTTGTGCTAACCATAATTTAAATGGTTCTGCTTTTTTAGATGGTATAGATTGAATTAAACGAAAAGCATCTTTTGTATTACCAGCAAGTGTTTTTCTGTTTTTTCCAGATGTAGTTTGCATTTCTACCTGGGGACAATTTGTCCCTATGTAGGTTTTTAATTCTTCATCTCGCTTTCTTATTTTTTTAAGATAATCAGTTGGGTTTTTACTTTCCGATAAAACAGCAACAATATCTACCAAAGAATAATACCACTCATCATTATGCCACGACCTGCGAACTTCTTTACCTTGAAATACTACAAGTTTGTTTTGTGGTGCTATATTTTTGTTGTTTTCTTCCATAATTAACTATTTATTTCGTTTTTACCCGCCATTGCACCGTGTTGAGTGGTATGTTCCAAAATGGAACCAACCACTTTTTTGTCTAATTCTCCGCTTTCAAAGATGTTTTTCAGGTGTTTTGTGATGGCTGGGCGTTTTACACCAAAGAGTGCCGCCATTTTTTTCTGGGTGAGCCAGATGGTCTCATCTTGGCAAATGGTGTCAATTTTGATTGTGCCGTCTGGGGCGGTGTAGAGGATGATTTCTGATGCTATGTTTTTAGTCATGTTGCAACACCGTAATACTTTCACGCAGAATTTTAGAACTATCAACCACACCACAGCCATTAGTTTTTAATTTTGGGTCAATGAGTTCGGCTTCATTCATAATTATTGCTCGTTTTCTGCACCTTCACCCATCATCATTTTATAATGCTCTATGTGCTTTGTCTTTTCAAAAATATTCTTGAATGCTTTTAAATGTTTTTCACTTCCTGTTGTTACATACAAATCATCATTAACTCCGTGAGAACCTGCGTGAGACCATGACAATAAAGAGCTTGCTATTATTTTATCTTCATCGTCAAGTTCTTTGAGAATATCATCAGGAGAAATGCCTCCAAACATTTTAAAATAATTTTCAATTATTCTACGAAGAGTATTTTCTATTGTTATACCTCTTGAATTTTCTTTTACTTCACGCCAAAGCAATTCATAAGATGTTTGAATTGGATTTTTATCATATGACTTAATTTTAGATATATCATTCTCTTTTCTGATAATCCAGAAAGTTTCATCACGCAATCTTTCAACACCTTTGCCTTTGTTGTAGGTTACTTCTTTATGAAAATAAACATTATGAGTAAGGATTATTATTTGCTTGATATTTCCTGATTTATTACGAACTTCATCAATAAGTTTTCTAATTAAATGACTTACAATAAACAATACATCACTATCTAAACTCGAAATTGGGTCGTCAAAAACGGCAACTCTATCAACTGTAATTAATTCTTGATTAAAGCTTCCTTCTTTAAGCCAATGATAGAAATATAAAAAAGTGATAAATGTTTTTTCGCCTTCGCTTAAAGTTCGTTCAACTCTTTCGCCATTTGGTCGAACAATTTGATAACTTCCTTTTTCTTCGGTTGCTTCAACTAATTTGAAATTTGTAAAACCAAACTTATTAAGCAAATTGTTAATTTCTGTTTTTGTTTGCTCAATGCCTGTGTTTTGTTTTTCCAATTCGATAATTTCTTTTATTAAATTATCTTTTCTATCTATATTCTCTTTTTTGCTTTCTTCTAAGCCCTTAATTGCTTTAGTTAAGGTGGTGTTTTTTGTTTTGTAGGCTTGATAGTTTGTTCTTATTTGCTCAACAACATACCGCCATACTTCATTTGTTAGTTTACTTTTTTCTCTTGTTATGTTTTTTACAGTATCGTTATGTAATTTGATTTTATCATTTGCTTTTTGGAGAAGTGCATTTATCAAATCCTGTTCACTTTTTAAATTGTCAAGAATAATTGTACTGCTTGGCTCTTTTAGCTTATTTTTAATTTTTGTTTTATTGTTCTCAATTTTTGAGTTCAATAATTTCTTTAATTCTTCTAAGCGAATATTATCAATATCTTTATTTTCCAAACTAATTAAAGTTGATATTTGAAGAGTTATATCCTCTGTTTTAGATAGGAAATTTGATTGCTGCTGTTCTAATTCATCAATCTGTTTTAAATAGGTTTCATTAAAATACTCACTTAATAAGTTTTCAAAATTAGGGGGAGTAGGTTGCTGACAAAAAGGACAAAGACCTTCATTTTTTTTAAAATGTACTCTACCTTGTTTTACCCAATCGCTATTATCAAGCTTTTCAATCATAGCAGCAATATCAACATCTTTTTTGCCGATTATCTTTGTTTCCCAGATGCTATGATTTTCAATGTATTCAATATTCTTAAAATCTATTTGAACAATATTATTTTTTGTTTCTGTCGAACCTTTGTATATTCTTTCTGCTTTTTCTTTTAATTCTTCAAGTGTTAATAAATTAGAAGCGTTATTAATTTGCGACTTACATTTTTCTTTAAATGTTTTTTTAAAAGAAGCATTTTTAAATGCTGTTTTAAAATCATTTTTTAGGTCAGAATATATTTTCCAACAATCTGTTTCTAATTGATTTTCATTTTCTTCTTTATCTGATATGTTTCGCTCAATATTGCCACGGTTGTTAATAATATCGGTTTTTAAGGTATCTATTTCAGTCTTTTTTGCGTCAATCTCTTCTTTTGTATTTTTTTCGGCTTTACCTAAGGTAAATACACCTTTTAGATTTCTACTGCGAGCAAAATTCTCATCAACAAAATTTCTATTGTAAACAAATGTTTGTATTTTTGTATTATTTTCCCAATCAATATCACATTGTGGGTATGCTGATATATTAGCAATAGCATTTGAAATTGCGGTTTTACCACTACCATTAGCACCATAGATAAAATTAACCTCTTTTAGGTTTTTTATCTCTACTCCTGTTTCGTCGAAACTTGCACAATCTTTTATTTCAATTTTATTTATCATAAATTATAACTCCCCCCCCTTAAACGCTTTTTGTAATATTGATTTTTTTAATTCGTCTAAATTAGTAATTTTTTGCTGATAAATGGCTTCTAATTTTTTTGTTTCTGCTGATAGTCTATCTAATTTTTGAACGATATGTTTTTGTTCTGATACTAGGGGAATGGGCAACACTACTTTTTTAACTAAATCCCCACTAATGTTTTTTACTACAGAACCACTTGCCAAATTATGAAATTGGTCATTAACGTAAGGCGAAGAAAGCAATTGATAAAAATATCCTGTATCAATAAAGTCGTGAAGTTTTAATTTAAACCATCCATCGTGAATGTATCCTTTTGTTTTCATAATATAAGGTTTTCCAAATGACATTGAATTTGAAAGAATAAAATCTTCTTCTTCAACAAACCTTGATTTTTCTGCTCCTTTTTTAGTTATTTTTTGTTTCGTGGTATAAATATATTTTTCAACATTTTTAGTGTCACCAATTTTTATCCAATTAACACCATCTTTATCATCAGTAATAAAATCTTTTATAGGTCTTGGTGAGCTACCTCTTTCGACAACACAAACCTCCCCCAAAGTTTTCTCTTCCCAATCGTCGCCTTTATTCTCAAACACCCCTTGCAAATAACTTTCAAAAAGCGCTTTTGTATTGCTAAGATTCTGCTGGGCATTTTGTTTGGCTTTGTTAATCGCTACAAAGGCTTTATCTAGAATTTTAACAATGTGTTGTTGTTCGGGGAGGGGAGGAATGGGGATTCGGAACGCTTTAATTTGTGTTTTGTTTATTGAGTTAAATACAGCACCAGTATTTCCAACAATTTCGTTTTCATGTTTTAGTAGAAAATTAAAAAGAAACTCTTTATCTATTAATTTACCTGTTCTTATTGATGCAAGTCCACGACCAATACATATTTTCTGAGTGGCAAAATTTATTGGTCCAACAGGAGCGCGAACCGACATTAAAATATCATTTTTAATGGCTTCTTTTGTAATTTTTGTTGTCCACTTTGTAGGATTACCAATATGCTTTTCAGTAAATTCTTTTTTCCCTTGATAAAATGGTAAGCCCTCTCTTTTATCATTGTAATACTTTCCTTCTGGTGATTGTCCTGCAATAACTTCACAAACCTCCCCCAATTTTTTTATTTCCCAACCCTGTTTCATCTTATTTATCATCCGTTGGAGGTTTATCTAAAAGACTGTGGGTACTTTTATCAGTTACAACTGGCTTACCCGTTTGCTTCTCAATCTCAACTCGTGCTTTTTTTGCCACACCACCACCTTTGCGAGCAATGGTTTTATTTTCTACTAAACCTTCTGGTTATTTTTGTTTGGATATTTCCGTGGTTGAGGCTTCGGCTAACATATTGAGTACCAACTCAAGATTGCTCATATTGTCTCGTAGATTCTCTTTTTTTAATCCTTTAAGTTTTTTGTAATCTTTTACATCTTTTCCTGCCCAAGCCTTAGTCAATTCATTGGTAAGTATGGCATATTCTAAGCCTTTTTTCATTCCTCTTTCTTGCCATTCGTCCGTCAATTCTTTGCGTACTTCTATGCTTTTTAAGCGTTGGTTTATCCATTCTTTAGAATAGCCTTTGGCAAGGTAAGTTTCCATTGCTCGGTCAAAAGCCAACTCTGGGTCTTCGGTTTCTTCAATGCGTTCTGCCCCTACTTTTGCTAACCATCGTTTAAAAGGTTCTGCTTTTTTAGAAGGAATGGATTGAATCAAACGCAAAAGTTGTTGGGTATCAGCTACATCGCTCATCCGCATTTTACCGTCTGTGGCTTTCATCTTCAAACCGTGACAACTTGTCACGGTTTCATTTCCTTCCGCTAACAATCGTTGTTTTAATTTTCTCCAGTAAGCTTGTGGGTTTTTGCTTTCCGTAAGAACAGCCATTACATCAATAATCGAAAAATACCAAAGCTCTTTATCTTCATCCCAATGGGTTCGGATACTTTGGTCTTGAAACAATTTAATTTTATTATCCCTACTCATCTTCTTCCCCATTATTTAGATTTTGTCGCAACTGAAAAGTACTTTTCCTAATCTATCAATATGGCTTTTTAGCTGTGAATTAGTAATGCTTTCAAATAGTTGCAAATCACATAAATAAGGAAAATCACTTTCTTCTATGGCATCCATTAATTCTGCCAATTGATGCCTATCTAATGGACTGTTTTTAATAACTAAATCAACGTCGCTTATTTTTGTGTAGGTATTTTTAACACGAGATCCGTAGATGATAACCGTGCCAGTTTGCAGATATTGGGCGAAAATATCATTCAATACTTGTATTTGTTTGCTCGTAAGTCCGAATTTCATGAATTTGAGTCTTCTGCTATAAAATAAAGGTGTAATTTATCCAGTTCCTGATAGTAGCGTTTTTGAATTGCGTCTAAAACTATATTAAAGTCGGCAAAATTATAAGAATGGCTCATGAGGTTTCTATCATTAATCATCGCTATCCAAATAGTTATGTTATCAATATATTTTCTGTTATAGGCTAGCTTTACAATAGACTTGGGGCTGATTTTGTCTATAATAATACCGTCTTCTTGCATTTTATCTTTGAGTGTTTTCCACGCAAGCTCAAGGGTAAATTCAAAGCGCTTGATAAGCCCTTCTTTTTCCAAATCAGATAGGGTTAAAATGTCTTCGTTGTCTTCAATAACAACACGTAATAAGCCAAATGCTTTTGAATAATTTTGGAATCTTTGTTTCCATCTAATATCTTTATTTTCATTCATAATAGTTCTTTAATTATTTTCAACACGGTTGAGGTTTGTTTATCCAACTCAGCCATTTCTTTCAATATTTCTTCAGGGCTTCGCAAAGGAGCCTCTTCGGGAGTATTGGGATTTTTAGCCGACAGATCAAAAGTGGTTTGATTAACATCACTGATTTTAACTGTCCAAGAATTTTCACGCTCCGCTTGTGTTTTTTGCAATGCCACAAATTCAGCCAAGTCCTGCTCATTCAGCGGATTGGTTTTGCCTAAATTCCTGTTCAGATTGAGTTGATAAAACCAGGTTTTGTTGGTGGCTTTGCCTTTTTCAAAAAACAGCACGACGGTTTTTACCCCTGCCCCTGTAAAAGTACCGCTGGGTAACTCTAATACCGTATGCAGATTGCAACTGTTTAATAACGCTTTGCGTAAGGCAACCGAGGCGTTATCGGTATTGCTTAAAAAAGTATTCTTGATAACAACACCTGCCCTGCCGCCTGCTTTTAGGATTTTAATAAAATGCTGTAAAAACAAAAATGCAGTTTCCCCTGTTTTGATGGGGAAATTTTGCTGTACTTCTGCTCTTTCTTTGCCGCCAAAGGGTGGATTGGCTAACACAACATCATAACGATCTTTTTCTTGAATATCGGATAAGTTTTCCGCAAGGGTATTGGTATGAATAATATTTGGCGCTTCTACCCCGTGAAAAATCATATTCATAATGCCGATGATGTAGGCGAGTGATTTTTTCTCTTTGCCGTAGAAAGTATTGTTTTGTAGGGTTTTAGTGTCTTTTGTGGATAGTTTTTTGCTGGCTCTCAAATATTCAAAGGCTTCAACTAAAAATCCTGCTGAACCCACCGCACCATCATAAATGGTATGACCAATTTTTGGGCTAACCACTTTAACAATGGTATTAATCAAAGGGCGTGGCGTATAGTATTCGCCACCATTACGCCCAGCATTACCCATGTTCTTGATTTTGCTTTCATAGAGATGGCTCATCTCGTGCTTTTGGGCATGGGTTCTAAAGCGCAGTTCATCAATCAGGTTGAGCACTTCTCGTAAATTGTAACCGCTTTGAATTCTATTTTTCAGTTCACTGAAAATTTCACCAATTTTATATTCAATGGTATTGGCATTGTCAGCGGTGGCTTTAAACTTTTTCAGATAGGGAAATAATTTGATATTGACAAAATCAGCAAGGTCATCACCTGTTAAGGCATTGTGATCAACTTTTCCATTTTCTAATTTGGGTACAGCCCAATTAGCCCATTGGAATTCGTCATCAATAATTTTGTTGTGGCTTTTACCTGAAAGCTCGGCAGCAGTCTGCTTGTCTTTTTCCAAATCATCCAGATATTTTAGAAACAACACCCATGAGGTTTGCTCTACATAATCCAACTCACTGCCACACCCTGCATCTTTATGGAGTATGTCATCTATGTTTTTAAAAGTTTGTTCAAACATTGGTTCCTTTATGCGTTTTGTTTATATCCTCTGTGCTTGGGTTGAGGAGTAACGCTTAAATTCAGCCGACACATAAGCGGTCAGGTGGAATGATTTTGTTAGGTGTTTTTTTTAAAATCAAGGTTTATGTACCCTCTCCGTATAGCAAAATCAATCATTTGTGGAAGTGCGTTAACTGGGACTTCACCTCCTCGAGCAACCTTTCCATTTTTATCAAATCATGCGAATTTTACAGACTTAGAGAGATTGTCGCCTTCGTCCCATGAGGCTACTCCTAAGCGTATCTCGCAATTATTGTTTATTATTGCCTTTCTTTGTCATTTTCTTTCACTTTCATACATAATTCCTTATTTTTTCTTTGGGTCTTAATTAGTTAAGAGTCAAGAATATTTATTACACAGTTTTTCTAAATTCAATTGCCATACTAGCACAAAAAAGAGGTTAAGCAAACCTCTTTTTTGTAAACTGCCATCTATCCTTTCAAATGTGCACCTTATTACAAACGGCATTCAACTTTGAACTGATAAAGGAAAATCCTTTTAAAGAAGTAAAGCCTGTCACTCATTATTCTA
>JAUVOQ010000090.1 GCA_030599095.1 Candidatus Ruthturnera sp.
GGTCGTTACCATCGCCTGCTAAGAAGTGGTTGAGTAGATTAAGGTTAAAGTAATGAGCGTAGCTGGCGTAATAATCTGCATCAAAGATATCATCACCATCAGTGCCGATTAGATGATTGCTATTGTTGCTGTTGATTTTTATCATATCAGCCGTCCAATCAATCCAATCAAACTGAGTGATGGTATAGACATTATCTGTGTCTCGAAGGGTGCGATAGTTACTATCAGGGGTAGTCGGTTCACTTGCTTGATTGGGCTGATTAGGCTGGCTGGTGGCAACGTATCCGTTGCCTTGAGTATACAAGCCATAATCAGCTTGTTGAATGGTGGTGTTAAGGGTGTTTAGGCTTATGAGTTCAGCTGCGTTTAAGTGACCATCTTCGTTAAGATCAGTCCATAGTTTAAGATTGTGAGTCTCACTGCTGGTGAGTTGTCCATCATGGTTGGTGTCTAGCGTTGTTAGTTGTTCAATGCTTAAGGCTTGGTTGTTGGCATCAAGGAGTACGCCTGTGTGGCTGGCAATGCTCAAGGCATTGTCATAGGTTGCGCTTTGAGAGTCATAAAAAGCCCCAATCGGGTCAAAGTAAGTGTAGTCATCAAACTCATAGTTGGGTTCAAAAACGTAATCATCTAGGGAATAATCCAATACATAATCTTGGAAAGCATTAAATTCCTCATGGGTTATCCAGCCTTCTTGCAACTCTTGAAGCATGGCATCTTCGGCATCAAATAAATCACCAATATCGGTAAAGGCGATGTCAGGGTTATTAACAAACCACTCGCCTTGACTACCATAGTCAAATATGTCACTACCATGCCATGGGGAGAGGGCTTGGGTGGTGCCAGTATCTAGCATTTGATTAAGATTATCAGTGTTGTGCATAGGAACAATATCGCCTTGAAAGCCACTTGGGTTGAGACCTGCGATTTCCGCAGCTTTGTAGGTAAAATCAACGCAACTGTTGTAAACCCAATTGTAGTCGTTTTCACCGAAGCCGTGGTTGGCGGGGAATTCCGAAGTTTGATCTCCAAAATCTACTAAATTATCATATTGAGTCTGTGATATTGGGTTTGTGTTACTGCTATAGGCGGAGTCACCAAGGTAATGGTCTTCGTCGTTATTGCTGATGCCACTTGGAGTATAACCAGCAGTCATTGAGTCTACCAAAACGCCGTTCTCATATTGTGCTACCTTGTACCAAGCGTGTCCTGCAAAGGAACTTCCGCCATCTTCTGTGGCTGTGCCTCTTTCTTCAATATAAGCGGTAAATGTGTAAAGTGTGGGCATGGTTGTTCTCCTTTTTTATTTAATAAAATATGCTGTTTTAATGACAAAATCAGTACTGATGCCTTGGGGTATCGCTACGTTGTTTAGGTTTTCTAGTTTGACATGGTAGCTAGCACCCAATTCTAGTCCAGCGTAGATGATTTCTTCCCCATGGTATTCAGACATATCAAGCACAACTTCAATAGACTCTTGAGAGGAGGATAGCTTGTTTCTGCAAGTAAAATAATAACCACCTAAGGAGTAATCCATCGGTTTGCTTGTTTTTGTTAATGGAGTAACGGTTAATTTAAGCATGATTTTGGCACCACGCACTCGCATTACATCTCTTTTGCATTTTCTATTAGCAATAAATGAATATTCTCCTGTAATTTTAGATAAAGTATTTCTAGCTTTACGTTTACTTGACCTATAAGATTCTCTATCTTGTTTTGCTCTTTCTAAATTAGTCTCTGTAAAATCAATCGAAAACTGATACCTATCTTTCCCAGTATAAGGAATTTTAATATCAGTTTCATACACTGTGCCTGCTTTGGAAACATCAAAAGGCACAGACACTAAAGTGATTTGGTTGAAACGCACGTAGTATTTTGTACAAACACTTAACAATAAAGCACTACTAATGAGTAACGCCCAAAGTAAGATTTTTTTAAATAAATTAGTCATGGTTGTTTTCTTGTTGTTGATTGTAAATTTTATCATTACTCTTACTAAAGGTTAATCGTTTACTGGTTTTTTCTATTATGTTCTCCTTTTAAACTAATCCTGAATCCAAATCGTAATAATATTTGCCAGATACCTCTATTACTTTATCATTTATAAATTTTATCTCTATCAAAATGCCATATTGTGGGGTTTGAATAAATCGCTCTTTTCCTGACTTTATAGGACTACCAAAAGAAATTTGACTAAAACCAGATACAATTTTTTTTGTTTCATCTAGGCTTTTTATGTGCTCGCTTAAATCTCTTACATACTTAGTCAACCCTTAAAAACCCCTTAACCATTTGATTTAAAACAATAAAATCAACAAAAACCATAAACAAATCAACCAGATTTTGGTAAAATAACCATCATTTCTTGGTCGTTTTGTTTATAAAATATGCTAACCAAA
>JAUVOQ010000045.1 GCA_030599095.1 Candidatus Ruthturnera sp.
GGTCGTTACCATCGCCTGCTAAGAAGTGGTTGAGTAGATTAAGGTTAAAGTAATGAGCGTAGCTGGCGTAATAATCTGCATCAAAGATATCATCACCATCAGTGCCGATTAGATGATTGCTATTGTTGCTGTTGATTTTTACTTGATTAGGCTCATTAGGCTGGCTGGTGGCAACAAAGGCGGGCAAATTATTGCGTTTGGCACGCCAGAAGACGTAGCTCAAGTTAAGGGATCGTATACAGGCGAATATTTAAAAGCTTACTTGTAGTTTGTCTTTAGTTTTGTTTTCAATCTGTAAATCGGTGAGTTTGTATGTATTTTTCACGTGTAATATACCTTTTGACTGACTCACGAGTGTTGCACTTAGAGTCAGTCAAAATCGGTGTTTTAACAAGTAGAAAATTTAGAACGACTTGCTGATACTAAAAACAGTATTATTTTGATTTTTAAATGCATCATCATCTTCAGAAGTTTTGGTAAATTTAAGACTGTAATCTAGGCCTTCATAAGCCTTGCTAATCTCAATGCCATACACCTTCCAACCCTCCTCTTGATCACCCACACTATCTGTATAGTCTCTAGCATTACCAATACTCGCTAAAATATCAATATCTTCAATATTAACACCATAAGATGCTTCAACATAATCTGGGGTGTCATCCAAACCTTTGTAATAAGTTAATCCAAAGTCAGCATAAGAAGCACCTATATAAATTTCTTTAAAATCTACATCTAATTCATCTTCTGTACCACGATGAAGATAGCCAATTTCATAACCAATATTATCAACCTGCGCAGCATAACCAGCAGAAAATTCAAACCAGGCGTTATCATTATCATCATAATTATTATCATTATTATCATTATTAATGTTTATACCCCAAACACCAGCTTTAAAGCCATTGGCAAAATCGTACTCTATCTCACCTCGAATGGTTGCCGCTTGTTTACTCTTACCTTTTTTGTCCAACTGAATCGCATGACCACGAAGCACATAATTATTAGCAATGCTTATATTGCCACTAAATGCTGGTTTAGGCTCTGCTTCGGCCAAAGACATTGAACTGAATGTTGACGTTAGGCATACTGCCAATAATATTTTTGTCTTGTTTTTCATATTTTTCCTTATTCTAATTGTAAAAATTCTATTTAAAGTAAGCAGCAAAAACGCTTACTTATTACCTTTGTTTGATTTATGCAAAGGTCTCATATCTAATTTAGATTTAGTTGATTGTAGCATACCCCCCCTCTTTGTGTAAGTTTTTTAAAAAAAATTCATTTTGTTGGAAGCGAGCCTTGCCCGTTTAAACAGACTTGATTCAATGTTGAAAAAATAACACAATCGTATCATCAGTATTGTTTGTACTCATTATGGCGTGGTTAAATCCTAGATAAATAATCAACTTCAGTCATCACTGCTACGCCAAATTTTTCAGCATCTTGGATTTTCTTTTGTCCAACTTTATCGCCAATAACCAAGTAATCTATTTTGGCACTAATGGCAGTTGAAACTTTAATACCAATTGACTTGGCATGTTTTTTCATGTCCTCTCTTGAATGGCTCATTTTGCCAGTAAAAACAATTTTTTTATCAAATAATTCATGCGTTAATGTTTGTAAATTTTTGCTTAATAGGGTTGTTTCTAAATTAAAACCATGTTCATATAATTGATTAAATTCATCAATAATAGAGATTAACCCTTGTACAATTAGTTGCGCTGTTAATTCAGCAAAGCCATCAATATTGGCTATTTGTTCTAAATTTAAATCAAAAATATCATTCAAATGATGGGATTTTAAAAGAGTTTCACAATTACCCAAACCCATTCGATGCACACCGAATGCCGCTAAAAAACGCCAGTCTTCAATTTGCTCATTAACAGAACGATTTAACTGGCTAATAAGATTTATACTGGTTTTTTCGCCAAACCCCATTGCTGTCAAACGCTCGATATTTAGGGCATAAATTTGTGAAACTGACCTAATATCATGTGCATATAATTTTTCAATAGTGGCAATGCCAAAACCGTCATTATTAGCCAATATCTTAAAAAAATAGGCCATTTTTCCAATAATTTGAGCAGGGCAATTTTTATGATTAACGCACATTAGAAAATCTGATTCCCAAACAAGTGGCTTGTCGCAACTTGGGCAATTATCAGGAATATCAACAGGCATGGGTTTTAGCACAGATATAATTTTAGGAATAACCAGCCCAGAACGAGTTAACTCAACCACACTACCTGTGCCCAAGCCTTGTTCTTTCACCAATCCATAATGATGCCCTGTTGCACGCATAATAGTTGCGCCACTTAACAAGGTAGGTTCTAGCTCTGCTACTGGGGTTATTTTTCCACTACGCCCTACTTGAGGTGTTACGCTGAGGACTTTAACTTGCGCCTTATCTTTGTTTTCTTTAAAAGCAATTTGCCAGCGGTGGAATTTTCGATTAGCACCCATTTGTGTTTTTAAATCAGCATTAATCACTTCAAAAACCACGCCATCCACATCAAAATCTACCACCACCAACATTTGAGCAACAATTTGGTCAAATTGAGTAACCAATTCAGCTGCAAAGCCCGACCAAGTGGGTAATTGAACAAATGGAACAAACAAAGCGGCTTTGTCTATAATGGCTTTTTGGGCCTGTTCATCCAAGGCTTTTTCTTTAATAAGGCTGGCTTGAAAATTGCGTGGGTATTCAAAACTATGTGCTAAATATTTTTCAAAATAGCTTTTCTTAATCACAATTTCACCCGCACCAAGTCCACGCCCAGCATCGTTAAAAACACACAGACCACGCTTGAACACTCTGGAAATATCACTGCCTTTTTTGCCATCACCTCGCGTGTAAAGCCGATTGCCATCATCAAATCCAGCAAAACCATCTAATTTAGGCGTGGCTTTGATTTGAATAACACTCAAATCCAGTCCAATCTGCATGGCCGATTTTTCTAATCGTTCTATCCATTTGCTTATTTCACACCATGAATACGCCTTATCAATGGAAAGCATTGCCTCTGGTAATAAAACTTTTTCCTCAGAAAAGGCTTGCCCTTCTGGCTCTATGGATTTAAATAGTGGGTGCTCAGGGTTTCTATCTTTAAGTGCAGCAAGATAAATAAAATCATAGTCTTGATCGCTAATAATAGATTTTCCAGCTCGATAAGCCAGATTGGCTATTTGGCAAAATTGTGCTAATTCTTCATCTGCCAACTCATCCACCAACATCTCTTGACGGCTGAGTTTGTCGATAATGTTTTGTGACAGTGTCACCTTTTGTTTGGCTAAAACTGTTTGGCAATATTGCCTAAGAATTGATAACTAAAGTCAATTGTTGCTTGCTTATTCTCTTCAGATAAATCATTAAAATAAACTTCTGTTATATTACTATCAACTTGTCTAACAACAATTTGGAAAGATTTTTTAATCGAATCATCACCAAATAATCGTGAGAATATGCCTTTATCTTCTTCTTTAGCAATATTGATATAAAAACTACCCTCTTTAACGTCTTTATCCTCAACATCAATACCAAGTTGGTCCAACGCCCAGCCTATATTATTCCAAGTTTCATATTGCGTTAATGAGAATACCAATTTGGCATAACCACCCATACTTTTAGCAATCTTAATCGTTAGTTTTTGTTGCTCTCTAGCGGCCATAATTTTTTCTCTAGCAAGCGCATGGTCACTGCCTAAAAAAGTCATTAATCGATACAGCATTTCTGTTTCAAGCATGTGGTCTTTGGCTTGAGACTGCCAAATGGTATTTTCATCGTCACTGCCTTTATTGGTTAATACTTCTTGCATTGAAGTCAGTGATAAATAAACCTCGGTCTTATTGCCATTGTCAGTAGGCTCAATACGAAGCCGATATTTATCAACAATCGGTAGTGTGTATCTAGTTTTTGTTACCTTTCTGATCATAGAGCGAATAAGACCCAAAGATTGGTCGGGGATTTCTGGGTGATTTTCTAAAAAATCAGTCTCCATGACACCAATCTTTTTATTAGCCTTGTTGATAATAAAACCGTGAGATTTAAAGAAACTTTTGCCCAGCCCCCATACTGCATCTGGTTTTTTATCAACCACCAGCCAACGAAGACTACCAGATTTCATCACCTCAACGTTAGAAGGCGTTCTTAAAACGCTTGAAGCCTCTTTAATTGCACTGTCTTTTTCAGAAAAACTAATCAAATCTTTCTGAATATTAGCAACATACTCGCTTAACTTTAAGGCATTTTTGGCACTGGGTTTGGTTAAATCTGGCGGTACTTCTAAAGAAGTTAATGTTTTATTTGAATAATATTTAATGTCTCGTTCGCCAAGTCTATCTTGTTTTTGTTTTTCTTGATTGCCTAAAGGAATACAACCACCTAAAGAAAACACCAAAAGCAGTGTTGTTAATTTTTTGATTAGCATTATTATATAACTCCTAAATTGGATAAATCTTGCTCTAATATTGCTTGAGCTTGTTGTGATAATGTCGTTAAAGGCAGGCGAATGCCATGATGACACTTGCCCATTTTATGTATTGCCCATTTAACGGGAATTGGATTAGACTCAATGAACAAATGTTGATGTAAATCAGTCAGTGGTGCATTGGCTGATTCTGCTGACTTTCTGTTATTTTCAAGTGCAAATTGATAAGCACAAGCCAACTGTTTTGGTGCAACATTGGCGGTCACAGAAATACCACCATGCCCGCCCATTAAAATAAATTCAACCGCCGTTGCATCATCGCCACTATAAAGCAAAAAGTCATCCGCACATTGCTCAATTAATGCTTTTGCAACATTCAAATCACCCGTTGCATCTTTGATGCCAATAATATTATCAATATTGGACAAACGAAGTGTTGTTTCTACAAAGAGCTCAACCGCCGTCCTACTAGGCACATTATATAAAATTTGATCAATATCCACTGTTTCAGCAATCAACTTATAATGCTGATACAGTCCCTCTTGAGTCGGCTTATTGTAATATGGTGTGACCAAAAGACAAGCATCCGCACCAATTTCTTTGGCAGCTTTAGTAAGCTCAATAGCCTCAAAAGTCGAATTTGCACCCGTGCCAGCAATCACTGGAATGCGTGAATTGGCAAATTCAACCGTTGCTCGCATTACTTCAATATGCTCATCTTGACTAAACGTTGCGCTCTCGCCTGTGGTACCCATCGAGACAATTGCCTTAGTGCCAGCATCAATATGAAACGCCACCAATGTTTTTAATGCGCCAAAATCCACTGATCCATCATCAAACATTGGGGTGATTAGGGCGACCATTGAGCCAGTTAGTGGGTGATTTATATGCACTTTGATTGCTTAATAAAACTAATGAGTATGAATTGAGACCACTGCATTAATTCAGTACGACTTAGTAGGGCATACAGAAAATAGTGCATTTTTCATCCAAAAATGAGGAGAATGGTCAACTATTTGATGAGTTTCTAGGTGGAAAAGGTGCTGTTTTATGTGTTTCATAAGTTGTGATGAGTTAACGCAGTGGTTTCATTATATACGAATCCGTTTTTATCAACATAAAAAACCTGCTAATGGTTTACAATTAGCAGGTCTAATTAAACTTAGTTTGGCTTACAAATCGTAACCTGTTTCTTCATGAGAAACAATATCTAAACCTTGCTGTTCTTCCTCTTCACTCACTCTTAAACCCGTTATGACATCTACCACTTTAAGAATAAGATAAGTAGCAATAACTGTATAAACAACCGTTGCTACCACACCTGTCAATTGAATCTGTAATTGCTCAGTAATCACAATTGCCTCACGATCCCAGCCACCTTGTCCAGAAAAAATACCCAATTCTTTAGAGGCGAAAAACCCCACCATTAAAGTGCCAATAATGCCACCCACACCATGCACAGGAAACACATCTAACGAATCATCAATTTTAAATTTTTGCTTGATGATAATCACCGCATTAAAACACACAATACCCGCAATAAAGCCAATCACTAAAGCACCTGCAGGACCTACGAAACCTGAAGCTGGTGTGATTGTCCCCAAACCTGCAACCATGCCTGTTACTGTACCTAATGCAGTTGGTTTGCCAAATTTAATCCACTCGTAAAACATCCACGTAATTGCAGCCGTTGCCGCTGAGATGTGTGTCACCAAAATGGCCATCGCCGCATCCCCGCCTGCTGCCAAAGCAGAACCACCATTAAAGCCAAACCAACCAACCCACAACATCGCCGCACCTGTAATGGTCATGGTCATGTTGTGTGGTGGCATGGGTTTTTTTAAAAAATCTTTTCTAGGTCCTAAAACAATAGCCGCTACCAACGCCGCAATACCTGCAGTAATATGCACAACCATACCACCAGCATAATCAAGCACATTGCCTAGCCAGCCACCACCCCACACCCAATGCGCAATAGGCGCATAAACCACTAACAGCCAAATAGAACTAAATAACAGCACCGCTGAAAACTTCATTCTTTCTGCATAACTACCAATAATCAAAGCTGGGGTGATAATGGCAAATGTCATTTGAAACATGGCAAATAAAGATTCTGGAATTGAACCGTTGACTGTATTGATACTTACTTGTGCCAAAAGCACATTAGAAAAATCACCAAAGTAAGGATTATCGCCTGAAAAAGCAATAGAATAACCCACCACAAACCACAGAATACTCATAATGCCTGCAATGGCAAAACACTGCATGAGTACTGATAAGATATTTTTAGTGCGAACTAGACCGCCATAAAATAACGCCAAACCTGGTAAGGTCATGAACAACACCAAAGCCGTTGATGTCATTATCCAAGCTGTATCAGCACCGTTAATATCTTGTGCAAACGTAGCCATTGGCAAACACGCCAATATTGTTAATATTCTCTTCACTGTCAACTCCTTAAAGCGCATCTTTATTCGTTTCGCCTGTGCGAATGCGAATCACTTTATCTAAATTGGTCACAAAAATTTTGCCATCGCCCACCTTGCCAGAATTAGCCACATTGCTAATCACCTCAATCACTTCATCAAGTCTTGAGGCCTCAATTGCAATTTCTAATTTAATTTTAGGCAAAAAGTCAATTTGATACTCTGACCCTCGATACAACTCAGTGTGTCCTTTTTGGCGACCAAAGCCTTTCACCTCAGTCACTGTTACGCCCAATACGCCAACCTCGGATAATGCCTCCCTAACATCATCTAATTTATGCGGTCTTAAAATCGCTGTTACAAACTTCATGCTTTTTCTCCTTTTTTTTCTTAATTAATCCGAGGTCTTTGCACAGTTAGCTGGCAAGGACTATTTTTTTGAATGGCAGTGTTGTACTTATGGGTTGAGTTTGCCAAAGAATAAATCAACAAATACTAGAATTATAATTAGCTGATAAACGACTAACAACCAAGTACAAGTCGTCTTGCATCATTCACTTTACGCTGCCATATTTAAACTTGCACACCTTTGCCATCAAACCTTGCCTTAGACGAGCATTTTACCTGTCTTTTAACCCATTACTGAGATTGTTATCATTTTTTCAAATCCTAGCCATTCCACTGCTAATTTAGCCCAAATAACCGATCCTAGATTTTCTAGGGTTTTTTCGAAGATACAATTCACCACTAGTTTAAAAAAACTAAAAAAACACTTTCACATGGGGAACAGAAAAACACCCAATGCCACAAAATATAGCAACAAGCACCTTTAAAATACCCCCTACTATCATAAATGTACTTTTAGGAAGCTCTACTAAGGCTCGTTTCAGAAGCTTTGTTCTTTTTTGAGGCAATATTTTGCTGTTTGATTAAAATAACCATGCGCAAAGCCACCTCACTCAAAATTCTTAATATCTGGACATGAACAAAATAAATGTCGATCGCCATACACATTATCAATACGCTTAACAGGCGGGAAATATTTATTTTGTTTTAGTGAATTTACTGGGTATAACGCCTCTTCTCGTGAGTAAGGATATTGCCACTTTCCAGCCATTTCAACTGCCGTATGTGGGGCATTTTTAAGCGGGTTGTTGTCCTTGCTCCACTCGCCTTTAATTATTTTTTGAATCTCGGTGTAAATACTAATCATCGCCTTGATAAAACGATTAATTTCACGCAGTGACTCACTTTCTGTCGGTTCAATCATCAGTGTGCCTGCCACTGGAAATGACATGGTTGGCGAATGGAACCCATAGTCCATCAAACGCTTGGCAATATCCTCTTCGGAAATGCCACTTTGCTCTTTTAAAGGGCGAATATCAATAATACACTCATGTGCAACCATGTTGTGCTCACCTTGATATAGAATCGGAAAATAACCTTTCAATTCGCTGGCGATATAATTGGCACTTACAATAGCAACTTCGGTGGATCTTTGCATGCCGTATTTACCCAATAGTTTAATATACGACCAAGAAATTGGCAAAATTGAAGCGCTGCCATACATGGCTGCAGACACAGCATTAGACTCTTTAATCAGTGGATTGCCTGGTAAAAATGCTTTCAAGTGTGCTTTAACGCCAATCGGTCCCATGCCTGGACCGCCACCACCGTGTGGAATGGCAAATGTTTTATGTAGATTAATATGTGACACATCTGCGCCAAATTCACCCATACGAGTAATGCCGACCATGGCATTTAGATTTGCACCATCCAAATATACTTGAGCGCCATGCGTGTGAATAATCTCACATATTTGTTTAATTTCAACCTCAAATACGCCGTGAGTAGAAGGGTAAGTGACCATAATGGCTGATAATTTATCTGCGTATTTTTCAGCCTTTGTTGTTAAATCTTGAATATCAATATTGCCAGATTCATCACATTTGACAATCACTACTTTCATGCCTGCCATTACTGCACTGGCAGGATTGGTGCCATGTGCTGATTGAGGAATTAAGCAAATATTACGCTCGCCCTCGCCCCTAGATTGATGATACGACTTAATTGCTAAGAGACCTGCAAACTCACCTTGAGAGCCTGCATTAGGCTGTAATGAAACCGCATCATAACCTGTAACTTCAGCTAGTGCCAACTCTAAATCTTTAAATAATCGCTGGTAACCTTGGGTTTGACTTTCTGGCGCATACGGATGTAAATTAGAAAAACCCAGCAGTGTAATGGGGTACATTTGTGTCGCAGCATTAAGTTTCATAGTACAAGAGCCTAATGCAATCATTGAATGATTAAGTGCGATGTCTTTGTTCTCCAAGCGCTTTAAATAACGCATCATTTCAGTCTCGCAATGATAATTACTAAACACAGGATGAGTCAAATAATCTGAGGTACGTAAGCTGTCTTTAGAGATACTCAAAGGTAGGATTTCTAACTGAAAACAGCAAGCCTTGCTTCCTGATAGCGTTGATAAAAGGTGTGACAAATCATCAATTGTTGTGGTTTCGTCAAGTGCAATGCTTAATTGATTGTCATTAATCAAACGCAAATTAATGTTGTTTGATTGCGCTACATTAAACAAACTAACCGCATCAGTCGTATTAATAGTCATTGTATCAAAAAATTGCCCTGTGGCTAACTCAAAGCCCAAATCAACCAAACTCTTAGCAAGATTACTGGCTTTAGCATGCACACTTAATGCAATTTTTTTCAAACCTTTAGCGCCATGATAAATACCATAAGCGGCAGCAAGTACTGCCAATAAAACTTGCGCAGTGCAAATATTACTGGTGGACTTATCTCGGCGAATATGTTGCTCACGAGTTTGTAATGACATGCGCATTGCTGGATTGCCCAAAACATCTTGAGACATGCCAATAAGCCGACCTGGTATCATGCGCCTAAACGCATCACGTGTACTTAAAAATGCAGCGTGTGGTCCGCCAAAACCCATTGGCACACCAAAGCGTTGCGAGCTGCCTACTGCAATATCAGCGCCCATTTCTGCAGGGGTTTTAATCAGTGTTAATGCCAAAAGATCACAAGCAACAATACTCAAAACATTTCGGTTTTTTGCGCTATCAATATCAGAAGTTAAATCCCGAACTTCGCCATTTGTACCCGGATATTGCATTAAACAAGCAAAACAATCATTAAAATCATCATTTTGAATGTCTTTAATAATCAGCTTAATACCCAATGGTTTAGCACGGGTTTGTAAAATGGTGATGGTTTGTGGATGGGTATTAACATCAATCAAAAATTGATTGGATTTATTCTTTTTATTAGCACGCTTAGCCATCATCATTGCCTCAGCACAAGCAGTGGGTTCATCTAATAATGAGGCGTTGGAAATATCCATGCCTGTTAAATCAATAATCATTTGCTGAAAATTAAGCAACATTGCCAAACGACCCTGAGAGATCTCGGCCTGATAAGGTGTATAAGCCGTGTACCAACCCGGATTTTCTAAAATATTGCGTTGAATAACGCTCGGCATCAACGTACCATAATAACCCTGACCAATAAAATTAGTTGCCAAAATATTTTCAGCAGCAAGGCTTGAGGCCAGCGCCAAAGTGTCCCGCTCAGTCATGCCTTCATCAAGTACCATTCGATTGCCAAATAAAATATTTTTAGGCACCGTTTTTGACACCACTTCATTAACAGATGAACAACCGATACTGTTTAGCATGGTCTCAATATCATCTACACTTGGACCAAGATGTCTGGCTAAAAATTCGTTACTCATAATGGAAGATAATGACAAAATAGTAAGACACAGATTTTAGACTTAAATGAAAAAGATGGCACTAAACATTAGCCCGGTGGCCAAGTCAACGCTCGCCCACCTAGGCAATGAAGGTGAATGTGATAAACCGTTTGCCCACCTTGTTCATTGCAATTCATCACCACGCGGTAGCCCTCATCAGCAAAACCCAACTCTTTAGCAATGTTGCTTGCTGTTAATGTTAATTGACCTAATAACTGCGCATTGTCAGCAGCATTTAAAGTTTTAATGTGCGTTTTGGGAATCACTAAAAAATGATGTGGCGCTTGTGGATTAATATCATGAAAGGCAAAAACATCTTCATCTTCATAAATTTTATCGACTGGAATGTCGCCATTAATCATTTTGCAAAATAAACAATCAGTCATAAATTACGCCGAGACCTTTGCATAAATAGGGATGATTAGTAAAATGACAGATTTTATTAACATGGGCATTTTTTAAATCCACGCCTAGCAGGGCTAAGGGTGTTTTTAAAAAGTTTCCAAGTTGATGAAAGATGGTATTTTGATGATTATTCATATTTATGCAAAGGTCTCACGCCATAAAAAGTAAAGATAAATTCTATTTTAGACTCATCTAGTCATTTTACAAAGTTTTTAAACAATCTAACGATATTGGCGCAAATACCACCAAGCAAAAATCTGCTTGGCATAATGCATCAAACGACAATTTGGCAGCATTAATCCGCCTTTAAGTGTGCGTGATATATACATGCCTTTATTATTTGAATCAATAATGCACATTAATTCAATCTTAAAAGTATGACTGGCAGGTTTATCATCCAGAGCATCCAGTACATTTTTAGCAGCAGCAGTGGCTTGCAAATCCGCCATATGTGCTTGCTTTGGCATCCATTCTGGTCCTGGAAAAGAGCCTGAATCACCTGCCACAAAAACATTTTTAAGCGAAGTCTGGCAAAATTCATCTGCCTTGAGCAGCCCACCTTCGCTACGCTCAAGCTCGGTGTTGTCAAACCACTGATTGCCTGTCATTCCCGGCATAAACAAAATCAAATCTGTGGCAAACTCACCGCCTTCAGTCATCACTTTATCAGCCTCAAAAGCCTTTATTTTATGCCCAAGATGCGTCTTGATATTGCGCTTTTTCATCTCACTTAACAAGCCCTTAACTGCTTTTTCACCCAAACGAGCACCCGGTTTTTCTGCAGGGGTAAAAAAAGTCAAGTTAAATTTATCACGCCTGCCCTCTTGTCGTAATTGCGTATCCAAGCCAAACAAAAACTCAAACATCGGACCGCCGCGCATGGCACTTGGCTCTTTGGGATTGCTCGCAAAACCAATGGCAATATTGCCACCATCCATGGCCTGAATTTTATCGCGTATCCGCTCAACAGCGTTCAACCCTTCGCACGGCGTGATGGCGTGTTCAATGCCAGGCAACTTCTTAAGAAACTGCCCACCTGAAGCGATAATAAGCGCATCATTTTGATACTCACTTGTTGGGGTAATCACGGTTCTAGCATGGTTCGCTAAACTTGTAACTTCACCAGTAATGTGGCGAACATTCATACGCTTAAAAAAACCGTCAAGCGAAATAACAATGTCTTTTTTGCTGGCTATACTTGATGGCACCCAAATCAAACTTGGCATATAAACCAATTCTGCCTTGGGCGATATTAAGGTAATTTGTGCGTGTTTGTCGCTTTTTCTAAGGGTTCTAACAGCCGTTAATCCTGCAAAGCCTGAACCAATAATGGTAATTTTTTTCATCCTTAAAAGAGCGCTATATTTTTAAACGTCATGGTTTCCATATTGGCAATACGTCCAAAGTCTGCCATTATTTTTGGCCAATCATCTCTTGACTCAAGTTGCTTCTTAAACGCTTCTTGATATGCTCTACTTTGCCATTTAGTCAAGCAATACACATATCCTTGTTCATCAATCCCAGAATCACGTGAAACAAACCCTTTAACGCCGCTAAGATTATCGTCAATTTCTTTAGAGAAAATCTTCCAATCATTCAATAAACCCCTGTCGTTTAATTCAAACGACACTAATACAAAAAATCCACTCATTTTATTCTTCTATTTATTACGATAAAAATGGCCACTGTCTTGTTCACATTTAAATTCTATACCTACCTTTGTTAAATGGTCTTTGAATTTATTTGACAGTTTAGCATCAAAAAATGTGTAATAATACAGCACATTAGCCCTTTGACTATAAAAAACATAGAACCATGACAATAAAAACCAAATTAACCCACTTCCTTAAAGGCACGTTTACTAAAACACCCACAGTAAATGTCGCATGCGGGGGGGGGGGGGTACTTTCTAGTGCCTTTAATAATAAACTTAAATACCTCTTTACCGCTACTCTCTTAGTTTTATCCCTTGATGTTAGCACTGTTGAAAATACGCCCCAATTTAACAAAGCCGCCTATCTAGATTTCAGCAAGCCTTATACTGACAACTGGAACAACCCTCAAAACTACCTTAAAAAGACAACCAAGCAACCACCTTATTAAAAGAAGTGGGTGGCACTGTTCGCAATGCCCTAGGGTCTA
>JAUVOQ010000014.1 GCA_030599095.1 Candidatus Ruthturnera sp.
GGTCATCAGGGTCAACTGGCGGGTCATCAGGGTCAACTGGCGGGTCATCAGGGTCAACTGGCGGGTCATCAGGGTCAACTGGCGGGTCATCAGGGTCAACTGGCTGATTAGGATCGTCAGGGTCAACAGGTGGATCGGTTATATCTGTTAAAGGAGGTAGGTCAACAGGTGGCACAGTGACCCCATACTCAATCAGGTTAATGTAAAAGACATTTGATAAGGCACTAAATTCCCCATCACTAGCAATAACTTGCACGTTTATAAAACCGACACTATCGCTTCTTGGTATCCCACTAAAAACACCTGTCTCACTATGAAATGTTAGCCAGTCTGTTGCTGGACTATGATGCCAACCTGGTTCTGATATATTAGACCTGTAAGTTAAAATATCATCATCAGGGTCAGTAAAATGATCGGCTATTGATAGGGTGAAGGGTTCATTTATATATATTGTATTCTCGCTTGACTCTGATGAAACGTCTGGTCTAATCCGCTCTTGTGGAACACTACGGGTATTTGTATTTGATGGACGATTTTCTTTATAAATCAATGTATCTTCAATTGGATTAATAAGAACTGGTGCTCTGTTAGTAGGGTCATCAGAATCGTCAGGGTCAACTGGTGGCGTTATAGGGTCGTCAGGCGGATTATTGGGGTCAGCAGGGGCAGGATTAGTAGGTGGATTACCGCCAGCAGGTGGCGTAGTTCCAGCAGGTGGCGTAGTTCCAGCAGGTGGCGTAGTTCCAGCAGGTGGATTACCGACAGTAGGGGCAAAACTAGTAGTTAGTGCTTTAGTAGCACCGCCACCGCCACCGCCACCGCCACCGCCACCACCGATCGGTAAAATAGGTAATATTGAACAAATATAAAAACCATCACTTAAATATACGTCGTTAAAACTTTGAACAAATAAATCAGATTTATTTTCAATAATATCTTCTAAAATACATTTATCGCCATGAACATGAACGATTTGCGACCCATCAGCAAGGGTGACAAAATTGTCTTCAATAGTATGATACATCCCATCTTTACTGGGTAGAGACACTAGGTAAGATAAATCAGTCGCACGTACTTTAAAATAGTCGTCAAAGGTTACTTCTATATCGTCCTCTAACTCTATCACTAAGTCATTGTCTACTTTACGGGCTATGTGAGGGTAAACAGCCCCCCCGTTAGGGGCAGTTAATGTATACTTAACACCTTTAACCACTTGGATATGTTGCTCGCCTTTGGTGGCGATAATATTTTTGAAACCTTCTTTCATGTTGTTATGTCGCTTATTTCTTTACTATTGCTATCATATCTCGTTTTAAATAATAGGTAAGTGAGCGATTAGATTAGAGTTTTTATGTTATTATTCTTCAATTGTATATTGCCATGCAATTATATAATAATATAATGTATTCAACTACAAATCAATAAGAAAACCTTTCTTCCTTATTGAAATTTATTGACGATGATAGGGGTGGTTGTTGAGTGGTGCAGTGGTCTCTTTAAGCGTTTTCCAGTTTCGACCAAAGTTTTTCTAATTTGTAAAACCCTCTGGTTTTTTCAGTCATCACGTGCACCACAACCTCTGCTAAGTCTATTAGCACCCAGTGTCCAGTTCCAGTACCTTCAATGCCCAGCACTTTCATATTAAGGCGTTTGGCCTCAATTTTAAGATTATTAGCAATACCACGCACATGCTGAATTGATCGACCTGTGGCAATAACAATGGCTTCAATATCAGCACTTTGCTCTAAAACTTTCAAAGTGATGATGTCCTCGCCTTTTAGTTCTTCAATGGTATCGGTGACGACTTTTAATTGTTGTTCCAAATTCATAAGGTTTTAATATAAGTAATGACAGATTCTGGCAGCAAGCCAGACAAATTTTTATGGGTGCATATTTTACCACGAATAGTGCTTGAAGAAATATCAAGCATTTGAGTTTTTGCAAAATAAAGCAACCCTGTCTTTTGATCGTCTAAATTGTTGATTGTATCAACTAATTTAAAGCCATAATTCTGCCGAACGATTGAAATATTAGGTCGATTAATCACCACAAGATGGCAATATTGATGAAAATCTTGGAAATCTTTCCAACTGCTTAAGTGATTAAAGCTGTCCATACCAATCACTAAACAAATCACATGATTTTGATAATTTGATTTAATCTGTTTGAGTGAATCAATCGTGTAAGACACACCATCTCGCTCAATTTCTCTAGTGTCTATTGCCAGCGTGTCAAATTCCTTAATAGCCAATTGCAACATATTCATACGTTGATCAGTGCTAAAGTTAAGTTGGTCTTTATATACAGGCTTGGCGCAAGGCATTAAAAATAATGCTGACAACCCAAGTTCAATTTTAAGTTGGGCGGCATTTTTTAAATGCCCATAATGAATTGGATCAAACGAGCCACCAAAAAAGCCAATCATCACTTAAGTTATCCATAATAAGAAAACCGTGCTTGCTGATGAAATAAGAAAGTTTTGCTTGCTTATTACTACGGTGCTCACAATATAACCTTAATTTCTTTCTTGGTCATGGCGTGGGCAGGGTAAGGGATTTTTCCTTGTTGCATACCGTTGACATAATTAACAAAATCGGCTTTATTATCAAGCAGTAAAAAAGCATTCCCTTGTTTTTGTTCGCCCATGGTTGTGTTGATTTTTGAGCCATAATCATGTCCAGAATGTGGCATGACATCATCATCAATATATTTAAGTTTTTGTATGGAATGGAACAATTCGTTAATATTGCCACCGAGTAATGAACAATGCCCCGCCCCATAAACGAATAAAGTATCTCCTACAATAATATGTCCATCCAACAAATAACAAATCCCACCAGCACTGTGCCCAGGTGTGTTGATAATTTTAGCGACAGTATTGCCGATAAAAATAGTGTCGTTGTTTTCAACCGTCTCAGGCGAGCTGTTAATTTGTAAATAAGACACTTCATTAACACCCACTGTAATTTTAGCACCCGTTGCTTGTACAATTTCATCAACAGCATTAGTATGGTCAAAGTGCCAATGAGTCAGCCAAATATCAGTAAGTGTGTAGCCTTTATTGCGTATTTTGTCAATAAACAATGGTGCGTCCCATGCTGGGTCAACAATGGCACAGGTTTTAGTGTTATGATCAAAGATAAAGTGAATTGAATTCTCCGAAGTGCCAATATGGTAGAGAATTTCTAGCGTGTAAGTTTTTTCTTTAAAAGTTTGTGTATTCATGCCATTATTTTACCAATTATGCCTTGACTAATTTAACTTAGAGATTATAATTTACGTTTTTTGTTAGCAAGTCAGTAATTCGGTGGTGTTTTGGGGCTATAGCTCAGCTGGGAGAGCACGACACTGGCAGTGTCGGGGTCAGCGGTTCGATCCCGCTTAGCTCCACCATTTCTTGATACAAAATTTTCTTTATGTCGCCTTCGTCTATCGGTTAGGACTCAAGGTTTTCATCCTTGCAAGAGGAGTTCGATTCTCCTAGGCGATGCCAAATTAACCTTTGGTATCAATATATTTAAGACATTGATACTAATAAATATGACGACAATTAATAATTAATCGGGTTGAGTGTGGTCATTTCGTTTAAAAATTCTGGTGCAAGGTGAGCGTATCTCATTGTTGTGTTTAAGGACTGAATAATACAATAACTTCAAAAAACGACAGCAAGAATTGTTTTAATGTTGACCCTCTAACTATCCCTTGAGCGTTAAAAATGACTCTCAAGCCCCAGCCACAGTCGAAAAAATCAAAACCACTGGCATTTCAACTGTCAATCTTGATGTTGGCAACATGGCTACTAGTTATTAAATTAAATCAGTCACCTCGATTTTTAGCGCTTGCGCTATAGATTTAACTTGCTTAATGCTTGGATCTCGCTTGTTATTTTCAATACGTGAGATTGTTGTCACATCAATGCCAGTGGCATCGCTTACATTTTTAAGTGTAAGCTCACGATATTCTCGCCATACCAAGCAAGGGTTTTCACCAAAAATCAAGCGTTCAGCAAATTTACTCGAAATCATTTCTTCTTTTCCGTTCGCCAAATCTTTATCGAATTGTGCCATAGCCTCTATGTCTTGCATATCCTCAACACACTCTAACATAGCGTTATAATCACTCATTGGCACTAGTGCGTAATCTTTTTGTTCAATTGTTAATGTTTGCATTGCTTGACCCCTATTTATAAATATCACCTCTATTGCCAATTTTGGCAATAATAACCCTGCTCCGTTCAATTCTAAACAACACTCTAATTCCACCAACTCTTAATCTATGCGTGGCTTTTGGGTGGTTTATAAACTTCTTAACATCACCCAAGGGTAGTTGCTTAATTTTACTAACAACCAAACCTCTTTTTGAACTGCCCATCTTTGTTAAGTATTTGATTACCTGCTTGCTGTATTTAACGTCCATGATTCTATTATAGTTTTGTTTGCTTATGTGTCAAGTTATAATTTGCTTATTTATCAAATAAGCAATATACATTCTTCCTAAAAATGACGACGAGAAACAGTTTGAAAGGTTTTGAAACAGTTTGATTTTTGCCTTTTAAGTAGGGCATTTCAACATTTTTCAGGTTGTTTCAATATGTATTGGTTCGGAGTTCGATTCTCCTAGGCGATGCCAAATTAACCTTTGGTATCAATGCATTTAAGATATTGACACTAATAAATATGACGACAACGATAAAATTCTTACTTAAAAAATACTTTGTTTGTACTGGTTTTAATCTATAAAATTATTTATTTTTTTGTAAAGCTTAATAGTGATTGAAGTTATTGCCTTTCATGCTTGTAAACAAAATGGACAAGAGCATGATGCACCTTTTTTAAGTAGGTCTAATAATCAATGGCTAACACAGGGTTATTATTTTTGGACTGACTCCGATTATTTTGCTAAAAAATGGAGCGAAGATTGTTATAAAGCAAGAGGCTATAAATATTGTATTATGAAATTTGAACTATCTTTTGAAAAAAATAAGTTGTTCGATTTAGTTGGCAATGTCGATCATAAGATTAAATTTTATGAGATGGTAAAAAAACTAAAAAAGTTAAATATTATTTCACAAGATTCGCTTTCATTAAGAGCGGTTGTAGAATATTTAAGAGAACTTAATAGTAATAATGTTGGAGCATGGAGTTATCATGCTATAAAAATAGAGGATAAAAGAGATTTGGGTTTAATAAACATTCCTGTTGCTCAAGGTGCGAAAGAAAGCATTGTTGTTGGACCGACAAGACAACAATTATGTGTATTTGAAGGATGTTATACTTTCAAAAAAGGAGAAGTTAATTATGAATAGCGTACTAGATAAAATTCTAGCAAATAAAACACCAGAAGAGTTTGCGGAAGAAATGTTAGAGATTAGGGTGAAAATTGGGGAAGATACTATTTATGATATAAGTGTTGAAGATGTGCTAGGCATTGATGTTGAACCGAGTATTAATTTTCAATATCCCAACATAACTGGAGAGATTGAAAATATCAATGTGTCAAAAACTCCTTGCACTAATTTAAACGATATTTTTAATCAAACAGTCTCAAATGACATATCTTACTCTTTGGCAGCATAATGGATATTCAGTTAGATAATTACCGTATTACAAGTTTAAAGTTTGAAAAAAGCGAGAAAGAATCAAAATTAAGTGTAGGTCATGGCGTTGCTTATCAAGAAGAAGAGGCGAAGTCATTTGTTATTTATTTTGAAATTTCATTGCCTGTTGAAGATAAGCTATTGTATATAAGTTATATTGCAACTTTTACAACTTCTAAAGAAGTTGATAATGAGTTTAAAGAGTCTCATTTTCCAAGTGTTAATGCACCAGCAATTGCTTACCCATATTTAAGGGCTTTTGTTTCTCAATTTTTACTTTTGTCTGGTTATGAGCCACAAATGTTGCCAACATTTAATTTTGTAAAAATGCAAGAAGAAAAGACAAAGAAGTGACTACAAAATGACGACGAGAAACAGTTTAAAAGATTTTGAAACAGTTTGATTTTTTGATTTTTGCCTTTTAAGTAGGGCATTTCAACATTTTTCAGGTTGTTTCAATATGTATCGGTTCGGAGTTCGATTCTCCTAGACGATGCCATTTATGAGAATGACTTGGTTTTTAAAAAGCCAAGTCATTTTTTATCTGCTTAAAAATATTCAACCTATAGGCGTAAGGTTCTCAATTAAAATACCTGTGTCGCGTTCGTCTAGTCTGGCCCAGGACCCTAGGATTTCATCCTAGTAACAGGAGTTCAAATCTCTTACGCGACGCCATTTTATGTTCACGTGAGTGCTAATTATTATTGTGAGTTTGTTAAGTATTATTATCCCAAATCGCCTCATCGGTCAGCGTATTGATGCTGCAATGGCACAAATGTTGCCCAACTATTCACGTGCTAAAATCACCCGCTGGATAAGGTCTGGTGATGCCTTAATTCATCATGAAACTTTCAAATCTAAAGAAAAAGTTCTAGGCGGTGAGGTGGTTGACTTATCAATCAAAATTGAGAAAACCAACGCATGGTTAGCGCAAAATATTGCTATTAATGTGGTGTATGAAGATGCGGCAATTATTGTTGTTAATAAGCCAGTAGGCTTGGTCACCCACCCTGGTGCAAGCAACTGGACAGGAACGCTTGCTAACGCATTGTTACATTACGACTCATCTTTAACCAATCTTGACCGAGCTGGGATTGTTCATCGTTTGGACAAAAACACTTCAGGATTGATGGTTGTTGCACGCAGTGAATATGCACAAAAACATTTAACCAAGCAACTACAAACTCATAACATGTCACGAGAATATTCAGCCATTGTCTATGGTCATATGATTTCTGGTGGCATGGTTGGCGAGCCGATAGGGCGCGACCCTAAAGATAGAATTAGGCAGGCAGTGGTTGAAGATGGTAAAGATGCACTGACTCATTATCGTGTTATTGAGCGCTTTGCACACCACACCCATGTTAAAGCAATTTTAGAAACAGGGCGTACCCATCAAATTCGAGTACATCTATCATTTATTGGGCATCCACTGATTGCTGATCCGATGTATGGCGGCAAAATTCGTTTTCCCAAAAAAGCAGATGAGCAACTAAAAAATGCACTTAAAAATTTCAATCGTCAAGCGCTTCATGCCAAAAAACTCACCCTCACGCATCCAACATCTGGTGAATTAATGTCATGGAAAGTGCCACTACCGCAAGACATGCAAGATTTATTACAGATATTGACCAAATTTGATGCAAACTAAACCAAACTTTCCAAGTGGTGTTAAATTGCTTTCAACCCCACGATACCTAGAAGGTGGAGCGAGTATTGGTCATTATGATAATTTTAATCTCGCAACGTACACAGGCGACACCCCTGATGCTGTTATTCATAATCGTAAATTACTGATGACGCATTTTGACTTACCCAATACACCAAAATGGCTGAATCAAACGCATTCTAATATTTGCCTAGATGCTCAGTCTAATGATTGTAAAGGAGACGCTGTTATTACTTGTGAAAAAGCCGTGGTTTGCGCCGTGATGACAGCAGATTGTTTGCCAATTTTTGCCTCTAATCAATCGGGCACACAAGTCGGCATTGCCCATGCAGGTTGGCAAGGGATTTTAAACGGCGTGATTGAGTCATTTATCACCCAGTTTGATGGACGTGATTTATTAATACATTTTGGTGCAGCAATTTCATCAAAAAACCTTGAAATGGGCAAGGCAATGTTTGAGCAATTTATTATTAAGGATAAAAAATTGAGTGTAGCATTCACTCAAACAGGCGAAAAATACCATCTGGACATCTACCAAGCCGCCCGAATCATCTTAAATAATTTAGGCATTAAAACAATCAGTGGCGGCGATCAATGCACCGCCGAGCAAGAAAAAGATTATTTCTCCTATCGCCGAGACGGCGTAAATTCAGGCAGAATGGCACACCTTATTTGGATTAAATAGAAGAGATGAGCCTTGCCCGTTCCTTTAATATCTAGTTAAGTGATTTTACGATGGTTTTTCTAAACTTTCTTTTCTATGATTATTTTTCCTTGTTATCTTTGAGTTTGCCACTTGCGTAAAAATCCATCTCTTTGGTAAATGGGTTGAGGTGGTAATAATGTCGTGGTTTTTGTTTACGTTGTTTTTGTTGCACCACACAACCCACGACTTCAAACTCGCCTTTGAGTTCAATGTCGTCATGTTGGGTGTTTAAACAGACCAAAAATTTATTTGAACCACGCTCAATATACTGACGAAAATACAGCTCACCATCAAAACGCACAACAGCGTAAGCACGATTATGAATTTGCATACCAGGGTCAATAATAACAATGCAATTTTCACTAAATTCTGGGGTCATGTAGTTGCCTAAATTTTGCAGTGCGAATGGCTCAGAGTTGGTTGAGCAATTTGTTTGGAACAGTTCTTGTGGCGTATCTAAGTCTGACATTTTTTACAATAGAATGTGGAAGGTTGGCTTTGTGCAATTTTAACTATTTTACCCTTGCAAAGATGACATGTCTTATTTTCAACAGCCCCATTAAAGGTGCAAGCCCACGCTTAGTAGTTTCGACTTCTGGCAGTTCAGGCATATAAAAGGTTAAAAATTAACACACATCAAGAAAAATACCTTATTATAATAATCAACTTTACAACCAGTGGAGAAAATCATGAATTTCATTAATTCAATACAAGGAAAAATCATAATCGGCTTTATCATGGCAGCAGTTGTTTTTGTCTCATTTAGCAACGTAGGTAACATGAGTCATTATGCACTTGCCGTTTGGCTTCATGTTGCAGCGGGCGTTTTATGGATTGGCTTACTTTATTACTTTAACTTTGTTCAAGTGCCAGGCATGGGTCAAGCCCTGACCGACACTGACGGCCCTGGTCCAGCAGCCATTGGCAAATACATTGCACCTCGTGCATTATTATGGTTTCGTATGGCAGCAGCGACCACTTGGATTTTAGGCTTGGTATTATTAGCACTACAATCTCGTGGCATGGACGGTATTATTGGTGCATTTACTTTTGCACAAGGCTATCAAGTGATTGGCATTGGTGCGTGGATGGGTACCATCATGGCATTTAATGTTTGGTTTATTATTTGGCCGAATCAGCAAAAGATTTTAGGTATGAAAAAGACAACTGTAGAAGAAATTGCAACTGCTAAGAAAAATGCGGCATTGGCCTCAAGCGTTAATGTGATTTTATCCATTCCAATGTTACTAACCATGCTTGCATGGCATTAAAGCAAGTTCTAAAACCCACAAAAAACCGAGGCATGCCTCGGTTTTTTGTTATAATCTTGAATGAAAAAACCAAGGAATCAAATGAATACACTGACATTATCACACACACTACAAGAGGCTGGACTTAGTGTCAAACAAGCTGATGCCATTGCTCAAGCCATTGATGAGAAAAATAATGAAATAGTTACCAAAGATTATTTTGACCAAGGACTTAAAGGCATCAAGGAAATGATGTACTTAGCTTTTGCCTTGGTAGGTGCAGGCATCGGCTATCTAGTAAGTTTAATTCACACTGTCATTAGTAAAAACTAAACGAGCCTTGCCCATTTCCGAAAAATTAGTCTCTATTGTGGCTTATTGCCTAACCATTTTCATTTGTTGTTAAAACAACAAATGGATAGCGCTATTTCTAATTTTATGCGAAGGCTAGGGACTTCTTATACGGTGTTTTTTAACAATCAAGAAAAACGCACAGGTCGTTTGTTTCAAGGTAAGTTTAAAGCGACTCATTTAAGTGGTGATTATGCTCTACCAAGTGTTTCAAGCTATGTTAATTTAAATTATAAGCATCATAGAATCACCCCCGAAAGGTCTTTAGTGAAAACCAGTTTGTTTGAATATTTAGGCACAGAATTGGGTGAAAGTATTTGTAAGAAAGAAGAAATAAATCAAATTATTCAAGAAATTGATGGGTTAGATGGGTATAAAAACTACTTAAAACAAGCGTCCATTGCTTTTGCTGATAATAAAAATATTTTTTAAACCAAAATGACTTTGAATTCTAACGGGTAAGGATTGTTTCAGGGGGCAAATATGAATAATAGAACAACCTTGCAGATAAGTGGCACAGATGTGCAGGATTTTTTGCAAGGACAGTTGAGTAATGATATTACTCTGATTCAGGAGGGCGATTGGCAATTGAATGCTTATTGTCAGCACCAAGGTAGAATCATTGCACTTTTTTGGGTGACTAGGCGTAAGGATGATTTTTTCCTTAATTTTCCAAAATGCTTGACAGACAAGGTTAAACAGCGCCTGAATATGTTTGTATTGATGGCAAAAGTTGAAATTACTAACTCTAAACGAGCCTTGCCCATTCCAGAACGAGCCTTGCCCGTTCCAGAAGTATACCTAATGACCAGTGAAAAATTTGTACCACAAGAGTTGAATTTAGACATTGATGAGGTTGGGGTTAATTTTTCAAAGGGCTGTTATCCTGGGCAAGAAGTGGTTGCACGCTTGCATTACTTGGGTAAACCAAAACATCGTATGTGCTTGTTTGAATGTGAACAGGTGCTTAAAGTGGGTGATAAGTTGGTTGCGTTTGACTCAAAATCAGCAAAAGCATCAGGCATTGTGGTGCGTTGTGTAAAATCAGTTGGCAAATTACAGTATTTAGCGACGATTGAAGTTAAGTATCAAGATAGTGAAATTACATGTCATGATGCTAAATTAATAAGGATTAAAGATGATTAAGTTATTAAAGTTATTGACACTTTTACCTATGAGTGCTTTTGCAGCTAGCGAGCCACTCATAACCTTAGATTTAACTGAGCATTGGGTGGGTTATACAGCACTTTTTTTGTTTGTATTGGCTTATATTTTTGTAATGATAGAGGAGTTTACGTATTTTAGAAAATCCAAACCTGTTATTTTAGTAGCAGGTGTTATTTGGGGGTTGATTGGCTGGATCTACGCCAGTCAAGGTTTGCCAGATTTTGCTGGGGTGGCACTTAGGCATTATATATTAGAGTACTCAGAATTGTTTTTATTCTTATTAGTGGCAATGACTTACATTGAAGCCATGCGTGAAAGACAAATATTTGAAGCACTTAAGGTTTGGTTGGTGAATAAAGGCTTAACTTTTAGACAACTTTTTTGGTTGACAGGATTTTTGGCTTTCTTTATTTCACCAATTGCTGATAATTTAACCACAGCACTTATTATGGGTGCAGTCGTGTTGGCAGTAGGTGCAGGTAATCCGCGTTTTGTATCCATTGCTTTTATTAATATTGTTGTGGCTGCTAATGCAGGTGGTGCGTTTAGTCCATTTGGCGATATCACTACGCTTATGGTGTGGCAAAACGGCATTGTTGAGTTTTCGCAATTTTTTAATTTACTAGTACCATCACTGATTAACTTTGTTGTACCAGCTACTATCATGCATTTTTCTATTAAAAATGAGGTGGCTACTACGGGCAGTCAAAGTAAAGTTGATATTAAATTGGGCGGTATTACCATTGTTGCTCTCTTTATTATCACTATTATTACCGCAGTCAGTTTTCATAATTTTCTACATTTACCACCAGCAATGGGCATGATGACAGGTTTGAGTTATCTTATGATTGTTGCTTATTTTATTCGTAAATCTGAGCGTAAATTGCAACAAAAAGGATTTGATGTGTTTCAAAAAGTGGCAAATGCAGAGTGGGATACTTTGCTATTTTTCTTCGGAGTGATTGTGAGTGTTGGCGGATTGGGCTTTATGGGCTACTTGGCACTCACTTCTGAGGCGATGTATGTCTCTTTAGGGGCGACTTATGCCAATATTTTGGTGGGTGTATTGTCTGCTGTTGTCGATAATATTCCAGTGATGTTTGCGGTATTAAGCATGAACCCTGATATGTCATTAGGTCAATGGTTATTAGTAACACTCACAGCAGGTGTGGGTGGTAGTTTGCTTTCAGTGGGTTCTGCTGCAGGTGTGGCACTCATGGGTCAATCAAAAGGGCTTTATACGTTTGGCTCGCATTTGAGGTGGACGGGCGTGATTGCACTGGGTTATGCAGCAAGTATTGGTGCGCATTTATTAATAAATGACGCTTTATTTGATGTGCCAATTTGAGTCTGAGTCATGCTTATTAGTTGATATCGGCAATACCGCCATCAAATGGCGCTTGGGTGATGAGACTAATTCAGCACTTATTAAAGCATTCAATATCACTCAATTGCCCAAAGTAGATAAAATTTTTGTTAGTTGTGTGGGTGATTGCCATATATTAGATGGGCTTAATAATATACATTTTGTTAAGACTGAACACACATTTAAATCTTTAAAATGTGGCTATCAAATGCCGTCCACATTGGGTTCTGATCGTTGGCTGGCAATGTTGGCCAGTATTGAACGCTATCCTCAACAAAATTTGCTGATTATTGATGCAGGCAGTGCGCTGACTTTTGACTTAGTACTTACTAATGGCAAACACCAAGGGGGGCTTATTATGCCCGGTTTGAGTGTATTGAGACGCAGTTTTGCCCAATTTTCCAATAGCACTCAACAGGTGTCTTTAGGCCTCACTGCAAACAACACCGAAGAAGGTTGGCTGATTGGTACAAGCCAGATGCTGATGAGTGCTATTAATACACAAATTGAACAACATTTGGATAATTACACTGATTTAATTGTTGTGCTGACAGGTGGCGATGCTAAGATGATTGTGTTAAAACTTCATCATCAGGTTAAACTTCATCAAAATTTAGTGTTAGAAGGTTTATCTAGTTACGCACAAACATATAAAGCATTGCATTCAGCCTTGGTATAATTCATTCATTTAATTTTAAGTCAAGAGACAATGCAAGACAGGCGAGTTTTATCAGGCATGCGACCTACGGGTCAACTTCATTTAGGTCATTATCATGGCGTTTTGAAAAATTGGCTGGCGTTACAAAATGAGTACGATTCTTACTTTTTTGTGGCTGATTGGCATGCATTTACCACGCATTATTCAGACAAGATAGATTTAAACACCCATGTTATGGAAATGGTGGTTGACTGGTTGGCTGTAGGTATTAATCCAAATACTTCAACGATTTTTGTACAATCCAAAGTGCCTGAACATGCAGAGCTGCACTTGTTGCTTTCCATGTCAACGCCTTTAAGTTGGTTGGAGCGCGTGCCTTCATATAAGGATCAACAACTTAAATTAAACACTAAAGATTTAGCAACTTATGGATTTTTGGGTTACCCTTTATTGCAAAGTGCAGACATCTTAATTTATAAGGCAGGACTCGTGCCAGTCGGTGAAGACCAAGTCGCACATATTGAGTTGACACGTGAGGTGGCTAGACGTTTTAATTATCTCTATGGTCGTGAAGTTGATTTTGAAGAAAAGGCTGAAATTGCCATTAGTAAAATGGGTAAAAAACAAGCTAAATCGTACCGTTCATTGCGTAAAACCTACCAAGAAACAGGTGATGATGAGGCTTTAATAAAGGCGCAAGCCTTGCTACAGCAACAACAAAATATTACTCTGGGTGATAGAGAAAGGCTTTCAGGCTATATTGAAGGCGTGGGCAAGATTATCTTACCTGAACCTGAGTCATTATTAACCAAAGCTTCGAAAATGCCAGGGCTAGATGGTCAAAAAATGAGTAAATCTTATGGTAACACGATTTCCTTGCGAGACACTACCGAGCAAATACAAGCCAAGATTAAGCGTATGCCAACTGATCCTGCCAGAATCAAGCTGACTGATTCGGGCAATCCACAAAAATGTCCCGTATGGCAACTGCATAAAGTATATTCAAACAAATCAACTTGTGATTGGGTGGTGGAGGGTTGTACCAAGGCTAAAATGGGTTGTGTAGAATGCAAACAGCCTATTATTAATGCCATTGAAGAGGCGTTAACCCCTATACAAGAGCGTATTGCTAAATATCAAGCAGACCCAGAACTTATTAAGCAAATTATTTTTGAAGGCTCTGAAAAAGCCAGAAGTGTTGCTAAAGAAACCATGATGGAGGTTCGAGAGGCGATGGGCATTAATTATTGATTAATAATTAATAATTGTGCTATAATTATTTACATCAATATAACTTAGGAAGGATAAAGCGATGACTATTTTACAAGAAGGGTCAAACGGACTTGAGTAATCAAATAATTTTTCAAATCATACAAACAGCCACTTTAGTAGTGGCTGTTTTCGTTGCGTGGGTTTCAATTAAAAAACAAAGAGAAACCATCAAAAAAGACAAAACCATCTCCCTATTAATGAAAGACTTGGAATATGATTTTTTAGAGTCTGGCATGAGGACTTTAAGACATATTCATCATAGCGAAGATGACGATGTGGCTATTTATGCAAACGCAACCCATTTACAAGATGAAAAGGCTATTTCCATTAGAAATTTGCTTAATTACTACGAAAATATCAGTGTTGGCATTGCTGCTGATATTGAGATGATTAAAAAATCTCAAAAATTGATGATTATTGCTATTTATAAACAATCTAAACCTTTTATTATTCGTCTTAGGGAGCAAAATAAAAACCCAAATTTGTACATAGAGTTTGAAAAATTTATTGGTATTTTAAATGCCTGAAAGGCTACAAAAACTTATTGCCAGTGCTGGTTATGGCTCTCGTCGCTGGGCAGAGCGCTTAATTGAGCAAGGGCGTATTGAGGTTAATAATAAAACCGCCAGTATTGGCGACAAGGCTGAAATAACCGACCGTGCTAAGATTGATGGGCGGAAAATTGATTTAAGTCGTTATATCCAGCAACAGATAAAAGTTATTATTTTGAATAAGCAAGCAGGTGTTATTTGCTCTAATTCAGATGATAAAGGACGAAAGAGTGTTTATAGTTTGCTGCCTAAAGAGTCGCGCTGGGTTATGGTGGGGCGTCTTGATTTGAACACTTCTGGTTTATTGCTTTTTACAAACAATGGCGATTTGGCTAATAAACTCATGCATCCCAGTTCGCAAATTGATAGGGAATATGCTGTTAGGGTGTTGGGTCAAGTTGAGAATGAGGATTTAAAAAAACTCACTCAAGGTGTTAAGCTTGATGATGGCTTTGCTAAGTTTAACCAAATAACGCTTGGTGGGGGTCAGGGTGCTAATCGTTGGTATAAAGTCGTGCTTAAAGAGGGCAGAAAACGTGAGGTAAGGCGTTTGTGGGAGGCGTTAGGATTTAAGGTATCACGCCTTATTCGTATTCGTTTTGGTGAGATTCGCTTGCCTGATAATCTTAGAGCTAATCGGTATGACTATTTAAAATCCAGACAAGTAAAGTTATTGATTGATGCTGTAGAAACCACTGCATCAACCCATCACAACTTATGAGACACATGGCTTCGCCTAAAATAGTGCCATTACAACAAACTCACAGTTTGCCTCATATGATTCATTAACGCAAAATTCTGTTATGCCAGTATTTAATCATTCAAGCGTTATTGACGCTGTTCAAATTAAAAAACTTACTGTTGATGTGCGCTAATTAGGTGGTGGTGTTGTCGTTAAATAAAGCACTTAACGCCTCTACCACAGGGTGTTCTTTCTAATCTAAAAACCATATTTTTTAAAAAATACTTATTAGCTTTGTAGGTATAATCCCCCCTGATGCCGAAGTAGCACAGTTGGTAGTGCAACTGATTTGTAATCAGTAGGTCGCCAGTTCGAGTCCGGCCTTCGGCACCAGTATTTTAAAAGGTTATCACTTAGATGACCTTGATACTAGATTTGCCTTTGCTTACGCTACAAACACAGTGCAGTTGAAGTTGGTAGATTCTTAACCAACAAAAGGAAAAGGTTGCCCTTAGAATTTGAAGTTAGGTTTTAAAAGAAAAATGACAAAGAATAAAATGGATTTGATTGCATTACGCCTAGCTGCAACTGAGGCGTATAACAAGCAAGACTGGAAGCAAGCTATTAAACTTTGCACCGATATTATCGAACAAAATCCAAAAGATGTTCATACTTTTAGCAATCGTGGGGTTGCTTATAACAAGCTAGGGCAATTCGACCAGGCTATTCAAGATTTCAACCAAGCTATTGATATTAATCCAGAATACACTCATGCTTTTTTTAATCGTGGGAATACTTATAACGAGCTAGGGCAAGTCGACCAGGCTATTCAAGATTTAGACCAAACTATTGCACTTAATCCAAAATATGCTAAGGCTTTTAATAGTCGTGGGAGTATTTATGCCAACAAACTAAAGCAATTCGACCAAGCTATTCAAGATTTCGAGCAAGTTATTGTTTTTGAACCCGAAAATGCTATGGCTTTTTATAATCGTGGGATTGTTTATACCAAACTAAAGCAATTCTACCGATCTATTCAAGAGTTTGACAAAGCCATTGAATTTAATCCAGAATATGCTATGGCTTTTTATAATCGCGGGCTTTCTTATCGACAATTAAAAAAAGAAGATAAGGCGATTGCTGATTTTAAAAAAGCAGAAAGCATTGACCCAACCATTATCTCTCAAGAGCAAACTAAGAAAGAAGAAGAAAACTTTGAAAAGGGTTTCAAAAAAATTCAGGAAAGCAATAAAAAAGTGCAAGAGTTTCAAGAGGTTTTAGAAGAACTAAAAGAAGATCACAAAAAAGAAGAAGATACTTGGTTTAAATGGAGCAAATGGGCGGTCATCATAACTTTAGCATTGATTGTATTGATGTTTGTTTTGGTTGCTTGTGATGTTTTAGAGAGTAGCGACACTTATGTTATTTATATTTTTTCTTCTATTGTGACTTTTACTATTATTCGCCAATATACCAATGCTAAATCAATGCGTATTGAAGCCAGCAATCGTGTGGCAATGGCTAAAATGTTTGAGCGTGTGAAAAATGAAAACCCTAACTATCAGAAAGAATTTTTACCCAAGCTCGCTGATGCTATTGTATATTCTACGCTGAAAGAGAAAAATAATACCGATGGACTGGTAGAAAAAATTATAGACAGAATAGACAGAATAGACAGAATAGCGAAACTTAAAAAATCCTAATTTCAAATTCTAAGTACAACTTTTTGTTGGTTAATAAGTGGTCTTGCTAAGTTTGTATGTTTGGTGTTGGTGGCAAGGCAACAGTCTATAAGTTGTCAACAACAACCTAGAAAATAAGACTAAATAGCACCCGTTTATTCTTTGGATTATTAAGTTCTGGCTAGAATAAGCACATCACAAGATTCAACGCCAACCTTAGTGATGGTTTTTGCCAACTCATTCAGGCTAGAGCCAGTGGTCATAACATCATCAACCAATAAAACTTTTTTATAAGGCATGGCTTGCGCGCTAAACGCACCTTTAATTTCTTTTTTTCGCTGCACTAGGTTTAGTGATGATAATGGCTTGGTGGCTTTGATACGCCTAACATTTTTCGTGTCAATAATGGCATTGGTATTTTTAGCAATAATTCTTAGCAATTCGTGGGTTTGGTTATAGCCTCGCTCCTTAATACGTACACGGCTTAGAGGCAATGGGATAATGGCATCATAACTGCCATTTTCTTTAATTATTGAGCAGTATAAATTGTGTAATTGGTGCGCAAAATAATCACCAATACACAATTGGTGATTAAATTTAAACTGCTTAATGAGTTGTGCGCAAGCGTGAGAATAATCATATAAAACATAAGTTTTGGAAAAAGCAGGGGAATGGCTCAAGCACTCGCCACAAAAGTTTAAACTAAAACTAGAGGGCAGTCTAACGGCACAACAAAGACAGCGATTATCATTAGTAACAAAACTGGATTCGCACGTTTTACATACGCAAAACTTTGCAGTTTCAAAGCAGAGTACGCAGGATTGTTTGGGAATTAGCTTCTGGTAAAAACCCATGTTGTGTCATCAGACATATCGGCTCTAAATTGATAGTCTTGTTTGTCAAAACTTTTCAAATCCTCTGCATTGGTGATTCTATTTTTAATCATATAATTAACCATCAAACCTCTGGCACGTTTGGCATAAATGCCAATGGTTTTATAGGTATCATTTTTAAGCTCTTTAAAAGCGATGTTAATGATTTTGGCATTTAAGGCTTGTTGATTAATGCCTTTAAAATACTCATTAGAAGCAAGGTTAATGATAATGTCGGTCTCATCTTTGTTTAATATAGTTGAAATCTCATCACCCCAAAACTCATATAAATTCTTACCCTTGGTGTTTTCAAGCCGAGTACCCATCTCCAAACGATAGGGCTGAATTAGGTCAAGTGGGCGAATCACACCGTATAAGCCTGATAATATGCGCAAAGTGTGTTGTGCAAACTCTAAATCCGCCATTGATAAAGAAGGCACATCAATACCACTATAAACATCACCCTTGAATGCAAGCAATGCTTGCTTGGCATTGGTTAGACTAAAAGGGGTTGAAAATATCTGAAAGCGTTCGTGGTTTAAACTTGCCAGTTTGTCGCTAATTGACATCAGTTGCGCTATCTCATCTTGGCTTTTTGCCTTTAAGAGTTTAATTAACACACCAGATTGTTTAATTTGGCGTGTTTGCGTGTATTTATCAATATTAATGGTGGAAAAATCTTGAGTTTTTGAAGGGGAAATGATGGTTAACATTGAATAAAACTTAAATAAAATTAGGCTGAAATTTTACCTTAATATGATTGGTAAATACACCACTAAAGTGGTGTATTAGAGGCATTAATAAAGTATTTTTTACGTTATAATTAAGAAATTTTTCAATTTTTATTTTGTAGATTTTAGCCTATGAACACCCAATTATTACACCTGCCTAAAGCACATGGTCTTTATCATCCAAATAATGAAAAAGAAAACTGTGGCGTAGGTTTTATCGCCCACATCAAAGGTCAATCTTCACACCAAATTACCCTTGATGCCTTGGAAATGTTATCCAGAATGGACCATCGTGGTGGTTGTGGTTGTGAAACTAATACAGGTGATGGCGCTGGTATTTTAACGAACATTCCGCATGGATTTTTCATTCAAGAAATTAGGCGTTTATTTGGCATGTCAGTTGAAAAAGGTGCTTACGGTGTTGGTAATATTTTCTTACCACAAGAGGATAAGCAAAGAGCGCATTGCATGGATTTGTTAGAAAAATCCGTTACCCGTGAGGGTCAAACTTTTATTGGCTGGCGTGATGTGCCTATTGATACTGATAAGGCTAATATTGGCGATATTGCTAGAGAATCCCAACCCGTCATTAAGCAACTCATTATTGCTCGCGCCGAGGGCATTGACACGCCAGCTTTTGAGCGCGCATTATTTATTATTAGAAAACACACCTCAAATATCATTAGAACAGACAAAGCCTTGTCTCAAGCATTATTGTTCTACGTTTGTAGTCTGTCAAGTAGTGTTATTGTTTACAAAGGCATGTTGATGGGCTCGCAAGTGCTTGATTTTTATCAAGACTTATCTGATATTGAATATTCAACCTATTTGGCGATGGTGCACTCACGCTTCTCAACCAACACTTTTCCTTCGTGGGATAGAGCGCAACCTTGCCGCTATATGTCACACAATGGCGAAATTAACACTCGCCAAGGCAATTATAATTGGATGCATGCTAGAGAAGGTGTGTTAGAAAGTAACCTCTTTAAAGGTGATTTGGGTAAAACTTTGCCTGTTATTGAAACAGAAGTGTCTGATTCTGGTAGTTTTGACAATGTGTTAGAATTTTTAATGATGAATGGTCGTACCTTGCAAGAGGCGGTGTTAATGATGGTGCCTGAAGCGTGGCAAAATGACGATAACATGAGCGCTTCAAAGAGAGCATTTTATGAATATTTCTCTAACGTTATGGAACCATGGGACGGACCTGCCTCCATTGCCTTTACAGATGGTACTTATATTGGTGCAGTGCTTGACCGTAACGGCCTTCGCCCTTCGCGCTACTATTTAACCCATGATGGGCGCGTTATCATGGCAAGTGAAGTGGGTGTGGTCGATGTGGCAACTGATAATATCAAAACCAAGGGTAGGTTGCGCCCAGGCAAAATGTTTTTGGTTGATTTTGACAAAGGCAAGTTGATTGATGATGAGGCAATTAAATCCGAATTTGCCTCAAAAAATCCTTACCAAGACTGGCTAAATGATCAACAAATACACCTATCAGAATTTCTCTGTAAAGCCGAATCACACGGATTCCACCCAGAGTCATTAATTCACCGTCAAAAAGCATTCGGCTATAGCACTGAAACCTTGCAATTTATGTTGTTGCCACTGGTTAACGAGTTGCGTGACCCAGTAGGCTCTATGGGTAATGACTCAGCACTGGCTTGTTTGTCTGGTCAATCACGCATTATTTATGACTATTTTAAGCAATTATTTGCACAAGTCACCAACCCAGCAATTGACTCTATTCGTGAAGAAGTGGTGATGTCATTACGTTGTTCTATTGGGCCAGAAGGCAACTTACTCAGCGATAAAGCCAAAAATGCACACCGCTTAGTCATTGACCATCCAATTTTAACCAATGAAGAGTCCGCTGCATTAAGACATTGCAACCACCGTGGCTGGACGAGCAAAATCATTGATATCACTTATGATATTAATAAGGGCAAGAAAGTATCTGAATTATTAGACAATATTTGTGCCCAAGGCTCTCAAGCCATTCAAGATGGACACAGTTTAATTGTACTGTCTGATCGTAATATTGGTAAAAATCGTGTTGCAATGTCTAGTTTATTGGCCTCTTCTGCCCTACACCGATACTTAGTTGCCAGTGCTGAACGTACCCAAGTGGGTATTATTGTTGAAACAGGCGAGGCTCGCGAGGTCCATCATTTCTGCCTGATGATAGGTTTTGGTGCAGATGCGATTAACCCATACCTTGCATTTGAGGCATTATGGCAAGCACGTCGTGATAAGATGATTGATATTAAAAGTGATGACGCCATTATATCTGCCTATCGAAAAGGCATTGCCAAAGGCATGCTAAAAGTCATGGCAAAAATGGGCATTTCTACTTTAGAATCTTACAAAGGTGCACAAATTTTTGAAGCAGTCGGTCTAGCGCCAGAAGTGATGGATAAGTGCTTTTTTGGCACAGCGTCTCGCATTGATGGGGTTAATTTTGACATCTTACAAACAGAAGGTGAACAACGCCATCAACATGCTTATCAAACCAACTCTTTGGACAATTTAGGTCAATATCATTGGCGCAGTGGTGGCGAAAAACACATGTGGGATCCGCAAGCAATTTCCAACTTGCAAAATGCGGCACGCAATAACGACGAATCAGCTTATTGGGCATTTTCCAAACATGCCAACGAACAAGGCACGCGCAACTCAACATTGCGCGGTTTGATGTCGTTTAAAAAATCCAATCCAATTTCCATTGATGACGTTGAGGATGTTAAAGAAATTGTCAAACGTTTTGCCACAGGGGCGATGAGTTTTGGTTCTATTTCAGCAGAATCGCACGAATCACTAGCCATTGCCATGAACCGTCTAGGCGGCAAATCAAACACAGGCGAGGGTGGCGAAGATGCCAAGCGTTGGACACCAGATGCCAATGGCGACTCACGCCGCAGTGCTATTAAACAGGTAGCTTCAGGTCGTTTTGGCGTTACCATTGATTATCTTAATAATGCGGATGAAATTCAAATTAAAGTCTCACAAGGTGCGAAACCTGGCGAAGGTGGCGAACTACCTGGTGCAAAAGTAGATGAAGGAATCGCCTCAATACGCCACTCTACGCCTGGCGTGGGGCTTATTTCTCCACCGCCTCATCATGACATCTATTCAATTGAAGATTTATCGCAACTTATTTTTGACCTAAAATGTTCCAATCCAGCCGCACGCATTAGTGTAAAGCTGGTTGCAGAAATAGGCGTGGGCACGATTGCCGCAGGTGTTGTTAAAGCAAAATCTGACCATATTGTTATCGCTGGGCATGATGGCGGTACAGGCGCTTCGCCACTCACTTCAATCAAACATGCAGGTCTACCGTGGGAATTAGGCTTGGCTGAAACCCATCAAACATTGGTAATGAATGGCTTACGATCACGCGTGGTTATTCAAACAGATGGGCAGTTAAAAACAGGTAGAGATGTTGCCATTGCCATCCTTTTGGGTGCTGAAGAGTTTGGATTTTCAACCGCACCGCTGATTACTCTAGGTTGCATTATGATGCGTAAATGCCACCTAAATACTTGCCCAGTCGGCATTGCCACACAAGACAAAGAATTACGCAAAAAATTTACAGGTAAGCCTGAACACGTAGTGAACTACTTATTTATGGTAGCCAAAGAGTTGCGCCTAATTATGGCACAACTTGGCTTTAAAAGCGTTAATGACATGATTGGTCGGGTTGATATGTTGGAGATGAATCAAGCGCTTAACCATTGGAAACAAGAAACCATTAACCTAGATGCTTTATTAACACCTGCCCAAAAACCCTTTAAAGACACAGGCACTTATCAAACCATTGCTCAAGACCATCAATTGAACCAACAAATTGATAACACGCTCATTGCACAATCAAAATCATTCATTAAAAATGCTCAAAAAGTGCATATCAATGCCACCATCACTAACGTTGATCGCGCTGTAGGTACAATGCTTTCATCATATATTGTAAAAACACGGCGTGCTAATAATTTAAAAGATGACACCGTTCATATTAATTTTAAAGGCTCTGCAGGTCAATCTCTTGGTGCCTTCTTAGCAAAAGGTGTTACTTTAGAAGTTGAAGGCGATGCCAATGATTACGTTGGCAAAGGGCTTTCAGGTGGACATATTATTGTTTACCCCCCTAAAGATTCAACCTTTAATGCTGAAGATGAAATCATTGCTGGCAACGTTTGTGGTTATGGTGCAACTGCTGGTGAAATATATTTATCAGGTTGCGTGTCTGAGCGATTCTGTGTACGTAATTCAGGCGTTATTGCTGTGGTAGAAGGGGTCGGTGATCATGGTTGTGAATATATGACAGGCGGTCGCGTTATTATTCTAGGCGAAGTGGGTCGTAACTTTGGTGCTGGCATGAGTGGTGGTATTGCTTATATCTACAACCCAAATCATACGTTTAAATCTATGGTTAATCCAATCATGATTGACCTTGATCCGATGGATGATGAGGCGCAAGTAGAATTGAAACAATACATCAACAATCACGTCAAATATACTGGCTCAAAAGTAGCCGTGCGTATTCTTGACAACTGGCACGATGAAATCAAGCATTTTATTAAAATCATGCCAAAAGATTTCAAGCGTGTTTTGACCAAAAATACTAGCACATAAACCAATGTCGCTTTTCCAAGAAAATATTATTTTCTGTCTAAAATTATAAAATTATAGGCGTGTGGATTGCTTTCATCGGGTTGGTGAGATTCACAACTAATTTCACTAAATTGAGTGCGGTCAAATTCTGGAAAGTGTGCGTCCCCCTCAAATTTTCCCTTAACTTCAGTGATATAGAGTCTATCAATTATTGGAATAGATTCACTTGCAAACATATCGAGCGTTGGTGTGTCATCTGTTTTAGCGTTTATAAACTGGTTGTAAATTGACACCCCGCCAATCACCATAATTTCTTGTTCAAATTTACAGGCATCAAGAGCCGCCCTTATACTGCCAAAAGTTTCACGGTTTTTTGAACTATTTGAAGTGCGTGATAAAATAACATTTCTTCTATTTGGCAAAGGTCTACCGATAGAATCATAAGTTTTACGCCCCATTAAGACGGTTTTACCTATTGTTGTTTTTTTAAAATAAGCCAAATCAGCTGGCAAATGCCAAGGCAAAGCATTGTTTTTACCAATCAGCTGATTATCATCCATTGCCACAATAATAGATAATTTCATAGGAAAAGTTTCAAATAAAGTAAAATAAAAGTTATTTTACAAATATCACTCATCATGGTGTCACTAATTCTCGCCTCAAGCTCACCTTTTAGAAAAGTATTACTTGCCAAACTAGGGTTGGTCTTTGAAACATACTCACCAAATATTGACGAATCAAGAAAAGAGAGTGAAACGCCTGAGCAGTTGGTTTATCGTCTGGCTCAGGAAAAAGCCCAAGAAATTGCAAAAACACACAACGGCTTAATCATTGCTTGTGACCAAGTGGCAACACTTAATAATGGCTTTAATGCTGATGATAAGATATTGACCAAGCCAAAAAATCATGAAAATGCCATTAAACAATTACAGCAAAGTTCTGGAAATACAGTAACTTTTCTTACAAGTTTGACACTTTTAAATACAAATACCAACAATATACAAACTAAAGTTGAAAGGTTTAAAGTGGTTTTTAAAAATCTGAGTATTGAGCAAATTGAACATTACCTTAAAAAAGAAACCCCTTATAACTGTACAGGTAGTTTTAAATCAGAAAGCTTAGGCATTGGTTTATTTAAACGTATGATGGGTGATGACCCAAATAGTTTGGTTGGCTTGCCACTGATTCAACTCATTACAATGCTAGAAAATGAAGGCATTGACATCCTAACTGACAAAAATAGCTAAACGTCATGCAATATCTCTATTCTAATAAGGCTGAGTGCTTTCAATCAGGTCAAAAAACTTATTGGGGTTCACTATACGGCAGTGCAGATGCATTGGCACTCATTGAATTTGCCAATCAACAGCGGCAAGTTATTTTAGTCATTGCTAATGACATTGCACATTTTGACAGTCTTTATAAATCTTTAAATTTTTATAACACCGACTTAGAGATTTTAAAATTTGATAACTGGGAAGTGCTCGCCTATGATCATTTCTCACCCCATCCTGATATTACCTCAAGTCGATTAAAAACCTTATCAAAACTTAAAAATCTTAAACGTGGTATTGTAATCACCACATTAGAATCATTATTTTCACACTTATGCCCATTAGAGTTTAGCGAAAAATATAGCTTTAATATTGGCATTAATGACAACATTAATCTTGGTATCTTTGGTGAAAAATTGTTAAAAATTGGCTACAACCGTGTAACTACAGTAATAGAACATGGCGAGTTTAACGTTCGTGGTTCATTGATTGATTTATACCCAATGGGTGCAAAAACACCCTATCGAATTGATTTATTTGATCAAGAAATAGAATCTATTCGCACTTTTGATACCTCAACTCAACGCTCTAAAGTGCACGTGTCTAAAATTACGCTACTGCCTGCTAGAGAATTTGCCACAGATAATGCCAGCATTGAGCGCTTCAAAGCCAATTATCAAAAAGCATTTAATGACAATGGCTTCATTTATACCGAGGTTAGTGAAGGTAGGCTGCCAGGCGGTATTGAGTTTTATTTACCACTGTTTTTTAACTCAACCAATACCTTGTTTGATTATCTGGCGGATAACGCTATTATTGCCACATCAAAAGGGTTTTCAAATTTGGTGGATAAAACCTATAGCGAGATACGTGAACGATTTGAAAATGCCAAAAAATCATTAGACAGAATGCCACTTGATATTCACCAAGTTTTCCTACCCAAAGAACTGCTGTTTAGTGAAATCAAGCAAAAATCACAGTTCATCATTAGCACATCAAAACTAGAAGATAAAAACCAACATTTTAATTTTAATTCAAGCCTATTACCACCAATACGCATTGAGTCGCAAACGAAAAATCCATTAAACAAATTCTCAGCGTTTGTTAAAAAGTTTACTAACAAGCAAAGCAAAAAAATATTAGTTGTTTGTGAATCGCGTGGTAGGCAGGATGTGCTCAGTGATTTGTTCACTAGCCATAACCTTGATGCTCATAGTGTTAAAGATTGGCATGAATTTAGCAAAAGTAGCAAATTGCTTAACATTACTCATGAAAATCTTACCCATGGCTTGCTCACCAGTGATATTGCCATTGTCACTGAAAATGATTTGTTTGGACAAGAGGTTGTTAAACAACAGCGCCGTCGCCGTGCCAAACACAAAGATTTTGATGAGGCAATTAAAAGTTTGGTTGAAATTAAAATGGGCGATTCTATTGTGCATGAAAACTATGGTGTGGGCAGGTATTTAGGACTTAAAACCCAAGCTTTCGATGGGCAATCACAAGATTTTCTTGCCCTAGAATATGCCGATAACGCAAAGTTAATGGTGCCAATCACTTCGCTTAACCTAATCTCCAGATACGCTGGCATTTCAGACAGTGCACCGTTACATAAACTAGGCACAAATAAATGGGCCAAGGCTAAGAAAAAAGCAGGCGAGGCTTTGTTTGATGTGGCGGCTGAATTATTAGAAATTTATGCCAAGCGAGCTTCTCAAACAGGCTTTGCTTTCCCTGAACCAAATGATGCTTATTCCTCATTTGTTGCCAGTTTTCCCTTTGAAGAAACCCCAGACCAGCTAAAAACCATGGGCGAAGTTTTAGCAGACATGCAATCACACAAACCCATGGACAGATTGGTATGTGGCGATGTTGGTTTTGGCAAAACTGAAATTGCCATGCGCGCAGCGTTTTTAGCGGTTGAGGCGGACAAGCAAGTGGCAATTTTAGTGCCAACCACACTATTATCTAACCAGCATTATCAATCGTTTGTTGACCGATTCGCCAACCACCCTGTTGAAATTGCAGCACTTTCAAGATTTCAAACCCAAAAAGAACAAAAACTAATCACTGAAAAATTAAACCAAGGAACAATTGACATCGTCATCGGCACACACAAAATTATTCAAGGTACTATTAAATACAAAAACCTTGGCTTGATTATTATTGACGAAGAGCATCGCTTTGGCGTTAAACAAAAAGAGGTGTTGAAAAAACTACGGGGTGAGAGTGACATTCTAACCATGACTGCCACTCCTATTCCACGCACATTAAATATGGCGCTAGGTTCGTTAAGAGAGTTGTCCATTATTGCCACGCCACCTGCCAAACGTAGCGCCATCCAAACCTTTGTACAAGAGTGGGATGACAACAACATCAAAGAGGCAATTACTCGCGAAATGCACCGTGGTGGTCAGGTTTTTGTGCTACACAATAATATTGACTCAATTGACAATATGGCAGAGAATCTCAAACAAATTATGCCCAAAGTTCATGTTCGTATCGCCCACGGGCAAATGCCAACACGTGAACTGGAAAGAATCATGAGTGATTTTTATCACGCACGTTTCCAAATTTTGGTTTGCAGCACGATTATTGAAACAGGGATTGACATTCCCAATGCCAATACCATTATTATCAACAACGCACAAAATTTTGGTCTGGCACAATTACACCAACTGCGAGGTCGTGTTGGTCGCTCCCACCACAGAGCTTATGCTTATTTAATTGTCAAATCTCATCAATCACTATCCAAAACAGCCAAAAAACGCCTAGATGCCATTGAGTCTTTAGAAGAACTTGGTGCGGGATTTATGCTGGCTAATCACGATCTTGAAATTCGTGGTGCAGGTGATTTATTGGGTGATAATCAATCTGGAAAAATTAGCGAAATTGGCTTTAATCTTTATCATGATTTATTAAAACGTACCATTGAGGCTATGCGTTCTGGTAGAAAAATTAACCTTGATGATCCCATTAATCATGAAGTGAAAATTGATTCTGGCTTGCCATCCATCATTCCAGAAACTTATATTTTTGACGTACATGAACGACTTGTACTTTACAAACGCATTGCCAGTTGTCAAAATAATAAAGAACTCAAAGCCTTGCAGATTGAGATGATTGACCGCTTTGGATTATTACCAGATTCAACTAAAATTTTATTTGCCAATACCAAACTCAAACTCTTTTCCCAAAAAATTGGGATTGATGAAATTAGCCTTTATGAAGACAAAGCCATCATCACCTTTGCTCGTGAAAATACCATTGAACCGATAAAAATCATCAACCTCATTCAAAAACAAGCAAAAAAATATCAGTTAAAAGGTCAAAACCAATTAATTGTTAAAGGAGAGATGCCCGAAAATATTAGACGAATTGAACTCATAGAGAATCTACTCAAAACACTACATTAATCAAGATTTGACCAGCAAGTACAACTAAAATAACGATTCACCATAACTATCTTGATAGCGTTTTTCAATATCAGCCATATTAAACTGATGATTTTGCGTGCCTAAATGTGACACCTTAATTGCACCCAATAGCCCTGCCAATTGACCAATTGTTTTCCAGTCCATATCATGCATTAAGCCGTACAATAACCCAGCACGATAAGCATCGCCACAGCCTGTAGGGTCTTGAGCGCTGTCTGCTTTGACAGGGGCAATATTGATTAATTGATTCTCAGTGTAAATTTCTGAACCTTCGCTACCTTTGGTGATAATTAGCGCTTTTACTTTTGTAGCGATGCTTAGTAAATCCAGCCCAGTTTTGACTTGTAACATTTGCGATTCATAGTCATTTAGCGCTATATAAGTGGCTTGTTCAATAAAGTCAAGCAACTCTTCTCCTGAGAACATTGGCATACCTTGACCTGGATCAAAAATAAATGGAATACTCAATTGTTTAAATTGCGCCGCATGTTCAATCATCCCAACACGCCCATCAGGGGAGATGATGCCAATGCCAATATCAATTGCACTGGCGTCAGATACCTTATTTTGGTGCGATTGATCCATAGCGCCTGGATGAAAGGCAGTAATTTGATTATCACTCATATCAGTGGTAATGAATGCCTGCCCTGTGTATTGGTCTTTGAGAATTTTGATATATGAGGTGTTCATATGATGCTTTTCCATCCACGCTAAATAAGGCGTGAAATCACTGCCAACTGTTGCCATTGGCACTGAATTAGCACCCAATAAATGCAAGCTATAAGTAATATTGCCAGCACAACCACCAAACTCTTTGCGCATGGTTGGTACTAAAAATGACACGTTTAGCATGTGCACCTTATCTGGCAAAATGTGGTTTTTAAAATGATCACGAAACACCATAATGTTATCAAAAGCATACGAGCCACAAATTAATGCTGTTTTTTTCATTTTGTTACTTTCTTTTTTTATACTTATGATGAATTCAAGTGAATAAAACGCCCTATCTTAATTCTTTTGGTACTGGAAAGTGGATATTTTCCTTGGTGCCATTCACTTCAATAACCTCAGTTGCACCCTTGTTACGCAAATAACAAATCACTTCTTGCACTAAAATTTCTGGCGCTGAAGCACCTGCAGTGACCCCTATTGTGCTTACATCTTTAAGCCACAACTCATCAATTTCACCAGCACCATCAATCAAATAAGCAGGAATGTCCATTTTTTCAGCAATTTCTCTAAGACGATTTGAATTGGATGAATTGCTAGAGCCCAATACCAACAACACATCAGAGGATTGCATCAAGATTTTAACGCCCTCTTGGCGATTTTGTGTCGCATAGCAAATGTCATCTTTCTTGGGCGTGTTAATCGTGGGAAATTTTGATTTTAAATAATCCACAATATATTGAGTATCATCAATCGAAAGCGTGGTTTGTGTTGTGTAAGAAATAGGGGTATTTTTTGATAAATTCAAACGCTCAACATCCTTAATTGTTTCCACTAATTGAACACACTTACCCTCACTAGATTGCCCTAACGTGCCTTCAACTTCTGGATGTCCCTTGTGCCCAATCAAAATAACCTGATGATTTTGTTTTTGTTTTCTAGCAACTTCTTTATGCACCTTAGTCACTAAAGGACAAGTGGCATCATAAATGATTGCACCTATATCTTTAGTTTGCTTGCGCACTGCTATTGACACGCCATGTGCGCTAAAAATAACCACTTGATTATTAGGCACATTATTAATATCTTCAACAAAAATAGCACCCTTTTCTTTTAACCCATCAACCACGAACTTATTATGCACCACTTCATGGCGAACATAAACAGGCGCACCATGCAATTTTAGTGCACGTTCTACAATCTCAATTGCACGCTCAACACCAGCACAAAAACCACGTGGATTTGCTAATAAAACCTTCATTGTTTTTGAAGTATTTTTACCTGAAAAGAAACATCGCTACCTGCCAGTGGATGATTAAAATTAATGGTAATATCATCCCCATCAATTTTATCAACACAGCCCACGTAAGAATCCCCTATAGGTGTTTTAAACTCAACAGCGGCGTCTAATTCAATGGTCATGGTTTGTGGAAAATCTGAGCGGGGCATAATTTGAAAGGCTTCACTAAACTCATCACCAAATGCTTCTGATGCACTTAAAAGAAAGGTTTGTAATTGACCCACTTGAGCATCAATAACGCAGGACTCTAAGCACGAATCTAACTGACCATCGCCCAATTCAAACTCAAGTGGCTCGTCCCAAGACTCATTAACCAAAGCACCATTTTCATGGCTGAGTTTGTAAAAAATTTTGTATTTAGTCATTATTAAATGTCATGGCGCTTAATATTTTATGTACTTGAGTGCGTAACTCAGAGCGATGCACAATCATATCAATCGCACCTTTTTCTAGCAAAAACTCACTACGCTGAAAACCTTTTGGCAATGACTCGCACACGGTTTGTTCAACCACTCTAGGACCAGCAAAGCCAATCAATGCATTTGGTTCAGCAATATGAACATCGCCTAACATGGCAAAACTAGCAGAAACGCCACCCATGGTTGGGTCGGTCAAAATCGAAATAAAAGGTACTTTTTTATCACTCAGCAACTTAATCATTAAAGCTGTTTTACTCATCTGCATCAATGAAAACAAGCCCTCTTGCATACGTGCACCCCCTGAGGCTGAAAAACAAATCAGTGGTGCGTTGGTTTTAATGCTTATTTTTGCAGCGCGAACAAACTTCTCGCCAACCACAGACCCCATAGAGCCGCCCATAAATTTAAATTCAAAAGCGGCAACCACGACTTTTATGCCATTGAGTGTGCCTGTTTTAACCACAAGCGCATCTTTCTCATGGGTGGTTTTTTGTGCTTGTAAATAGCGGTCCTTGTATTTTTTTTGGTCTTTAAATTTTAAAGGGTCAACCGCACTCAAATCAGCGGCAATTTCTTCTTGCCCCTGCTTGTCCAAAAAGCCATCAATACGCACCCTAGCAGTAAGGCGCATGTGGTAATCACACTGAGGACAAACACCATTCAACGCTTTTAACTCTTGAGAATAAAGCGTGGTTTCACACTTAGGGCACTTGTTCCACAAACCTTCTGGGATATTTTTCTTCGCTACACTGGTAATTGAGGGTAGGATTTTTTCTAGCCAACTCATGCTACTATTCCTTATTTAATTGCGTTCGAAATTTCATTCGCCAACGCACCAACACTTGCTAACATTTTATCCTTATCTGTGCTGTATTTTTCAACAAATGCGACCAATGACGAGCCCACAATAACTGCATTAACATTTTTTGCAACCACTCTTGCCGTTGCTGAATCTTTAATCCCAAAGCCCACACCTACTGGTAAATCAATGTATTGTCGAATTCTTACAAGAGAGGCATTAACCAAGTTAACATCTAAATGCCCTGCACCTGTAACGCCTTTTAAGGAAATAAAATAAATAAAACCTGATGCAATAGTGGCTAAAAATGCCAAACGCTCATCCGTTGTCGTTGGCGCAACCAAAAAGATAAAATCAATACCCACATTGTCAAGATTTTGCTTTAAATCATACGCTTCCTCTGGTGGCATATCCACCACCAACACACCATCCACGCCACTTTCACTTGCCACATCAGCAAATGCTTGATAACCAAATACTTCAATCGGGTTCAAATAACCCATCAGCACAATCGCTGTTGTGTCATTAGTTTTTCTAAATCTTTCAACCAAAGTAAGCACATCATGCAAACTCACCCCATCCGCCACCGCTCGTTCATGCGATTTGGCAATGACAGGACCATCCGCCATCGGGTCTGAAAACGGCACACCCAACTCAATCACATCTGCGCCATTCTCAACCAAAACTTGCATCAATTCAAAAGTGTTGTCTAAGCCACTATCACCCGCTGTGATGAAGGGAATAAAGGCTTTTTGCCTTTGTTTTCTTAGGTCTTGAAAGATGTTTTTTATTCTTGACACAATCTGGTGTTTAATGTTGATAACTTGTCGCAAATTTCACTGGTTTTGCAAATTACGAAAGGATTTTCCTTCAAGTTTTTTGGTAAATATTTATCTAACAGGTTGTTCTCTGTATTATTAGCAACCACTAAATAATTTATTGTCGGTATTAAATTTGGGCTTACCTCTTTTTGAATTATTTTTAAAGAGACTGTAAATTTACTTTCAACATTTGACAGTAATTTCTTTTTTATTTCTTCTGTATTTGGCTTCTTTTTAAATAAAGATAATATCTTCTCTTGTATATCTTTTGGCTCAATTAAAATCACACCATTTTTTACGACTTCAAAATAATCCACTCTGCAATTATTTGCATAATTTGTTGTCAAACTTTTAACAAAGCCATCCTCGTCATCAAATTTGATGGCTTGACAGTCCGCCGCTTCTATCTCGTTGTTTTCAGCTTCAGCTTGCTGTATTGGTTTGCAAAACTTTGTTAAATCATTCATTTTCTGGATCATACAATTCACTTAAAAACAAATCTTCATAAGCGTTCATTAATTCATTTCTTGATTCTATTAAATTTTCAGTAATATTGTCAGAGTCAAATTTAAATAAGCCACCTTTTTTAAAGTGATTGATTGCAATAAAATCACCGTTTTTTCCTTTAGTGTGAACCTCTAACGCTTTTATCATATCTAAACTATGCGTTGCCATTACTACATTGACACCGTTTTTTGCCAATTTAATTAAGATTTTGGTTAATAAAACTTGCCAAGCAGGGTGTAAGTTTGTCTCTGGCTCATCAAAAAAGACAAATGAGCCTTTGCTAATTACATTATTTTTTAACAATACTTGAATCATGCCTAAATTTGTCATACCAAAAGAAATTAAGTTTTTATCAATACTTCTACCAGAATTATCAACAAAAGACAAACGACCATTGTCAAAAATAAATTCCCCGCCAATTTTTGCTTTTAATTCACCTGCTGATTCTGAAATAATCTCTAAGGGTGGATTGGTTGATTTAGTGTTTAAAGTTCTATCTAAATCATAAAAATATTTTGACACGCCTGTTAAGTCATTCTTTTCTTCAACCTCCCTAGATTTATTCAACGCATCTCTAATGCTCCAATAGGCAGGAGACTCAAAAAATACAACTCTTGAAAGATTGGATATATCATTAATAAAATCCAATTTCAAATGAAAGTTAATGACATTTTGTTTGTCAAAAGATATGTTGAACCCATCAGCAGATAGGCTTGTCTTGTTTTCATCAAAAGAAATGAGTTCTGAGATGTTGGCTATTTGAAAATTTTCTTGTAATTCTTTTTTTAAAGACTTATTTAATAGTTCAATATACCTTTCCCTTCCTTGTGTTAAATTAAAAATCAAAGAGCCTAAATATTCTTTTAAAAAATCAGTAGAACGACGAACAGATTTAATTTTTTGTTTTTTTTCTAATTCAATTAAGTATTTTATAAATTCATTAAAATTTTCAACCTGTGTATTAGTTGTAACAGAACAGGTTTGAATATAGGCATTTATAGGGTAATCTTTTATTTCTATTAATAGAGAGCGAAGCTCATCAAGAGTTGATTTTAATAATTGAATATAGATTCTATCTACCTCTCCTTTTCGTGTCAAAAAATAATCAAAAACATCAATAGTAGAAACACTTTTTTGAATATTATCAACAGCCTCAATGTAAAGTAAGTTTTTATTAATAATACTAAAAGCAGAATACAGCGTTTTGGTAAAAAAACTCTTACCCGTGCCATTTTCACCAGTCAGTACAGTCAATGGGCGAACCTTTATTGTGCCGCCTTTAAATCCGCCTAAATTTTCAACCTTAATATTTAATTTGTTCATAACGCCTACCTCTTGCTAAATGTATGCACACAATCAACTAATACTTTCATATTTTCAGGGTCAACATCAGGCGTAATGCCGTGACCGAGATTGAAAATATGACCTGTGTTGCCTTTGAATTGGGATAATACTTTTTTGACTTCTCGTTCAATAACCTCAGGCGTGGCGTATAAAACAGCGGGGTCAAGGTTGCCTTGAATGGCGACTTTATCGCCGACTTCTTGTTGCGCTTGAGAGAGTTCTATCGTCCAGTCAATGCCGATTCCATCGCAACCTGTATTGGCAATGTGGGTTAAATGCTTGCCGCCGTTTTTACTAAACAGAGTGATGGGGGTGGTTGGATGTTGGGCTTTAACGCTCTTAACAATTTTTGCCATATAGTCTAGTGAAAAATCTAAGTAATTTTGTTTGGATAATACACCGCCCCAAGTGTCAAAAATCATCACACTGTCTGCACCTGATAAAATTTGTTGATTAAGATAGGCAATCACGCTGTGTGTTAATTTGTTTAATAATAAATGCAAAGCATCTGGATTGTTGAACAACATTTTTTTGGTGTTAGCGAAGGTTCTGCTACTACTGCCTTCAATCATATAAGTTGCCAAAGTCCATGGACTGCCACTAAATCCAATCAATGGCACACGATTATTGAGTGCTTTTTTAATGGTTGAAACGCCGTCAAATACATAAGTCAAATTGTCGTTAATATCGGTGGGCAATTTTTCAACATCGGCTAATGATTGAATGGGGTTCGAAAACTTAGGACCTTCGCCTTCTGAAAAATACAAGCCTAAACCCATTGCATCAGGAATGGTTAAAATATCTGAGAACAAAATAGCGGCATCTAAATCAAAACGATCAATGGGTTGCATGGTGACTTCACATGCCAGTTCGGGTGATTTACATAGGGTTAAAAAATCACCTGCTTTTGCACGTGTTGCTCGATATTCTGGTAAATAACGACCTGCTTGGCGCATCACCCAAATAGGCGTGCGTGAGGTGGGTCTTTTTAATAAGGCATTAATATAATCAAATGACATGGGCTTTAAGTGTAGAAAGTAAACGCTACAATTATAATGATTTTATCTGTATATTGTAGTCGTCTAATTGATTTAAATGTTTAGTCCCACACAATACCCACACGGATTGCCTAAAAATAGGTTAGGTGTTTTCTTATACTCGCTTAAATTTTTAGGGACTTATACATTTAATCCCATAACCGCATTAGAGCAATGTTTTTAAAACAACACGATGTTGCCATCATTAATCATGGTATTTAAATCAGTCCCTGTTACTCCCATTAACCTGATAGTTACTAAGGGAGAAGGAGAAGCACCAGCAAGACCACTCGCATCAATATCAATAAAGGTATTTGTAC
>JAUVOQ010000071.1 GCA_030599095.1 Candidatus Ruthturnera sp.
ATAATCAACGATTTGTTTAAATGAATAATATTTGACATTATTATTGCAGTATACCTCCTTTATTGTTATTTTAGATTTAACTGGAAAGAACAAAACTTATTGCTTAAATTTCTCAAAGATTAGGCAGGCATTTGTACCACCCTTGCTGATGGTTCTCAAATCGTTCATTCTTATGGCGATGAAAAAACATTATCAGTCATTTAACAAACTTTGGTTTGCTGTTGTATCTAATACAAAAAACCCTAAAATCACCCAACTATTTTTACAAAAAACAACACACAACTACCCAGAACTACTTTAAGATATGCCATAAAATGCATGGCTGAAAACCAAAGACAGCTCTCTTTAAAAGGTAAATTTTAATGTTTCAAATTAGTTTTTATGTCCCTGAGACGGCGCTAGAGACTGTAAAAAATGCCATGTTTAAAGCAGGTGCTGGCAGATTTGATGGTTATGAAAATTGTACTTGGCAAACGATTGGCATGGGTCAATTTAGGCCAATTAAAAATGCCAATCCCACGATTGGGCGCTTGAATAAACTTGAAACTGTTAAAGAATACAAAGTAGAAATGATATGCACAAGTGATCATCTTAACTCGGTTATTGATGCCATGAAACTCGCACACCCTTACGAACAAGTGGCTTACGCTGTTATTAAAATGGAAAATCAATGAATACTAATACACAAAAACCGTTTGAACATGGATTTATGCTGAGTTTATTACTCTTGGCTATTGGTGGATTAATTTGGCTATTTACGCCTTTTATCTCAGCGTTGTTTCTATCACTTATGATTGCCATTGCAACTTTTTCAAGGTATGAGCAATTACAAAATAGATTCTCATCCAGTAACTCAGCATTGCTAACAACACTACTGGTAACGATTGTTTTAATTTTGCCACTGGGCTATATTTTATTGATAAGCACGCTGGAGGTTTCTACTTTGATACAAACCATCAACCATGATTTTAATTTTAATCAAATCACTCAAATTTTTAATCAGACCATTGCCAAACTGCCCTTATCAGACACCATTAAAACCACCTTAAGCAGTGCGTTAAATAACAATTTAGAGACCTTACTCATTGGCGTTAAAGATTTCTCCATTGTCATACTTAAAAGCATTGTATCGCTATCATCACATTTTGTATTATTTTTAATCATTGTTATTTTCACGCTTTATTACTTTTATATTGATGGTCAAAGAATTGTAAAACACATCAAAAGCTTATCACCACTTGAGACACGTCTAAATGATATTTTGCTAAATCAATTTAAAAATTTATCCATTACACTGGTGGCTAGTATATTTTTGATTGCGCTGTTACAAGGCATGATATTTTCAATCACGGTTATGATTATTGGACTGCCTGCTTTGTATTTTGGCATTGCAATAGCACTGGCTAGTTTTGTGCCTTTGTTAGGTGGCTTAATTATTTGGTTGCCACTGAGTTTGTATTTATATGCCCAAGGTCAAACCACTGATGCATTGATTGTTGCATTTTCTGGCGCTGTTGTGATTGGTTTTGTTGTTGATAATTTGGCTCGACCCAACATCATCAAACTCTTATCTAAAAAATTCAGTGGCGCAAATACACTAGACCATACTCTAATCACGGTGCTATCCACCTTAGCTGGCATTATACAATTTGGCATTTTAGGCTTGTTTATCGGTCCTATTATTGCGGCGATGGCAATTAGTATTTTTGATATTTACAGTATTAAATACAACAAACAATAAAGTCTACTTTTTTAGTTGTTAATAATGCCACACCGAACACAAGCAAAATCATACCAAAAAGATGATAAGGCTGAAGATAAGTTAAAACACCTGAAAAACGGTAAGTAGAATAGTAAAAAGATGTGAAACGGGTTTAAAAATATGGCACTAATTTGATTTGAAAGTTTAGAAAAAATTGGATTAGTTTTTTGGTGCTATGATGGGATTCTTAGAGGCTCCCACAACACAATAATGGTATAAACTGACACCATGAGAGTTAAAAGTACTTGGCACAAAACCCAAGTTAAAACCATTGACGACATTGCTGGTGCGCTGGCATTTAACTCTTGGCGAATTACCAAAAACCATTTGGAAGATTTAATTAACGAATCTTTTGTGATTGAAAAAACGCAAGTATTTGATGTCATTTCTGAATACTTATGCTTTCTAATTCAGTGTATTGATAGGCTGGTATTTGATAAATTAGACGCCAAACAACGTCAAGCATTGATTGTCAAGTTAGCCAAACAATCGGCTGATTATTTTCACGAAAACAAACAAGAACGCATTGGCTCAGGCGAACATTGGAAGGACTTTATTCAAATTTATAACGCCAGATCTCAAGACTACGCTAATTATGAATTTACAAATGGCAAGCCTAATTATCATTTCTTAAGATACTTTGGTGAAAAAATCAAACTAGCGATGACCGATGTTGATGAAAAATGGATTGTGCAACAAATGGTTGAAATCCAAGCACTAAAAGCCTTTAAATCAATCAAAAAAAGTGTTAAAGATTTAGTGGCAGTTGATAAAATCATCTCTAAAGAAGAACAAACCAAACGCAAACAAGAGAAAATTCCACGCTCTAAGCGCAAATCTACTAGGCAAGATATCAACTATAAAAACGAATATTTAACCTGACATTAAAACTCAATCGGTGGCAAGTCGTCCACTCCACTAGGGTGCCTTGTTATGTTTTTTTATTTCTATATTTTAAATTTCATATAAGGATTAAAAACAGTTTTTAGTTCTGGAAGTTTAGATTCAAAAAATTCCAAACATTCACCTATATTTTCTACTTTTTTTGAAAGTTCATCACCTTTGGATAAATCTTTTATTTTTTCTTCTAATGTCCGTAATTTTAATGCTCTATTGTCAATTTCTTTTAAATAATCAATAACATCTTTTTTAAAAGAAAAAATCTACCTCAGAGGTATTTGCTCTATATTCATAAATATCTTCAAGTGATATTTCTGCATCCCTTAAAACAATAGATAAAAAATTTCTGGTTGCCTTGAAAATTGAAAATCTTTTTTCGAATAAATCTAATTTAAGTTTCTCTTTATTTATTGAGTATTGCGACCATGCAGTCCATGCAGTAAACATTCCAATTAAAACAATCACACCCTGCCAAAAACTAGATAAATCCATTTCGCTTTAATAAACAATAGTACTATGTTGGACAGTTACATTAGTTTGTGGTGTGGTTTGTCCTTGTGACTTTGCACCACCAATGGAGATCCAACCAACTGCAACAAGTTTCCCATTGTTGAAAACATAGGGCGTAAATTCATCATCAGTAGTTAGTCCGTCAGACTGTAACCCTGTTCTAAAATAGAAAATTTCTACCAAAATACTTTTTTTGATATATTTTTCAGGTCGCTTTTTCCCATTAAACTGCAAATCTTTTTGTGTCGGGTTTAATATTGATAGCACTTTTTGTTTTGAATCTCCAAGTTCAATTTGAGATTCAACAGACTCATACTTTGTAATTGTGTCTTTTATTACCATTCGCCCTATTATTTTATTATCAGCTAGAAAGCAGCCTGATAAAGTTAGCATAATAAGAATTGGTAAAAATTTGTTACTCATATAATTTCCTTTTGTAAACATAACTATTCCTTAAAGTCATAATTAGTCAACCCTTAAAAACCCAAAACAAACCCAAAACCATTCTCAATCACTCAAAAACAATCACGCTATTTTTTTTACTTACGATATTTTGCCCAGTGTAATAGAAAAAATAGCGACTTCTCATCATAAATAAGCCA
>JAUVOQ010000046.1 GCA_030599095.1 Candidatus Ruthturnera sp.
AAGTAAAGCCTGTCACTCATTATTCTAGTAAGCAATACTTGTTGAACATCTGGCTAAGTTTTTTGTAAACATCTCTAAAAAAACGAATTTCGCAGTCTCATCACATCGTTTTCGTCATACGTTTGCGACTAAGTTGGCTAACAATGGGCAAACAAGTATTAAGACGGTGCAGAATCTGCTTAGGCATAGTAGTGTTCATACAACGCTTGGTTATGTGCATCCTAGTATGGATGATATGAGGCAGGCTGTGGGTTTATTATTTTGATTGTTCACACCAAAAAGTGGTGTGGTGATTTATACAAATCATCATGCTCTAAAATTCTTAATAGAAAAATACCATATTCCCAAGATGCCTTTAAAGGCTTACTTGCAAGGGTGGTATTTTGTTGTATTGGTTCTATAGAGATTCGATAGTATTTACCAACTCGTATTGACCATGCGGTTTCATCGTTGACAATTCGCTCTAGGTGTAAACTTGGATGTCTTGGGTCTGATTTTAATAAGGCAAGTGTTTTTACTATCTTTTTTCTCAAAACGGCTTGTTTTTTAAAAACTGCCACATCTTTTAAGAATTTCTTACTAGGGACAAGCGTTATCATATTCGCTGGCTTTATTCATTCTTAAGCCAATCTGGCAATATGCCTCGTCCACTTTCTCTTGCCTCTTTTAGTTTATTTAAGCCCTGAGAAGACAAGCGTACCGTGCGATTAATTTCAACAGGATGAAGTATAATATCGCCACCTTGAGCCACCTCAAGTTCAAAGTTTGAACCTTTTTCTATTCCAAGCGACCGCCTTATTTTCGCTGGAATATTTAAAGAACCTCTTTGGTCAATTTGTATTAACATGTCATCCTCTTGTTATCGTTTATGTCAAAATGACATTATACGTTATAAAATAAGAATGGATGGTCAAGTAAACTTCTTTTCTATAAATTGCCATTTATTCTATCAAATTCACTCCTATCAATCTATCTGGTCCAACCTGAAAAACTCAAAAATAGCTGACATAACAACACAAAACACGATTTTTTCATTGGTAAAAATTGCAACTTTTTAGTAAAATATAACCTAATTTATTGCAAATTGTTTGTTAAAAATAAAACCAAAAAATACCCCAGTTCTATGTTTTTAAAGGTTTGTTCAAAGATTGGTATCCTTGCTGTTCTGATTTCAATCATTGGATAACCTAGCTTTTAAGGATTAAATCAATCAAGGTGTCTAATTCCCTAGTTTTATAAGTGCATTTCTTGACTAAAACCCCAATCTAAGTTTAAAACAACACCATGTTGCCATCATTAATCATGGTATTTAAGTCAGTCCCTGTTACTCCTGCTAAATGGATACTTACATCTGTGCCACCAGCATTACTATCCGAATCAATATTAACAGTGGTATCTATACCATTATCAATGAGTGTAATAAAGTTGTTAATATCATGATTTGAGTTATTGGGGTCATAACTCAACAAAGCTGCTAAATCTAACACATCAGCATATTAGTATCACCCACTTGAAAATCACCAATGTAATCATCCTGATCGCCGTATATAATATCCTTGTCAGTACCTACTATATGACCAAGAGCAAGCAGGGGCACTAAATAAGTGAGTGCACTGGTCTCGGCGACTAAGAACACCTCATTAAAACTTGTTTCAAATAAACCAGATTGACCTTCGGCAATGGCTGATAATGCTTGCGCGTCACCATAAGAATGAACGATTTAAGACCCATCAGCAAGGGTGGTAACCGTATCATCAACAACATAATACATGCCTTGTGTGCTGGGTAGAGACACCAGACAGGATAAATCTACTGTGCACACCTCAAAATAGTTATCAAAGATAACAGTGGCATTATTCTCTAGTAGCACCTCTAAATCATGGCCTACTTTTTTAGCAATCAGATTAACATCTGACGTCAAAACCTCACCCTCTTTGATGTTAATTTCATAGAGATGGTTTTGTTAAAAAAATGACTTTCACACCAGGCAATGTCCATGACTCAAAAGAGTTTGAGAAACTGCTGGCTATTAAAACAACTAAAGAGAACATAAAAACGCTTGGCGAAGTCTATGCTGATAGTGCTTATGCCAACAAAAAAAATGACAAAAAACTGGGCAAACAAAATAATAAAGTTTTGCACCGTGCCTACAGAAACAAGCCTTTAACAAAACAGCAAAAACAAGACAACAAACAACGTTCATCTATTCGCTACATTGTTGAGAGAACTTTTGGACTGCTTAAACTTCATCACGCCTTGGGCAAGGCTAGACACCTTGGTATAGAGAGAAACAAGACTAGGACACAACTCATTGCCATGAGTCATAATCTTAAAACTGGGATGAATATTTTTAAGCAGATGAATCATCTACGGGATTGTTGTGTCCAATGAGTGGCAAAGGGTTAAAAATAAAGAAACAAAGTAAGAAAAAGCCTAGATAAACGAGGTGTTTTTAGGTTTTTATGAGAATATGAATAATTTTAGAACATCTTTTTTGAAAAATTGTAAAAGTTGAAATGAAAATGAGAAATTGTGAATTACGCAAAGGTCTCAGATTAAGATTAATGAACTGATTAACTGATTTGTGAATTCATAGTGAAGTTAAGAACAAATTGTTGGGCGTTTAAAACCCCATGGGCATTAATTGAACAATGTTATAATATTGATAAGAGATTTTTAAAGAGAATCCTAACCATAAGATTATGGTGTCTTTTTTAACAAAAAGTCATAAAATAAACAATAAAAAACGATGATATTGGCTATTTTTTTGAATCAAAGTTGATTTTTACTGGATTTTTTTAATTTGCCTAAGAATAAAACTGGATTTTTAGATTTTGATGATTGTTTTAGGGGTTATGCAGGGGTCTTAATTATTATTAATATTGATTGACTTTTAGGGAGTTTGAAATGGAATTTTTAACACAGAACTGGTTACTGATTACAATTATGGTTGTTTTACTTATTTGGATTGTGAGTATTTATAACAACTTGGTTTCTTACAAAACTCAGTATCAAAATGGCTTTGAGCAAATTTCAGTGCAACTTAAACGACGCTTAGACTTGATTGGTAATTTGGTTGATGTTGCCAAAAAATACATGGAACATGAAAGAGAAACATTGAGCGCTGTTACTGAAGCTAGAGCAGGATTGATACAAGCCAACGAAGTGGCACAAAAAAACCCAGGCGAATCGAATGCCATGGCAAATTTAGCCAGTTCTCAGGTAGCATTGGACAGTGCAATGGGTGGTTTTAACTTAAAAATGGAAGCCTATCCTGATTTAAAAGCAAGCGAAAACATGATGCAATTAAGTGAGGAAATGACCACCACAGAAAATCGTATTGCTAGTGCTCGACAGGGTTATAACGACTTGGTTCAAAAGTTTAATGAATACAAAAAATCATTTCCAAATCTGTTGTTTGCTGGTGTATTTGGCTTTAGTATGAATGCACAAAATTTAGAATTTAGCGAAAGTATAGCGCAATTAAACCAAGCACCTAAAGACTTGTTTACTTAAGGACATCTCTAGAAAATTTATACCAATGGCAGGCACAGGCTTCACACTGAAATACATAAAACAGCACTTTTTCCACCTCAAGAGGGTGCTAAAAAAAGTGCGATTCTTAAATCGCACTGAGGGTTTTTCTAGAGACACCCTTAACAATGGATTTTAGAGCACATCAAGACAAAGCCAAAAAAAATACGCTAATTATTTGGCTTTTATACCTTATTTTATTACTAATTTCATCTATATTAATTGGCTACACTTTATTTGTTGGTCTCAATTTAGTACAGTTTTATCAGCCTGAATATCAACAATACAGCTTTACTGAAAAATTCATTGTCGCTAATCAAATCGTCTTTCAAAATCAAGAGCAGTTGCTCGGTTTTTTAGGATTTTCATTGGTGGCATTATTGGCAATGCTGAGTGCCACCGCATTTGGTTTTTTTCAAAAATCAAACGGACATAAAGTCGCACTTGCCTTTGGTGGTAAACTCATTAGTCATGAAGATAAGTTGTCAGTTGAGGAAAAACAAGCACTTAATATTGTTGCCGAGCAAGCCTTGGCAGCTAACATTCCTGCCCCTGCCTTATATATCATTCCAGATAGTGCTATTAATGCCTTTGCTGCGGGAAAAACCACTCAAGAAGCAATTGTTGCCATTACTCAAGGCTCAATGGCAAGTTTTAATCGCACTCAATTATCCGGCGTCATTGCTCATGAGATTGGGCATATTGTCAACCATGACATCAAACTTAACATCCAAATCAGTGCCTTTGTATTTGGCTTTACAGCGCTGTTTTTTCTCGCCAGAATGATATTTTACCAAGCCGCTTATAATCGCCGTATGGATGGTCGGGCAAAATTGGTGTTATTTGCAATCGCTGCTATCATTGCATTAATTGGGGTGATGACAGTTTGGTTTGGGCGTATTTTACAAGCAGCAATGTCACGCCAACGTGAATACTTAGCTGATGCTTCTGCTGTTCAATTTACTCGTTATCCTAATGGTTTGATTGAGGCATTTAAGGTTATGCAAGGTGGTGGTAAAACCAAACTTGAAAATCCTAATGCCAAAGAATACGCCCACGCCATGCTGTTTGATATGGGGGGTGAGTTATTTGCCACACATCCACCATTAGATAAGCGCATTAAAAGAATTCAAAATAGAATCTAATGTCGATAGCCATTAAATCAAAACATGAGATTGAAAAAATGCGTGTGGCTGGACATTTAGCAGCTGATGTCATTGACATGATCTCAGCTTATGTTAAGGCTGGTATTAGTACCGATGAGTTAGACAAAATTTGCCATGATTACATTGTTAATCAACAAGGTGCCATTGCTGCCCCGCTTAATTATCATGGCTTTCCAAAGTCTATTTGCACCAGTGTTAACCATGTGGTTTGCCACGGTATTCCTGGAGATAGAACACTTAAAAAAGGTGATATAGTTAATATCGATATCACCATTATTAAAGATGGCTTTCATGGCGACACTTCAAAAATGTTCATCATTGGCAAATCTAGTATCAAAGCACAGCGTATTTGCAAAATTGCACAAGAATGTCTATATATCGGCATTGAACAAGTAAAACCTGGCGTTCATTTGGGCGAAATTGGCAAGGCAATTGGCACTCATGCAAGCAAAAATAATTGCGCCGTGGTACGTGATTATTGTGGGCATGGTATTGGGGTTGAGTTTCACGCTGAACCTCAGGTGGTTCATTATGATGATGGAAAATCAGACATTAGCCCAATCCTTGAAGCAGGCATGACTTTTACCATTGAGCCTATGATCAATCTAGGTGGGTTTGAGGTGGTCACTTCCAAAGTTGATAACTGGACAGTAACCACCAAAGACCGCACGCTTTCTGCACAATGGGAACACACTATTTTAGTCACCCAAAATGGATTCGAAATCTTAACACTCAGAGATGAAGAGTCGGTATAAAGATAGTGCAATGCTTATGCTAAAATAGCCCTTTTTATTGCTATTATTTTGAACCGTTGAAACGCTTACGAAATTATTTTATCTCTGGTCTATTATTCTGGATACCTTTAGGGCTGAGTGTTGTTGTTATTAAGTTCTTTTTAGAGCTGGTTAATAACATCGTTCCCACCCAATATCTACCAGAAGTTTTGTTTGATTTAGGCAATGCCATTCCTGGGTCTGGCATTGTTTGGGTTATTCTAATCATGCTGATAACGGGCGCTTTGGTTAATAATTTTATTGGTCGTAAGTTGATCCAACTTTGGGAAAAACTACTCAATAAAATTCCAGGCTTTAGAGGTATTTATAGCGCACTTAAACAACTTTCAGACACCGTACTTAGTCCTTCTGGCGAGAGTTTCAAAAAAGCATTATTGGTTGAATATCCACGCAAAGGTATGTGGACTATTGCCTTTCAAACAGGCAACTATGGTGGTGAAGTGGCAAAAAAAATTGGGCAGGAAATGATTAATATTTACGTACCCACCACGCCCAACCCTACTTCTGGTTTTTTCATCATGCTCGCAAAAGAGGACGTGATTGAACTTGATATGAATGTTGATGACGCATTCAAACTGATTATTTCTACTGGTGTGGTAACGCCAACACAAACAAAGGACAAACTATGAGAACACATTATTGTGGCGAACTAAACAAAGACAATATAGACCAAACAGTAGAAATTTGTGGTTGGGTTAATCGCAGGCGTGATCATGGTGGCGTTATCTTTTTAGACATGCGTGACAAACGTGGCATTGCTCAAGTGGTTATTAATCCTGATAATGCAGATTTCTCTTTGGCTGAAACCATTCGCAATGAATTTGTATTAAAAATTACAGGCACAGTTATTGCCAGAGGCGAAGGTTTAACCAACCCAAAACTGAGCACTGGTGAGATTGAAATTAAAGCACAAAATATTGAAATTCTTAACACCGCCAAACCCACCCCATTCCAAATTGATGCAACTGACACCTCAGAAGAAGTGCGACTTAGATATAGATATCTAGACTTACGTAGTGATGCCATGCAAAATCGTTTGCGCCTGCGTTCTTGCGTTACTCGTTACATGCGTGAGTTTATGGATGAGCATGATTTTTTAGACATTGAAACTCCATTTTTAACCAAAGCCACCCCAGAAGGTGCACGTGATTATTTAGTGCCTTCACGTACTCATCCAGGTGAGTTTTTTGCTTTACCACAATCGCCACAATTATTCAAACAACTTTTAATGATGTCGGGATTTGAGCGTTATTATCAAATTGTTAAATGTTTTCGAGATGAAGATTTACGCGCTGATCGTCAACCTGAATTTACCCAACTTGATGTTGAAACGTCTTTTATGAATGAAAATGAAATCATGACAATGATGGAAAAAATGACCCAAGGCTTGTTTAAATCAGTCATTAACGTTGACTTGGGTGATAATTTTCCCAGCATCACTTATGCAAATGCCATGGAAAAATACGGGCTAGACTGCCCAGATATGCGTATTTCAATGCAAATAGTTAGCATGGATAAGTTAATGCAAGGGGTTGATTTTAAAGTATTTTCAGGTCCTGCCAATGACGATAACTCTCGCGTTGCTGCTTTAAAAGTACCTGGTGGTGCTAGCATTAGCCGTAAAAATATTGATAAATACACAAAATACGTTAGCATTTATGGTGCAAAAGGCTTGGCCTATATCAAGCTTAATGAAGCTGGCCCAGCCTCCCCTATTTTAAAATTCTTAGGCAGTAAAGTGACCGCTGAAGTTATTGAAATGACAGGGGCAAAAACAGGGGATATTATTTTCTTTGGCGCTGATAAAGCCAAAATTGTTAATGAATCTTTGGGTAATTTACGCAAGCAACTTGCCAAAGATTTAGATTTATTCGATACACAATGGGCGCCTATTTGGGTGGTTGATTTTCCAATGTTTGAAGCGGGTGATGATGGCTCATTAAACGCAATTCATCACCCATTTACCGCACCCAGTGTTGATGCCAAAACCTTAGAAAAAACTACCACAACCGCCCTATCAAAAGCCTATGACTTGGTCATTAATGGCTCTGAGGTGGGTGGTGGTTCTATTCGCATTCACCAAGTTGACATGCAAAAAACAGTGCTAAAATTGCTAGGCATTTCCGACCAAGAATCGCAAGATAAATTCGGCTTTTTGCTGAACGCTTTAGAATACGGCTGTCCACCTCATGGCGGCATGGCATTTGGGCTTGACCGCTTGGTGATGATTATGACAGGTGCAGAGTCTATTCGTGATGTCATTGCCTTTCCTAAAACCCAAACTGCCGCCTGCCTTTTAACCGATGCACCTACAAGTGTGCCAAGAAAGTTATTGCGTGAATTAAGCGTTAAGGTTAGCCTACCAGAAAAAGACTAATCATTCGTGTTGTCAACCCAAGAACAAATCAAGACAGCGTTAAAAGCGCACAATGCAGTTTTAGTTGCACACTATTATGTAGATGCTAAATTGCAAGTTTTGGCAGAAGAAACAGGTGGTATTGTATCTGATTCATTAGAAATGGCACGTTTTGGTCAAAATTCTGATGCGGATTTGATTATTGTTGCAGGGGTTAAATTTATGGGAGAAACTGCCAAAATCCTCTCGCCTGAAAAAACAGTGCTTGTTTTAGATGACAATGCCACTTGCTCTTTAGATGAAGAGTGCCCAATTGATCAATTCTCAGCCTTTTGTGACCAACACCCTGATAGAACAGTGGTGGTTTATGCAAACACCTCAGCACAAGTTAAAGCGCGTGCTGATTGGGTGGTTACTTCTGGTAGTGCGCCTAATGTTGTCAAACACCTAAAAGCCAATGGCAAAAAAATCTTATGGGCGCCTGACAAGCATTTGGGTCATTATGTTAAGAATGAAACAGGTGCTGATATGCTACTTTGGCAAGGCGCTTGCGTAGTGCATGAGCGTTTTAAAGCAAATGCACTAAAGGCCTTGAAAAAATTATGCCCCGAAGCCGCTGTTCTGGTTCATCCCGAATCCCCTCAATCTGTCGTAGACTTAGCAGATGTTGTCGGCTCAACCACCACACTAATTGATGCGGTTAAAAACAGATCTGAAACTACTTTTATCATTGCAACCGATAATGGTATTTTCCATAAAATGCATGAAGTTGCACCGAATAAAAAACTCATTGAAGCTCCTACAATGGGCAAAGGTGCAGATTGTGAATCCTGCGCACATTGCGAGTGGATGGCGATGAACACACTGGAAAATTGTTTAAGCACCTTGCAAACAGGTAATAATGAAATATTTATCAATACTGACATCCGCAAAAAAGCAAAAAATGCAATTCAAAAATTACTTGACTTTACCGCATAAAAGGTAAAATCAAGTTATTTATAATTTGGAAATATTTGAAATGGCAATTGCAAAAGAAATCAACAGTCTTTACTATATTTGCCATATAAACAACCTTAAATCTATTTTAGATGAAGGCTTGTTTTCTCATAATAAAATCCAAACACTGTCACATAAAGTCATTTATGACGAAGGTATTATTAATCGCAGAAAAGACATTAAGCCAAATCCAGAGAAAAATGAAACTTTATGGGATTTCGCCAATCTTTATTTTAATGCCAGAAATGCCATGCTTTATCGTGTTATTCACGAACAAAACTTAGAAGACATCACTATTATTCAGTTTAATAAATCAGTATTAGATTATGCAAAAAATCACAATGGCTATATTAGTATTGGTAATGCTGCACATAGTGAATCTTATTTTTCTGAGGTAACAAAAGGTTTAAAAGATTTAAAAAAAAAATGGAGTTTTTGGCATAAAGAATATTGGAATGAGTCCGATGGCTCTAAGCGCTTAATGATGTCTGAATTGATGGTTAAAGATAAAATTCCTGCTGATTATATCAACAGTATTTATGTTAAAAGTGAAACAATAGGTGATAAGGTTAAAAAAATAACTAATTTTGATAATATTATCACACAGCCTAATATGTTCTTTCAGCCAAGCTATACTCAACAACTATCCCAAACAAGAATAACTTTAATTCAAGGTGATATGTTTTTTTCTTATGCGCAAACGCTCACCATTAGCGTTAACACTGTTGGCATTATGGGCAAAGGTTTGGCTTCTAGAGCTAAACATCAATTTCCTGATATGTACGTTCAATATCAAACAGCCTGCAGAAATAATAAAATTAAAGCAGGTAAACCATGGATATATAAGCGAGAAATTTTAATGGATGAAGAGTTGGCTGACAATCCATCCAGTCTAAAAAATCCTAATGGCTTGCGTTGGTTTTTATTGTTTCCAACAAAAAGACATTGGAAAGACAACTCTCGTTTAGATGATATTGAACAAGGGTTAATATGGTTATTAAAAAATTATCAGAAAGAAGGCATTGAATCATTATCTTTACCTGCACTTGGCTGTGGACTAGGGCAACTGACTTGGCAAGATGTTGGTCCGCTTATGTGTCAATATTTATCTCAAATGAACATACCAATTAAGATTTATTTACCAAAGGAAGATAATATAAAAGATGAAAGGTATTTAACAAAAGAATTTTTATTAGGAATATAGAATATGGCAGGACATAGTAAATGGCACAATATTCAACACCGCAAAGGCGCACAAGATGCTAAACGTGGCAAAACATTCACCAAGTTGATTAAAGAGATTGTCATCGCTGCTAAAACTGGTGGTGCGATTGAAAACAACCCTTCTCTTAGAATGGTGATTGACAAAGCCTTGGCAGCAAACATGAAGCGTGATACCATTGAGAATGCCGTTAAACGTGGCAGTGGCGATCTTGATGGGGATAATTATGAAGAAATCCGTTATGAGGGTTATGGCTTAGGTGGTACTGCTATTATGGTTGACTGTTTGAGTGATAATCGCAATCGCACAGTATCTGACGTACGCCACGCTTTTTCAAAACATGGTGGCAATTTAGACACAGATGGCTCGGTATCTTATCTATTCACCAAACAAGGCTTTATTAGTTTTGAGGCAAGTGATGAAGACCAAATTATGGAAATAGCCCTTGATGCAGGCGCACAAGACATCATCACCAACAACAACGGCTGTATTGATGTCATCACCACACCTGAAGATTTTTTCACCATTAAAGATGCACTCACCACAGCAGGGCTTGAACCAAACCACGCCGAAGTAACAATGGAGCCTGCCAGCCGTGTTGAACTTAATCTTGCGACGGCTGAAAAATTCATGAAACTGATTGACCACTTAGAAGATTTAGACGACACTCAAGAAGTCTACCATAATGCAGATATTTCTGATGAGGTGATGTCACAGTTGTGAAATTATAAACCCAAAAACAATTAAGCGAAAAACCTAAAAAATTTAGGTTTAAATCTTATGAGGCTGGATATTGACATTACCGATTTTTGGCTGGGTAAAAAGAAAGGGCGTTTGTTTGTTGCTATTGATAGAGAAACCAAAGTCACTTATGCGGAAATTTTTAGCAAAAAACAAAAAATAGTTAAGAGTGAAAAGGTGGATTTTGTAGTTTGGTTTACACCCTCACTGCTCTAGTTTATATTGACTAAAAAAATCCCAATCTAAGTTTAAAACAACACGATGTTGCCATCATTAATCATATCTGATAGGCTACCCCTGTTACGTAGTATAGTTTGATACTTACATCTGTGCCACTATTATTACCATCCGCATCAATATAAAGAGTGATATTTATAGTCGTACTATTTATACCACTATCAATGAATGAAAGTCGTTAATATCATCACCTTGGTTATAACTCAACAAAGCTGCTAAATCTAGCACATCAGCATCAGCGCCAGTCCCTACTTGAAAATCAAAAATGAGATCATCGCCATCACCAATATTATCATAAATAAACCTATCTTTGCCAGCATCGCCGCTTAGAAAGTCATCACCCTCACCGCCGTCTAGAGTGTCATCACCACTACCGCTGTAAACATAGTAATACCAATTATCAAAAATAAATATACTGATTATAATGTGAGACCTCTGCATAAATATGAATAATCATCAAAATACCATCTTTCATCAACTTGGAAACTTTTTAAAAACACCCTTAGCCCTGCTAGGCGTGGATTTAAAAAATGCCCATGTTAATAAAATCTGTCATTTTGCTAATCATCCCTATTTATGCAAAGGTCTCAATGTATAACATCATTTTTTTAAAATGGGAGTTTATACAATGGCAGGCATTAGTAAAGCAATTAGCAACGAATTATTTTTAAAGTGTCATGTGGCTTTAAAACAACAGGGAAAGTCTGGCAAAGTGGCACGCAAATTACAA
>JAUVOQ010000013.1 GCA_030599095.1 Candidatus Ruthturnera sp.
CATAGCCCGTAAAGTAGACAATGACTTAGTGATAGAGTTAGAGGACGATATAGAAGTAACCTTTGACAACTATTACATTACTGAGGGCAGTGAAGTATGGTTACCTAGTGAAACAGGATTAGAACTTATTAGTAATGTTGTACAACCTCTATATAGTGCAACTGATGTAGTCCATTATTATGGCAGTGAAGAACAGCTAGTAGCCCTTATTGGAGATACCACACTTAGTGCCGCTTATTTATTACCTTTACTGGCATTAGGTGGCGGTGGCGGAGGCTCATCAGATAATGGTAACGCTGGTGGTACTCAGAAGAATCTAGTACCTAACCCAGCACCACTACCAGGCAATGCACCGCCAGTAGTAGATGTACTTGGTGAGCATATAGATATCAATGTGGGGGCATCTAACTGGACAGAGGACGTATCAAGCCACTTTAGCGATAGTGATGGTACTATTGACTCTTACAGAGCAACATTAGATAATGGTCAACCTTTGCCGTCATGGCTATTGTTTGACCCTACGACAGGCCTATTTAGCGGGACGCCTCTTATAGGTGATGTTGGTGATTTAAGCGTTAGAGTTTATGCAACTGATAATGAGGGCGCAGAAACATCGTCCAGTAGCTGGCTAACCATAACAATAACAGACCCTAATCCACCATTACTACTGGCGAGCGCAAAATAATAAGCCTAATAATTAATATTGTGCTTGTGAAAAATAATTTGTTTAATTCTAGGTCATTAAACTTAATAAGACTGTCTTTTTTATTTTTATTTGAAATTTTTTATAATTCAACGGTCTCATAAATTACTTATGTCTGTAAATTCTTCTTTTAACAGAGCACCAACAAAGTCATCTATTCCTTCACTTTTTTCTAATTCCATATAATCTGCAATGATTGTTACTTATTCACATCGCTCTTTAAAATTTTTGTAAAAATTATCTCTATAAAGGACTATTAGTCTGAATTCTACATACAATGATTTTCTTAGTTTTTTCATGAATTTAACCTAGATCGATATAACTTTAGAGACTCTTTTTTAGTGGTAAAAGTTACTGCAACAAAGGTTCTGAAAGTACCCACCAAGACAAGCCTTTTAGTTATAACTCAACATATTGGGTATTTTATAAAGTTATCAGACAAATTAAACAAGGCTAGAGCCGTGCAAAGAAGAAAAGTCCTGCTACTTTAGCAATAGCAAGAACCTGTGTAATAGAGAACAAATGAACAACAAAATAACAAAGGAGAACAACCATGAAAGACAATAACAAAACCAAAAACAACGTACCGCAAGTGTTTGATTTTGACAATCATGAAGTCAGAACATTGCTTGATGAGAATCACAATCCATTGTTTGTGGCGAAGGATGTGGCAATTGCACTTGGATATAAAGAAACAACAAAAGCAGTAAGTCAACATTGCAAAGGGGATGCGAAACACCACTCCCATCAATTATTAAGAAATTAAAAATACATAAAAAAAATGAAATTATCTAGAATGCAAGATATTGGTGGTTTAAGAATCGTTGTTAATAAAAAAAAGTGGCAATGAGATGGAGATGTTAGATTATGCAAAAAATCTTGGTTTTACTTCAATAGATGACTTTAAAGAAGAGCTAAATAATAAAGTAAGTAATGAAAATTTAATTAAAGGTTTGGCAGTTGTTGGTGGTGCAATTTTAGTGGCTTGGCTTTTAACAAAGAAGTAAAAAATATTACCAAAAAATAATTAAATAACTCCATTTTTGAAATAGTTCAAAATGAATATGGTAGATTTTTAGTCCCACAATCTTGTGGTTCGGATTTTCTCTAAAAGATTGTTTGTCATCATTATAACATTGTCGTATTAATGCCCATGGTGTTCTAAACTTCAACGACCTTAAAAGTCATTAAATGCTTTTTTGAGTTGTTCAAAGCTCTAATAATTGCATATTTAGAGCAAGATGACATAAAATAAGGCAATCGTCATTCATGATTTTTACCACTTTGGATTTAATTAAACGCACGAAAGCCAGTCAAAGAGTTACCCTTGTGGGTGCTGTTGTTGATTTTTTATTGGCGATATTTAAAATTATTGCAGGCTTTATTGGAAATTCTGGTGCTTTAATTGCAGATGGCATTCACTCGTTTTCTGATTTATTGTCCGATGGTCTGGTTTTATATGCCACCAAACACTCAGCCCTTGATGCCGATGAGGAGCATCCTTATGGACATAAGCGGTTTGAAACGGTTGCCACACTAGGTCTTGCGGTTATTTTAGCCATTGTTGGCTTAGGTATTATCTTTGATGCCATGAGCAGATTAGACAGCCCTGTCTCACTTTCACATGGTATATTGCTTTTTAGTATTACCACCTTATCAATTTTCTCGAAAGAAGCCCTATACTGGTACACTTTAAAAGTAGCTAACGCCTATCAGTCTGATTTATTAAAAGCCAATGCTTGGCATCATCGTTCAGATGCGCTGTCTTCAATTGTCGTGTTGATTGGTATTTCTGGTAGTTTAAATGGTTATCCATATTTAGACAGTATTGCCGCCATTGTTGTTGGCTTAATGGTTATTTATATTGCTTGGAAATTAGGCTTAAGTGCAACTAAAGAACTGGTAGACACTTCCATTGATGCACAGCAAGTGGCACAATTAAAATATGCACTGGGGCAAATTGGTGGCGTTAATAGTGTTCATTCTCTACGCACTCGAAAAATTGGGCATACCATTTCTTGTGATGTGCATGTGCAGGTTGATCCATTTTTAAGTGTTAGCGAGGGACATATTATTAGTGTTAGTGTTGAGCGTGTGGCCAAAAAATGCTTAAAAGATTTAAGCGATGTAACGGTGCATATTGACGTAGAGGATGATGAAATTAATGCACCTTATGAGGCTTTGCCAGAACGCGCACAAGCATTGGGGTTTTTGACTAAAGCCCTGCTTGATAACGAGTATGATGGTGAAATTAGCCGTATTCAATTACACTATTTAGAGGGTAAGATTCATGTGGATTTTTACTTACCACTTAAGTCTCTTCAGCCTGATAATAGTGCCGATAAAATACTGGCCAAATTGCAAGAAACCGTTAACAAACTTGAGGGTTTTGGCAAAATTAAGATTTATTTTAGCCAAGACTAAAGACAATGATAAGCATGACAAATAGCGCCTGCTAACGCATCTGCTGCATCTGCTTGAGGTGCTTTGTTAAGTTTTAATAACTCTTGCACCATAAATGATACTTGTTCTTTAGCGGCATGTCCTTTTCCAACAACAGCTTTTTTGATCTGGTTGGGGCTATATTCAACCATCGTCGCATGATTTGAGCCTGCCGCTGAAATAATAGCACCTCGCGCATGTCCAAGCTTAATTGCTGCATCAGGATTTGGGCGATCAGGGCGCATAAAAGCACGTTCAATCACCACAACATCAGGCTGATATTTTTGAATAATTTGCTCAATTTCTACAAAAATAGTCGTAATACGCTCAGGCAATGTGCCTTGAGTGCGAATACAGCCACTAGACAGGTAATTAAATTTAAGTTTATTGGTCTCAATTAAACCAAAGCCTGTTATTCTTGAACCAGGATCAATCCCTAAAATTTTCATACAAATATTTTATCAAAAACTTAGGCTTTGCTCAACACCTATTACCCCCTTATGATATACTTTTGTTTTTTAAGTTTTAGGGAGTTAGCAAATGGCGGTATTAGAATTAAACCAAAGTAATTTTGACAAAACCATTCAAAATAATGATATTGTTGTGCTCGATTTTTGGGCGCCATGGTGTGGTCCTTGTAAGCAATTTGCACCTACTTATGCGCAAGTATCTGATAAAGTAGATGATATTATTTTTGCTAAAGTAAACACTGAAGATGAACAAGAATTGGCAGGTAATTTTCAAATTCGCTCCATTCCTACTTTGATGATTTTTAGAGAGCAAGTTGCAATATTCTCTCAACCAGGTGCAATGTCATCGGCTGACTTAGAAGCCGTTATTGACAAAGCCAGGGCACTTGATATGGATAAAGTGCGTGAAGAAATTAAGAGCAAAAAATAATAGTTAAAACAACTTTGAATAGGCTTTTTGACTAAATCCAACCATAATATCATTATTCGTTACCAATACTGGTCGTTTAATAAGTGTTGGATTCTTTAGCACTAATTCTAAGGTAATATTGTCTTTTTCTTTATCATTTAAGTTTCGATAAGTGGTAGAACGCTTGTTGATTAATTTTTCCCAAGTGACTTTATCTACAAATATTTGCAACTTGATTTTATCAATCGGATTATCACGAAAATCAATAAATTCAAAATCAACCTGATGACTGATTAAGAATTTTTGTGCTTTTTTAATGGTGTCGCAGTTCTTAATGCCATACATTTTAATCATTGGGCTGCCTCGTTATAAAACTCTAAAATTTCTTTATTTTCATCATCAATAATGCGCAAACCCTTGGCTGGATAATGCCAATACGACACACCCTAAGTGTCCATATCCTTGATAAAACTTTGCCACGGCATGGATTGGTTTTTGGCATTTATATGTCACAAGTCAGTAGGTAAAACAGAGTAAATATGACCACTAGCAATACTATTGATATTATTTTACTTTCTTTCATAAATTATCGCTTAAATGGAGGTTTGTTGGCTTTAGAACGCAGCCAGTTGAGTGTTTTAAAAGTTGGGTTGTGATTGATTAGTTTAAGCTCTAATTGTCGCTTGCCCGGAAATTCCATTAAAAACAAACCTAATAAAATAGAAATAATCCCCTGACCAGGTGTAACTAACATAATCACACCAACTAGTAACAACACAAACCCAAAAAGGTTTTTGATAACAGTTATAAAGAAATGACTCTCATTTTTGCAATGATTGTCGTTCGTAAAATAATCCACAGGAATTGTGCCTAACAACCACGGCATTGCTAAAAGGCTCACAATAAAAACAACGCCTGAGACAATACCTATAGTTATTAGTATGTATTCATACTCAGTAAAATAACTACTAATCAAATCTAGCATTTGGTATTTAACATTTCAACAATAAAGTAATCATACAAAACATGTGCTAAGGTTGGGAATTTCACCTGTAACTTTACCATTTACTTCAACTTTAACATGGTTAACTCGTTGGATGAGTGCTTTCATTATTTAGACAAATATGAGAAATTAGCAATAGAATTCAATAAAAACGCCATATAATCAACCAAAACAAGTCTGCTGCTTCTAACCTCTAAATTATCATCAACCACCATAACATTATCAAAAAAATCATCAATAGCAGGTTTTAACTTTAATAATTCACGCATTATCAAAAGATAGTCTTTTGATAATGTGCTATCCGAAAATCTTTCTCCTGTTTTTTTGGAATACCTTAAAGATAGTTTATATTCTGTCACATCTTGAAACCTTTGTAAAGCATTAACAAGTTCTTCATCAAAGTTAGTAGAAAATTTAACAAGTTCGTCATTAATTGTAAACTCTAATTCTAATGAACAATGATAAGAAGGACAATCGTTGTCTTTAAATATATTAGCGACACGCTTGTGAGCCATAATCAAACTTTTTGAGGCTTCATCTTGCACAAAATTATATAAAGCCTTAATACGCAAACTTAAGTCATATAGTTGTCTTGAATCTGCTCTTTCTTGAGTTGCCTTTACAATAGTTTTATGGATACCTTGCTCTTGGTAATAAGCAATCAATCGTCCCAGTATAAAGGCATTAATCTCAGTAGCAATATTGATGTCAAAGCCATAGAGATCAGCTGATCTAGCAGTCAATTCAAGTAAATCTAGGTTTGATTCTGACTCAATAATCATACGTAGCAAACCCAATGCCGCACGTTTTAGTGCATAAGGGTCTTTTGAGCCTGTTGGCTTATTGCCAATACCATAAATCCCCACAATACTATCAACTTTATCAGCAATGGCAACACACAACCCCTCAGGCGTTGAAGGCAGACTATCACCTGAAAATCTTGGGTGGTAATGTTCACTAATAGCCGTAGCTAGCGCTTGATTTTCACCATCATTTAATGCGTAATAACCACCCATCACACCTTGAAGATCGGCAAACTCACCCACCATGTCTGTTACCAAATCGCTCTTACAAAGCAAGCCAGCACGGGCGCTGTCTTTAACATTAGCGCCGATAACACCAGCAATATAACCCGAAAGCGCCTCAATACGTTTGCTTTTATCGCCCATTGAACCTAAGGATTTTATAAACAAAACTTGATTTAATTTATCCAAACGGGATTCCAGTGTGTGTGCTTTATCTTGTCTCCAAAAAAACTCTGAATCAGCTAAACGTGGACGAATTACACGCTCATTACCATCAATAATAACGGATAAATCACTAGACTCAATATTGGCAACTGAAATAAATGCTGGCATCAAATTGCCCTGTGCATCTAACATATGAAAATACTTTTGATGTGACTTCATTGCAGAAATGAGCACCTCTTTTGGCACCTCTAAGAATTTAGATGAAAAACTACCCGAAAATGCACGTGGATATTCAACCAATGCGCAAACTTCATTCAGCAAGGATTCGTCAATAACCGCCGTGGCATTGTTATTTTTCGCCACCTGAATGACTTGCTTGCGAATCATTTCTTTACGTGTATTAAAATCAACCTCAATTTGTGCTTTTTCAAGAAGGGTTTTTTGATAATCTTTAGCACAAGTAATATCAAATGTAGACTCACCCGTAAAGCGCAAGCCTCTGGTTGTATTGCCAGAAGTCAAACCCATCATTGAGGCGGGCACAATATCAGAACCTAGCAGCATAATCAGCCAATGCGTTGGGCGTACGAAATACGCATCCAAATCACTCCAGCGCATGGGCTTGGCAATAGGGATATTTTGAATCGCAGTGGCAACCGCAGATTCAAGTAAATCTATCGTTTTTAAGCCTTTTTGTTGCTTGGTGAAAAAATAATATTGTGTCTTGCCAAATGCTTTTTGCGCTAACGAATCCTTAGCCACACCACAAGATTTAGCAAAACCTTCAATGGCTTGGTCAGGCGCACTAATTGATGGACCTTTACGCTCAATAGTTTGGTCATTTTGTTGCAGTTGAAGATGACTAACCAGCACTGCTAAACGACGAGGCGTGGCAAAAGACTCAACGCTTGAATAAGAGAGTTTAAGTTTATCAAGTTCAGCGGTTAAATGCTGCGTAAGCGCATTGGATAATTGCTGCAGACCTTTTGGTGGGAGCTCTTCACATCCGAGTTCTAATAAAAAATCTTGTGTATTCATAAAGGTTTATAGGTGTGTTTACTTAGATAACTTGGAATCTTAACTTACCAGTCAATAAATCAATCATCACTTGACGTGCATATAATTTGCTCGGTACATATTCAAACTTTTGCCCATTGTCGCAACTCAATGTGCTAATTTCTTGTGCCAATATATCGGTGTCATTGGTATGCACTTTGAGCGTATAAAGTGTCTCAGTTTGATCTTTAATCTTAATTTTATTCAATTTTTCCATCCTTGAGTACAATCCAAAAAATGCCAAACGCGCATCATGCCAGTATCGCCACTTAGCATAAGTTCTAGTGGTGTTTTGTGCTTAAATTTTTTAACCGAACGCCTGAGCCAAATCGCCCCATATTCTTTATTGGTTGGAAAAGTTGTGTCCAAAGAATCGTTAATTCCTAAAATCATTTTAGTGCGTTTTGCCAACTGTTCATCAAAATCAAATGACTGATTTGAACGCCTATATAGGTGCAAATGTCTGGGCTTGATAAGCCCATCTAAGCCTAATAATTTAAGTTGCTCAAGATCTTCTAAATGCCAATTTTCTAAGATTTGAGACAATTGAAAAGTGAGCTTTGACTGAGCCTTATCATCTAACTCGGAAATATCCATTAATTGACCTTAAAGTGAAACAAGACTTGTGCATCAAATACACTCTCATCAGGCGCAGGTGGTAATGGCGACGCTTTATAAACAGCACGCTCAATTGAATTTTTAAATGATTGTGCCTTGGCACTATTGCCAATAGTGCAAGACTTAAGCGTAACACTTCCTACATTGCCATTTAAGTCTTGTAGAATATGAACATCACACCCCCAATCATCTTTAGCGCCTTGATAACGCCACCGCTCTCTCACTCTTGAGGCGATTTGATTGATATAACTATTTTTTAATTCGCTTAATAGGTCTTCTTGAGCAAACTGCCTGTCTTGGTCTTCTTCAGCCTGAATTTCTTTTTTTAAGGAGCGATTGTCTTGCTCTTTTTTAAATTTTTTAGCCTCAACTTGACGTAATTTTTCAATGACTTGTTTTTTCTTTTCAGCTTCCGAAGCCTTCTTTTCAGCTAATTTTTTACGTTTTTCAGCATCAAGGGCTTTTTTCTCAGCCAATTTCTTGTTCTTTAAGGCCTGCTTGCTTTTATTTTCAGCCTTTTTTCTTTTTCTTTCGGCAATGGTTTTGGCTTTTCTCTCTTGTTTAACTTTAGCCTTGAGTTTTTTCAAACGTTGCTGTTCTTTGTAACGCTCATTCTCGACTTTCTTTTCTGCATGTTGTAGCGCTTTTAGACGATTTTCTCGCTTTTTCTTAATGGTAATTAATCGCTGTTTTTCTTTTTTAATCTCAGTTAAATCAACGGTGACTGCTTTGGGCATCATGCTTGACTTGGCAGTGTGTTTTGGAATTTCCCAACGTTGAACATTTGAAAATAATAAACCAACAACCAGCCCGACATGAAGCGCAATTGCCACCCAAAAAGCAAAGGGATGTTGTTTGGCAATTTTAGGTAATTTAATTTTTTTTAAAAAATTAATGTTCATTATTTTACATCTGGGGATTCAGTCACAATGCCCACTTTGTCAACCCCATTTTTTTGTAAAAAAGACATCAACGAAATAACAGAACCATAAGCCACATGCTTATCACCACGAACAAATACTTTCATTTGTGGGTAAATCTCAAGCCGAGCACTAACACGACCTGCAATAATGCCCAGTGGCAATTTTTCACCTTTGGCGACATCAGAATCATCCTCATTAAGCGAGTTGATAAAATATTCACCCATCTTGTTGATGCTAATAATGGTGGGTTGCTGATCAACAAAATCCACCATTTCCGCCTCAGCGGAAGGTAAATCAACTTCAATGCCTTGTTCAATAATAGGCGTGGTCATCATAAAAATCACCAATAGTACTAACATCACATCAATATACGGCACAATATTAATTTGTGCATCTATGGCAGGTCTGTGGCGTTTTGGTAGTTCAATCATTGTCTATTTTCGGCTTATTTTTGTCTTTGAAACATAACAAACAATTGTTCAACAAAAGCTGTATATTTATTACTAATCGCCCCCACTTGAGTGGTTAAACGATTGTAGGCAATGGTGGCAGGAATAGCAGAAAATAAACCAAATGCCGTTGCAATAAGTGCCTCAGCAATACCAGGGGCAACAATGGCAATGGTTGCCTGTTTAACGGATGCCAGTCCAATAAACGAATGCATAATTCCCCAAACCGTACCAAATAAGCCAATATACGGGCTAGATGAGGCAACCATAGCCAAAGCGCTCAAGCCGTTATCTAGGCGGTCAACTTCGTTATTGGCCGTGGTGTTCATAATACGATAAGCACGCTCAGCATCTACTATTAATACTTGGTTAGAATCTGAGATAGTATGGGTAAGTTCCTGATAACCTTCGCTAAAAATATGTGCCATTGAACTTTGGTTGGCGGTTTTCTTAAGCGTCTGGTACGCCAATCCTTCTAAATTAGTACTGGCTGAAAATTTTTGATGGAATAGCTTGATGTCTTTGTTGGCATTAATCAGGGTTTTCTTTTTTGACAAGATCAACGTCCAAGAATAAATACTCATTAACACCAAAATAAACATCACCACTTGCACCACAAAGCCAGCACCAAGAATTAAACTAAAAATTGATAAACTGTTATCCATTTATTTTCTCCAAAATTTCACCAAGAATGGCGCAAAAGGTTTAAAACTAATTACATCCAAATAAGCCATGGTTATTTGCACTTTGAATAATACCTTATTTTGCTCTGAAGCCATTATTCTTTGCAAAAAAATCAAACCAGCATGTCGTGATTTTTCTATTTCAGTATCAACAATTAATAAATCATTGAATTTAGCTGGAGATAAATACCCAGCACCAAAGTGATTTAACAGCAAAAATAAACGACTGATTATGAATTAATTGGTCTTGTTAAAAACCCAATTCTCGTAAAAATTCACTGAGATCTCTTTCAATAAATTTAAGATAATTAGCATATTAACTCGGCATTAAAATATCGTGCGTTTAAGGATTAAATAAATCATCTGCTTTTGAACTACTAGCCAAGCCTAAATGCGTATAAGCCAAATCTGTAGCACTACGTCCACGAGGCGTTCTCATAATAAAACCTTGTTGAATTAAATACGGCTCTACCATGTCTTCTAATGTGCCACGTTCTTCACCAATAGCAGTTGCCAATGTATCCAAACCAACAGGACCGCCAGAAAATTTACTCACTATAAAGGTAAGATAATCACGATCCAGTTGCTCAAGCCCTGCTTCATCCACCTTAAGCGTTGTTAATGCCTCTTTGGCAATGGCTTGGTGAATGATACTGTTGGTTTTTATATCAGCAAAATCACGCACACGGCGTAATAGTCGATTGGCAATTCTGGGTGTGCCACGAGAACGCTTGGCAATTTCCAGTGCGCCTTTTGATTCAATTTGAATACCCAAAATACCTGCTGATTGCTCAACAATGATTTTTAAATCTTTGATATTATAAAATTGTAAACGTTGAACAATACCAAAACGATCTCTAAGAGGCGAGGTCAACATACCAGCACGAGTAGTTGCACCAATTAAAGTAAAAGGTGGCAATTCCAATTTCACCGAATGTGCGGCCACGCCTTCGCCCACCATAATGTCAAGTTTAAAATCTTCTAAAGCTGGATAAAGAATCTCCTCAACCACAGGATTTAAGCGGTGAATTTCGTCAATAAATAAAATATCATACGGCTCCAGTTTGGTCAAAATCGCCGCTAAATCGCCTGAACGTTCTAATACTGGACCTGAAGTTTGCTTAATGCCTGTGGACATTTGATTGGCAATCACATTTGCCAATGTGGTTTTTCCCAAACCAGGAGGACCATAAATTAAACAATGATCCAGTACATCCTTGCGTTTTTTTGCCGCTTCAATAAATAGCGCCATTTGCGATTTAACGTCATCTTGCCCAATATAACTCTCCAAAGAATTTGGGCGTACCGACGTCATCACCAAATCTTCGTTGCCTTGGTCTTGTCCACCTACTAAAGAGTCTTCTTCTATCATGCTAAATGACTTATTTTTTGAGATTTTTGCATTATTTATGCAAAGGTCTCTTTTGATGCTATTTTAACCGATTAACTGCATTAATCAGTAGTTTGATTTTGATGGGCTTAGTCAAATGATTAAAGCCAATAACTTTTGGAATTTGAACGCCGTTAATCAGTTGATAACGACTCACTTTAATTTGCCAGTGGCGGGTTGTGCCCAGCTCATTTTTAAACAATATGTTAGACAAGCTGTCAATCGGTAGATACCAGCCCATTTCGCTCATCATCCATTGATTAAAAGTTAGCTTGATTGGCTCATCATTAACCCACAACTTTTGCTGATTAGACTCAATCAAAATTTGACTAAAACCAAGGGCCGTGGTTAAGATAAGCTTATAGTCATGGTGGTTAAAACTCACCTCAAAACCTGATGTTTTTGTATTATTATTAACGCTCACACTTAACCTGCCACGCGCCTCCCAAACACTCGGTAGCGTTTGTTGATATGCCGACTTTATAGGCTGGGTGTTAAGTGTTGAACAACTTGATAAAAACAAAGCAAAACACATCATCATTCGTTTCATATAAGTGCTCATTGTAGCGTGAAACTTGTCCTTTGGGTATAATCAAACGTTTATTTGAGTTGGCTTTACTGGATTTATGTCGCGAATTGCAATTTTAAGTGTCAATCACCAACTTGCACCTGTTGAAGTGCGAGAAAAAGTTGCTTTTGTGCCAGATAAATTAACCCAAGCACTAAACAATCTTCATCATATTGATGGCATTAATGCCTGCATTATTCTTTCCACTTGCAATCGTGTAGAAATTTATGTAAGTTCTGAGCATAAAAACCTTAAAGAAGTGCTGAGTGATTACCTCGCCAAGATACACAACATCAAACGTAACACAATCGATTCTTATTTAAATTATTTTGAAGGCAATGAAGCACTGACACACCTGTGCAACGTTGCCACAGGTCTTGATTCATTAGTACTAGGCGAGCCGCAAATTCTAGGTCAATTAAAAGAGGCCTACCACATAGCAAAAGAAGCTAAAACCTTAAACAAGCTATTAGAAAAACTATTTCAACATGCATTTTCAACTGCTAAAAAAGTACGTACCAATACTCAAATTGGCGCTTCACCCGTCTCAATCGCCTATTGTGCAGTTAAACTTAGTGAAAGAATTTTTGAGCAATTATCCGAACAAACTGTTTTGCTCATCGGCGCAGGGGAGATGATTGAATTGTGCGCGCAATACCTTAACCAAAAAGGGGTTGATAAGATGATTGTTGCCAATAGAACCGTTCAAAATGCACAAAAAATTGCCCATTTGTATCAAGCACAATCTGTCAGTTTGAAACAATTATCATCCATTATGCACAAAGCAGATATTATCATTTCTTCAACAGCAGCTCCGGAGCCCATTATCGGCAAAGGCTTAATTGAAAGTGCTTTAAAAAAGCGCAAACACAAGCCAATATTTATGCTTGATATTGCCATTCCTAGAGACATTGAACCTGAAGTGGGTCAATTAGATGATGTGTATTTATACACCATTGATGATCTAGAACAAGTGGTTAATGACAATATTGGCAACAGAGAAAAAGAAAAAAGTTTAGCGCAAGAAATCATCATTGAACAAAATCAAGTCTTTCACCAATGGCTGGATACTCTGCCCAATGAACAAATGGTACAATCCTATCAATTTGGCGCAAACTCAATTAAAGACGAACTCTTAGAAAAAGCCATCAAACAACTAAAAAATGGCGCTGATTCTGAGAACATTATTCGCAAACTTGCTGATCAATTAGCCAACAAACTATTACACTTACCCTTTAAAAATATCAAACAAACTTCCATTGAAAATTTACCCCAATGTGAAGGCTGTATACCGCCTATTAAAAAATAATGAACACATCTATCCTTGCTAAATTAGAGCAACTATCAATGCGCCTTGAAGAAGTGGGCGCTTTGTTGTCCGACCCAGAAGTTGCTAGTGACGTTAAAAAATTCACAAAACTGTCTATTGAACATGCTCAACTAACCCCAGTCAACCAACAATTTCAGACCTATTTATCACATCAGAAAAATCTAGCAGATGCACAGTTAATGCTACTTGAAGACGATGTGGAAATCAAAGCCATGGCCAAAGAGGAAATACTTGATGCTAAAGAAAATTTAGACCATCTTGATTTAGAACTTAAAAAATCTCTGTTGCCAAAAGACCCCAACGATTCTCGAAACATCATCATCGAAATTAGAGCAGGCACAGGCGGTGATGAAGCCAGTATTTTTTCAGGCGATTTGTTCAAAATGTACAATCGCTACACTGAAAAGCAAAAATGGCAAATAGAAGTCATGAACGTCAGCCTCGGCGAACATGGCGGTTTTAAAGAAATTATTGCTCGTATTAGTGGCGTAGATGTTTATTCAAAATTAAAATTTGAATCTGGTGCACACCGCGTACAACGCATACCAGAAACCGAAAGCCAAGGTCGGGTACACACTTCTGCTTGTACTGTTGCTATCATGCCTGAAGTTAAAAATATTAAAGAAGTCAACATTAATATGAGTGATGTCCGCATTGACACCTTTAGAGCCAGTGGCGCAGGTGGCCAACATGTTAATAAAACTGATTCTGCTGTACGAGTAACACACATTCCAACTGGCACCGTGGTTGAATGCCAAGACGGTCGCTCGCAACATAAAAACAAAGCCCAAGCCTTGTCAGTATTAGCATCACGCATTCTTGACACACAACAACAAGAGCAACAAAAACAACAAGCATCAACCCGCAAGGAATTGGTAGGTAGTGGCGACCGTTCACAGCGCATTCGCACCTACAATTACCCTCAAGGGCGTATTACCGACCATCGCATTAACCTAACCTTGTATAAATTGGCAGAAATCATGGAAGGCGATTTAAACTCAATCATTGAGCCATTAATCGTTGAACAACAAACCAACCAACTAACAGAATTAAACGACTTTTTAGTATAATGAGACCAGTGACAAAATCAAATGTTTTAACCATGTTGTTCCCATGCCTTTGCCACCGTATTCACCAGCGCTTAATCCAGTAGAGCAATTGTGGCTTAATATTAAGCAAAGATATTTATCAAATATTAGGAGACCCCTTGCATCATTAGGTGTGTTCAATCATAAACTGTAAAGCTTGGTGCAAGTATTCCACTGGCACGATTTTCAACCCTTTGAATGCTTTCTTAGGTGCATTTCCCTTGGGGATAATTGCCACTTTAAAGCCATGCTTTTGTGCCTCTGATAAACGCTCAATACCGTTATAAACTGGGCGCACCTCACCTGTTAAACCCACCTCACCAAAGGCGACCCAATCTTTGGGAATAATGCCATCTCTCAAACTAGACATAATCGCCAGCATAACCACCAAATCTGAAGCGGTTTCATTCATCTTAATGCCACCAACCACATTAACAAACACATCTTGATCATGGGTTGCAATACCACCATGCTTGTGCAATATTGCAAGTTGTAAAGCCAAACGATTTTGGTCTAAACCAACACACACACGCTTAGGATTACCACTAGCCGAATCCACCAATGCTTGCACCTCAATCATCAGTGGTCGAGTCGCCTCACGTGTTACCATCACCATTGAACCCGGTGAAGGCTTGGCTGAGTTTGATAAAAATATTGCTGATGGATTTTCAACTTGTTGTAAACCTGCCTCACTCATCACAAAAATACTAATTTCATTCACCGCACCAAAACGGTTTTTTACCGCGCGAATAATGCGATAACGCCCGCCTGCATCTCCTTCAAAATACAAAACCGTATCCACCATGTGCTCAAGAATCCTAGGGCCTGCCAATGCACCATCTTTAGTAACATGGCCAATTATCAAAAGAATGGTGTTAGTCTGTTTGGCAAATTGAGTTAATTGCGATGCACAATCACGAACTTGTGTCACTGAGCCTGGCGCCGAAGTAGTGCTGTCTGTTACCATGGTTTGAATGGAATCAATCACGATGACTTTAGGCTGCACTTTTTGGACAAGTTTGATGATTTTTTCTAGGTGCGTTTCACTCAATAAAAGAATGTCTTCTTTAATACCAAGACGCAACGCCCTATCGCTGATTTGCTCGGCCGACTCTTCACCACTCACATACAAAGTTGTGTTTTTTTTATTAATTGAGGCCACGGCTTGCAAAATCAAGGTTGATTTTCCAATGCCAGGGTCGCCACCAATCAAAACCACTGAGCCATCAACCAAACCACCGCCCAAGGTACGATCAAGTTCACTTAAGCCTGTTGAAAGCCTAATTTTGTTTTCTGGTTTAATTTTAGATAAATTTTGAACCTTAGAAATTGGCAAGTCTTGTAATATGCTAGGTTTTGATGGCACAGTTTGCAATAACACAATCTCTTCTAGCGTGTTCCAAGATTTACAATCTAGGCACTGCCCTGCCCACTGATGATGCGATGCTCCACACTGATGACAAACAAATTCAACCTTGGTTTTGGGCATTATTTACTCATGAGTTTTTCAATTTCTTTTTTAAACGCCTCAACATCTTGAAACTGACGATAAACCGAAGCAAAGCGAATATATGCCACCTCATCCAACGCTTTAAGCTCTTCTATTAATAACGCATATAGGCTTAATCTAGTTATAAACTGGGTGCTTAGCGCAAAGGTGGGTGACTTTCTCTCTAACATTGTTAATCATGTCCTGATTCTCTAAATCATCACAAATATCACACATCCACGTGGCTAAATCGGCACAATCAGCTTTATTAAAACCACGCGTTGTCACCGCTGGCGTACCCACACGAATACCACTAGTGACAAAAGGTGATTGCGGATCATTCGGCACTGCATTCATATTAACCGTAATATGCGCACCACTCAAAGCAACATCCACCGCTTTACCTGTTAATCCTTGGTTAATAAAACTCACCAAAAACAAATGGTCATCCGTACCACCTGACACCACATCAAACCCACGTTCAATAAATATATTAACCATCACTTGTGCATTAATCTTTACTTGCCTTTGATAAGCCTTGTACTCATCACTCATTGCCTCTTTAAAACTCACCGCTTTGGCGGCAATAATATGCATCAAGGGCCCACCTTGAATGCCGGGGAAAATGGCAGAATTAAGTTTTTTTTCAATGACCTCATTAGCCTTAGCTAAAATCAAACCACCACGAGGACCACGAAGCGTTTTATGCGTGGTTGTCGTGGTTACATCTGCAATGGCTACTGGCGATGGATACTCACCTGTTGCCACCAAACCTGCAACATGCGCCATATCAGCCATCAAATACGCACCAACAGCATCTGCAATTTCTCTAAAACGTTGCCAATCAACCACACGTGAATACGCCGAAAAACCAGCAATAATCATTTTAGGATTGTGCTCTTTTGCCAAAGCCTCAACTTGCTGATAATCAATCTCGCCCGTTTTCTCATTCAAACCATACTGAATAGCATTAAAGTTTTTACCTGAAAACGAAGGCGCAGCACCATGTGTCAAATGCCCACCATGTGCCAAACTCATGCCTAAAATTGTATCTCCCGGCACTAGCAACGCTTGAAAAACCGCAGCATTTGCCTGAGAACCAGAATGCGGCTGAACATTCGCATAATCCGCCCCGAATAGTGCCTTAGCACGGTCAATTGCCAATTGCTCAACTGTGTCAACATGCTCACAACCCCCATAATAACGCTTGCGAGGATAGCCCTCAGCATACTTATTCGTCAATTGCGAGCCTTGCGCCTCCATCACTGCAGGTGAGGTGTAATTTTCACTGGCAATCAGCTCAATATGTGCCTCTTGGCGAGCCTCTTCTCGTGCAATCGCCTGATGAATTTCAGTATCTACTTTAGCTAACGTTTGAGATTTGTCAAACATAGGTTTCCTTGTCATATAATATATAAACGATTTATTTTAACGCACAAATATAAATAAAGAATAAATTATCATCCTTAAATTCAAAGAGATTTTTGCATCATGATGGATAAGTATTCTTAGTTTCTTTTTTACTCATTTTGAACGCTCAATAATTTTTATCTCAGTGGCGGTTAAATCGTAGAGTTGATAAACCAATGTATCTATTTGGGCTTCTAAATCTTGGGTGTCTTTGCTGTCTTTTTTTACAAAATCCTGTGTATCATTATTGGGGACTAAACATTTAAGATGCTTTAAAACAAGCCTGTTTGTGGTTCAATTTTTGGGTAAAAAACACCAATAATCACAAATGGGTTTTTTGCTCGTCCGTGAAATCGCAAAGTTGTTCCTAAAAATAGCAATATATCACAATCCTTCGCAAAACCAAGATATTTTTCTTTAACCTGTTGAACCGCCTTTTGTTCATCCCCTACACAGTTTTGTAAACAATTCCAATATAAGGCACCAATTTCCCAATCTTCTATCATTAAAGTAGATTGTTTGCCATTAATATCCTCAAATTTATATGAAAATTTATAGGGTAGTTTATCCACCAATTCAAGCTCCCTCTTTACTTCGTCTTGGGTTTGAAAAAGTGAAAGTTGCTGTGATTTTGCTTGTAAGGTTGCTAGTTTTTCAGCATTCCATTCTCTATCAACTTCCTTAACCATAAAATCAAGAATTTTGGCGGGTTTAAAGGTCGCTAAAGATAATGAGTTTTCTGTATTGGCTTTTTTAATCAAAACATTTAAATCATCGTAAATATTGCCTTTATTAACAATTTCTTTACGCTTAAACCAATTTTGTTTAGTGTCTAGCTGAACAATAATTTTTAACGATTCTAAATTTAAAACCTTATAACTTTCTGGTCTAACATCAGAAGTATTACGCTCTAAGTCTAATTCTACCCATTGCCATTTTTTGTATTTTTGGTCTTGCTCTAAACCTCTAAAAGGCAATGGATAAATTCTAACCCAATCACCATTTTCTAAAAAACCAGCCGTACAAACTAACTCATTATATTTTGTTGATAATGTTGGGTAGGTTTTAACACTAATTAAAACTTTAGTTAGCATAGTTATAAATGGACGACTTGGGCGTTGTACTTATTAGCAAGATAATCACTGACACAATGGCGATGACAATCAAAGTGTAATTTTTCAAAACAAGTTAAGGCAATTCTTTGATATTTTTTTTGTAGGTTTAATACTTTATCTAACGCTTCTTCTCTATCAGGTAGCGTTGTTTTGTATTCATCAAACAATTTTTTATAAGACTCTTTATTATCTAAATCTTGCCTTTTGTTAGATTCAATTCCTAATTGAGGAATGTGAACATAATCAATGCCAATTTTAGGCAACAGGTTGCTTAATGTTTTGCAACTAAACCCAAATTTACGACTAAAAGGGTTTTTTCGAACATCGCACAATAACCCTATATTATTTTTAATCAGTTTGTTAATATAAGTTTCTAAACTAATGCCTTCGTAACCTAGCGTATAAATAACAGAGGTATTTTGGGTTATTCTTGCTTGTTCGTTTCTAATTTGTGTCTTTTCTTTAGAGGAACAAATTCGGTTGATAATTTTGCTATTGATTGCATAATAAGGGTAATTTTTATACACAAAATTAATTAAATCATCACCATTCATTTTTTTAGTTTCTTTAGGGTATTTAAATAATTGGTTAGAATCAGCAGTTTTAAGCCAAGATATTGGATTTTGCTCAAGTAACTTAATTTTATGATCAGTAATTTCAACAAAACCAGCTTGTTCTAAATCATTAATGTCTTTATTTAATTGAAAGGAATAGCAGCCAAATTGGTAGGGAATAAAGTCATAACCCATTGTCTGCTGTTGAGAAAATAAAAAACTGTGTTTTTGTAATTCGGTTTGGCTAATATCACGATTGATTATTCTTAATAAACTTAATAAAAAGCGTTGGCGATAAAATTTTGGTTTATTATCCATGGTGTAATTTTACTTAATCTTTGTTCTCAATAATTTTTATCTCATCAGCGGTTAAATCGTAGAGTTGATAAACCATTTTATCTATTTGGGTTTCTAGGGTGGTGGTGTCTTTGTCGTGTTGTTTGGCTTGTATGATTTTGTCTGCTAATTTTACAAAAGGTTGTTGGTCTAGTTTTGGGATTTGAGGGATGCAAAGTTCCCTAAAAAATACTTTACTTAATTCTCTTGTCCCACCTTGCAATTCTGGAAAATTATTTTTGAATACTGCTTTGAATAATTTACTATTTAGATAAGAAGTTAAATACTTAAGATTCTTGCCAGTGATAATAAAACATTTTTGATTTGTAAAAAAATATTCTTTATCATAAATAAACGGTAGAAATTTTGTCATATTAGGATAAACAATCTTTTCTTTTGCAAATTCTTCATAGTAAGTATTGGCACATCGTTGCATTGCATACCACTCATAACGAATACCTGTTTCTGCTTTATTTCTTTTTGATAATTTATCCTTGTATTGAAGCAAGTGGTTGTAAATAATTGGATATTGTCCTTGAAACGCTTTTTCTGCTTTTTCCGAAGCACCTGTAATACTTTTATCTTTATGTAATGGAAAATGCCAAGGAATAAAAATAATCCACAACCCAGCCCAATTACTCTCATACGCCTTAATATCTCTACCTCGTAAAATTGGCTTGATAATCTGAGCAGAGTTTGGATCTGATTTGCATAATGCGTCTTTGGTGTCATTATCAATAATAAATGCTTTGTTGAACCCTGTTTTTATTCCGTAGTTAATACTAATATCCCAATCTTTTAAAGGGGTGCCACAACTTTCTATTTTCTTCTTTAAAGCTAAAATTTCTGGTGGTTGTAAAGTATAAGCATTGTCTGATAAATCTTGAACTGCCATTGTAAATAATGGATTCTTCTCATTAGGTAATTGTTTTTGATAATCAAAATTATCTGTCTTTTGTTTGCCACAAAGTAAAATATTGGTATCTACAGTAGCATGTTCAAAAATTTGCTTACCCTCAAAATCAATGATTTGTTTTAAACCTGTGTTGTTTTTGAAAAAATAGCGTAATTTTTCGCCATATTTAGCACGCATCCACTTGTTAGAAGTAATGTAGCACAAATGCCCGTTTTCGCTTAAAAGGTTGAAGCCTTTTTCATAAAAATAAGTGTAAATATCTGCCGTGCCTGTAAAGGTTTGAAACGCAAGTTTAAATCTTTCTTTCCATTGTTTGATTTTTTCTTGGCGAATATAAGGCGGATTGCCAATGACAATATCAAAACCATCAGATTTATCAAACACCTCACTAAAATCAATTTTAAAATCAAATTCAATTTTATAACCCAAAGCACTTTTAAGACTTTGATAACAGTTGCTGATTTTTTCTTTTATGTCGTCTTTTAGTGCTTGCTTCTTATCATGGTCGTTTTCAGAAAAAAACTGATGTTTTAAGGGTTGAATTTGTTCTAATAAACTTTGAATAGAATCAGTATTATAATTTTCTGGCAAACCAATTAAAGAATTGCCTGTTTCAAAATGATAATCTAAGTTTGGTAAAGGCGTGATGCCGAAATTATCATCTATATCTTTATTGGTTATTTGTTCAATTGTTAGGCTGATAAAAAATCGTAATTGAGCAATTAAAATAGCAATCGGTTGAATATCCACACCATAAATACAATGTTCAATCAAATATAATTTACGCAAATAATTATGGTCTTGTTTTTGGAATTTATCTTCAATTTGTTGTTTTCTATTATTTAATTCTTCGGTTGCTTTTTCTTTGGCTTTTTTATCGCTGATTTTTTCTACGGTTCTTAAATCTTGTTCAATAGAAGATAAATCTGGTAATTTTTCTAACTCTTGCTGTTTGAAATATTCGTTTTCAGGGTCTATTTTGTCTAAGATAAAAACCAATCTTTGTAAAATACCCATTGGATAAGCGCCACTGCCCACAGCTGGGTCTAGGATTTTTAAAGTATCAATAGCGTTAATAACGCTTTTGATTTGTTGTTCATTGAATGTATTTTCACCCTCAATGAACAAAGCATTTATTTTTGCTTCCTCTAAATCGGTATGCGTTTTAAAATGTTGCTTTAGACTCTCATCTACCATATAACTGACAATCTCTCTAGGCGTGTAAAAACTGCCCGTAGCCTTGCGCGCTTGCTCGCCTGTTTCTGGATTATAAGTTGCTAATAGATTTTCAAATATTTTGCCTAATAATTCGGGGTCTAATGCCACTTCAATATCGGTTGGGGTGGATTCTTCAACAGTAAATTGATATTGGTTAAATAAATAAATCAGCCCTAAATCTTGCTCATCATCATTAAACAGCAATTTATTTGGAAAAATAGGTTGGCGTTTTTTTGTGCTTGAAAATCCATCAATATAGATTTTATTTTTCTTGTCATCTAAACATTCAAATAATCCACCATTTAAAAAAGGTGTTTTATTAAATAAATCTTGAATGCTGTCTTGCTTTTGGAAAAGTTCTTGATAACGAAAAACATATTGATTGCCAAAATCTGGGTTATAACCTTTATGTCCTTTAAATTCACTTCTAAATTTTCTATCTTTAATTTTGGTGCTTAAAGTAGCAAAAAATAAATTTTGTAAAATCGCTTTATAAAAACTGCTGTCTTTTTCATAATCAATCAAGTTTTTTAATTTTTCTAAATCAAATAAATCTTGGTTGATGAGTTTTTTCTCTTTTAAAAACCAGACAAATAGAATCCGAGTTAAAAAACGAATTAAATTAGTTTGAATATGATTTTCGTCTTTTTCATCATTGGGAAAAAATACTTGTTTTTGGGCGCTTGAATACCATTTATAAAGTTTGTCGTAAAATTCTTTATTCAGCCCCTCTACTGCAAATGCGGTTTTTAAATCGGCTAAAGTTGATTGCCTGTTAAGTGTTTTAAAACGCTGGATTGCAGTTCTGGTTTTTGCACCCTCACCCTCACCAAAAAGATAAGTAAAGCGTTTGCTGGCTGTTTGTTCTTTCTTTATGCCATCCTCACCCAATTTGTATTCAATGGCAATAAAACTAAATCGCCATTGTTTGTTTTTGTCATTTATGTAAACAGCGATTGCGCCATCTTCAGTTTGAATTTGTTTGGCAACTAAATTGCGTAATTGCACACGGTTTCGTTCAAGTTTGGTATTGGGTTTGATGTGAATTTCAAAAATTGGTAATTCTTTGTTATCAGCAGTAGTTATCAATCCTAATTTTTCAAAACTTTTAACATCGCTATTGTTAATAGACACTGCTTGAATCAATTCAGAAAATTTAAACTTATCCTTTAAAAAATCTAGATAATCTTTTCTGTTATAGGCTTGTCCTAAAAGTGGATAGGTTAATTCTTTAGACATAGGATTGTGAGATAATTATATTAGGAGTTTTGTTGATGGTTTCTTTTTTTATTATCTGTCCTTGCTGATTTTTAATTATAAATTCATCAATAACTTCAACAATTTTTAGTGGACTATCATTGAAAGTTATTTTACTTTTTTGAACATCTTTTTGAAGTTTTTGTAATTGTTTAGAAAGATCTTGAAAAACCCCTTGTTTAAGAATGTCAATGCCAGCATTTATTTTATTTATTTGTTCACTATTAATAATATTTTCTATTTTTAAAACAGGTTCTAAAAACTGTTTAATAAGATTGGTTGTTTTTGTGTCTATTGTTGATGTTTGATTAGTTCCAACACAGATCTTATCTTGTTCTTCTTTAAAAACTTTTACATTTTCTAAGACTTGATTGTGATGATTTTCGGGTAAGTTTTTTTCTGCTTTAGTGCTTTCATCACATTTTAATAATTGGGCACTTTGGATAAAAGTCCATGGTTCAATAGTTTTGTTATTGTTAAAATAAAAACGCATTGATTGATTGTCTTCGGTGCGAATAAAAGAAAGAGTGCTGTCATAATATTTGTTTTTTATGCTGTTTCTTAATTTGCTGGGTTTGTTTTCAAGCGTTGCATAACGTTTATAATTATCTTTTTTGAATTGTTTAATTTCTTCTAAAAAAACCAATCGTTCATCTTTGTCATCTTGAATATTTTTATCAAAAATACTAAAAGTTCCTGTTTGTTCATCAGGCGAATAAATTTGAGAATCTTCCCCTAATGCACTATGAAAGCCTTGCATTTTTGTTTTTGCATTTTGCTCTAAAGCAATAGCATCATTAATTTCTTTAGTTGGATAAAAGTTATAAATAAGTATTTTTTTTGCTGTGCTACCAATACGATTAACTCGACCTATTCTTTGCATTAACCTAGTGGCGTTCCACGGTGTGTCATAATTTAAAATGGTATTAGCTCTGTGTAAATTAACACCTTCGGCTAAAACATCTGTGGTAATAATAAGTTGATAATCATTTTTTTTATCTTGGGCTTTAATATTGGCATCAAAATTTTCTTTAATAATGCCTTTTAACTTATCTCGATTTTCACCACTAACGCTAAGGATTTTATAATCATTTTGAATGTTATCTGAAAGATACTGCATCGTATCAACACTTTCTGTAAAAATAACTAATTTTTGTTCTGGGTTGTTTTCTTTATTTAATAAATTTGCTAATTGTTTTTTAAATTCATCTATTTTAGGGTCAAGTTTGTTTGCACCCCACTGATGAACTAAGTATTTAAGTATTTTATGGTCATGTTCAACACCTATAACAAAACCCTCCTCAAAATCATCTTTTGAACATTTAATATAATCCACACCTTCTTTTTTATCTTCTAAATCTAATGCCCCTTTTATGTCATCATCTGAAATATATTCTAGAATTTTTTTATCCGCTGAAATGATAATAGTATCTTCTTCTATCATATCTAACATCGCCTGAGATGAGGCTAAAAAATTATTAAGCGTTTTATTAAAAGCATAAAAACTGCTGTCCATTCTTTTTAATAATAGTGTTTTCATAATGCCTTTAAGACCGATTGCCATTGCCTCAGCATTTTTATAATTTTTCTTTAATTCAGGTTTTAGAAAATGAATGGCTTGATAACGGGTATATAACAAGCCTTTATTACCTTCTTCATCTTCTTTTGATGGGTTGATTTGTTGTAGAGTTTCATCAAATAAGGTGTTTAAGTTTTTCTCTAGTTGGTAATAAATAGGTTGGGGTTTCTTGATTGCTGGAAAAACAATATTTTGTTTTTCTAAATCTTTTTTATACCTATCTATTGTCGTTAAATCTGTTCTAGTTCTACGCACCATTAACGGTTGAATAACTTTATTTCTGATCTCTTCGTATAAAGCCGATATTTCTTGCTTATTATTATTTTGTTTTTTTATCTCAGTATATTTACTTCTACGTTTTACGAAAAAATCACCTAAAGCAATATCAATATCTAGCGTTGTATGATTTTTATCTTGGAATAATAAAACTTGGTTAAATATATCATCAGGTTTGTTATTTAATGGTGTCGCAGAAATAAGAATAACTTTTGATTTTTTAACAATTATTTTACCATCAGCATTAAGATAAACTTTTTTACAAAGTTTTTGTAATTGTGCGTAGGCTTCTGTTGTGTCATTACGAAACTTATGAGCCTCATCAACAATGATTAAATCATAATTATCTTTTTTTATTTTATCTATACTGCCATTGGTGATAATTTTAATATTTGCATTAAAATTAAATTTCTTAAAAGTATCTTGCCAGTTAGGTTTAATCGCAGGAGGGGTAATGACTAAAATAGCACAATCCCTCCCACTTTCATACCAAAATTGTCTAGCTATTAAAGTAGCAATTACAGTTTTACCCAAACCAACCACATCAGCTAAGAAAAAACCATTATGTTTTTTAAGTAATAATAACCCTTGATACACTGCATCTGCTTGGTATGAAAGTTTTTTAAAACCATTCGGTAAATCTATATCAATATCATTTATCTCATCACCAAAATATTCTATTAACATTTTTAAATATAATTCATAAGGCGTTATGTCGTCTGCTAAGTGCGTTTTTTTAAGGCTATTTTCAGCAACTTCTGGCGGTATATCCACGCCTTCAAGCCAAAGTTTTTCAAACTCATCAGTGGCAAATTTAACCTCCTCATAATCATTCAGTAAAACATTAAACTCATAATTGGCAGTTTGCTGAGTGCCTAAACCTGCATTGGTTAAATTGGATGAGCCTGTAATCACGCTACTGGCGGTATGTTCATTAAAATTATCGGGGCGAAAAATATAAATTTTGGCGTGGATTTTTTGGCTAGGATGCGCCTTTAAACTCACTTTACCACTAAGCATATCTTGGATAAATTGCTTAACCCCTTGCTCGGTCTGTGCATCATAATTGGCTTGTTTAATATCGGTAATAGATGTTTCTTGCCACGATTGTTTAACTTTTTCTTTGTCTTCTTGATAAACCAATCCCAGAGAGTGGCTTTCTTGTGTTAATTCATCAACATTTATCCCAACCAAGATACGAATATTAGCAACATGCTCCAGCAGAGGGCGGAGTTTAAAATACCCCGATGAGCGAAAATAACCCACTAAAACATCAAAATGATTAATGTTTTGATTGTGTTCAAAAATACCCGTTAGTTTATTAAATAAGGTGTTTGTTGCTTTGTTAGTAAAAAACTTTGTAGACATTTTTTCAGTTTTTTAAACTGAAAAAGACGAGCCACAACCGCAAGTGGTTTTGGCATTTGGGTTGTGGATGATAAAACGTGCGCCTTGCAGGTCTTCTAAGTAGTCAACGGTTGCACCAATTAAGTATTGATAACTCATGGGGTCAACCACTAATTGTACGCCACTGTTCTCAACACTTGAGTCGCCTTCTTTGTAGGTTTCATCGAAAGTAAAACCGTAGGAAAAGCCAGAACAACCGCCACCTGTAATATAAACACGCAAATGCAAGTTGTCGTTTTTTTCCTCTCCAATGAGCGTTGATACTTTTTTAGCCGCATTGTCGCTAAAAATAATGTCTGCTTTTTCTAAAACTTGTTCTGTTTCCATATTGCTTTCCCTATGGCAATAAGCCAATTTGTGCCAACCCTAAGCCTTCATCAAGCCCAAACATGAGATTCATGTTTTGTATGGCTTGTCCTGAGGCACCCTTGCCTACATTATCAATAACCGCCATAATAATAAGTTTGTTGTTTGATTTTTGAATGCCAATATGGCAATTATTCGTGCCTTTAACTGATTTGGTTTGTGGATAAATGCCAGCTGGCAATATATGAACAAATCTGTTGTCTTGGTAGTGATTTTCAAATAATTCTTGTGCATTAATATCCTTTGTTAAATCAACATAAACACTGGCAAGCATGCCCCGAATCATGGGTATCAAGTGTGGGGTGAAGATAAAACGCACCTCTGTGTTTGCGATGTCTGTTAATACTTGTTGTGTTTCAGGCTTGTGACGGTGCTGATTAACACTATAAGGCTTTAAGGACTCGTTTACTTCGCAAAAAAGTGTGGCAATATTAGCCCCTCTACCTGCGCCACTAACACCTGATTTACAATCAGCAATAATGCTTTTTGTGTCAATGGCATTCGCTTCAAGCAAGGGTTTAAGTGCTAGGGTGATTGCAGTCGGGTAGCACCCAGGATTGGCAACCAAGGCGGCATTCTTGATTTGTGAGCTGTAAACTTCGGGCAAGCCATAAACGGCACTTTTTAATAAAGCACTTTGTGTGTGTGCCATGCCGTACCATTTGCTCCATTCAGTGCTGTCTTTAATGCGAAAATCAGCACCCAAGTCAATTATTTTGATGCCTTTGTCTAAGAATTGACCAACGCTATTCATGGCCACGCCATGCGGTGTGGCAAAGAAAATGACGTCGCACTCAAACAATGTTTTATCATCTGGTGCAATAAAGTCAAGATCAACATAGCCGATTAAACTGGGAAATTCTTCAACAACAGCTTTACCAGTATTTGCCCTTGAACATAGCGCAATAATCTTTGCACTTGGGTGGTTGTGTAAAAGACGCACAAGCTCCAGTCCTGTGTATCCAGTAGCACCAACAATGCCTACTTTAATTTCTGCTGAGTGTATAGGTTTAAAATTTTCTAACTTAAATTTCATTTAATGCTCTCCTAACATTTTTTCAAGATGGTGAATATTCATACCGCCTTTTTGGAAGGTTTTATCATCCATAATTCTTCTTTGTAAAGTAATATTGGTTTTAATGCCATCAATGACCATTTCATCAAGTGCATTTTGCATTTTGATAATAGCACCCAGTCGAGTATCGGCAAAAGTAATCAATTTGCCAATCATAGAATCATAATAGGGTGGCACGGTATAGCCGTTGTATATGTGTGAATCAACACGCACACCTAAACCACCAGCGACATGGTATTGGGTGATTTTCCCTGGTGAAGGCATAAAATTGTTAGGGTCTTCAGCATTAATACGGCACTCAATCGCATGACCTTTGATTGTCACATCATCTTGTGTGAATGAGAGCGTTTGACCATCGGCAATGCGTATTTGTTCGCGCACAATATCAATGCCAGTAATCATTTCAGTAACAGGATGTTCAACTTGAACACGAGTGTTCATTTCGATAAAATAGAATTCATCATTTTCAAACAAAAATTCAAATGTGCCAGCGCCACGATAGTTAATAGCTTTGCAAGCATTCGTACAAGCGCTGCCGATTTTTTGGCGTAACTCTGGGGTAATGTCAGGTGCTGGCGCTTCTTCTACCACTTTTTGGTGGCGTCTTTGCATTGAGCAATCACGCTCGCCTAAGTGTATGGCATTGCCGTGTTCATCGGCTAATATTTGAATTTCAACATGTCTGGGTGTGGTTAAAAACTTCTCCATATACACTTCGTCATTGCCAAAAAAGTTAAGCGCTTCTGTTTTAGTCAGCTCAATTGAATCAAGCAAATCAGATTCTTTTTCAACCACGCGCATACCACGTCCACCACCACCACCAGAGGCTTTGATGATAATTGGAAAGCCAATATCAGCAGCAAGTTTGGTGTTTTGAGTAGTGTCTTCAGTCAAACCACCATCTGACCCAGGCACACAAGGTACACCAGATTTTTGCATGGCCTGAATGGCGGCAACTTTATCACCCATGATGCGAATATTGTCCGCATGTGGACCAATAAAAATAAAACCACTTTCTTCAACACGTTGTGCAAAGTCTGCATTTTCAGATAAAAAACCATAACCGGGATGAATGGCATCAGCATGAGTAACCTCTGCGGCAGCAATCAGTGTGGGGATGTTTAAATAACTGTCTTTTGATGGATGTGGACCAATGCACACAGCCTCGTCAGACAAACGAACATGCTTAAGGTTTTTGTCCGCTGTTGAATACACAGCAACGGTTTTGATACCTAACTCCTTACAAGCCCTTAAAATTCTAAGCGCAATCTCACCACGATTAGCAATGAGAACCTTGCGGATTTTGTTCATTGGTGTCATTGAATGACGACTAGTGTTTGACCAAATTCAACTGCATCACCATTTGTACATAAGATTTCAGTAACTGTTCCAGATTGGTCTGCCTCAATTTGGTTCATGATTTTCATGGCCTCAACAATACAAATTGTATCACCTTGGTTGACGTGTTGACCAATTTTAACAAAAGCATCAGAAGTAGGCGATGCTGAACCATAAAAAGTACCAACCATAGGTGAAGTGATAGGATGACCATTTACGGTTGGTGTGCTATTCTCAGATGCCGCTATTGTAGGAATTTCTGCTGACGCTACTATAGGGGCTATTGCCACTGCTGGTGCTATTGGGGCGTTGCCATAGCGAGAAATACGCACTGACTCTTTGCCCTCAACAATTTCAATTTCATTCATGCCAGATTGCTCTAGTAATTCCATTAATTTTTTTACTTTACGAATGTCCATTCATAACCTCTTTAATTGTTGAATATGTTGAATTGCAGCTTGTAGTGCAAACTCATAGCCTTGAGCGCCAAAGCCTGAAATGACACCTTGTGCAATGTCTGAAAAATAAGATTGTTTGCGAAAATCTTCACGCTTATACACATTGGATAAATGAATTTCGCTAAATTCAATGCCCACAGCGAGCATGGCATCACGCAAAGCGACTGATGTGTGCGTAAAAGCTGCAGGATTGATAATGATATATTGAACGCCGTTATTGGTAGCGTTGTGAATATGTTCAATGAGTCCTGCTTCTGAATTGTCTTGATGGTGTTCAAGTGTCAGCCCAGCGTCGTTTGCTATTTTTGCAAGATGACTGGTAATGTCGTTTAGTGTTTGTACACCGTAATAATCAGGCTCGCGAGTGCCAAGCAGATTAAGGTTAGGACCGTTTAGTAATAGAACATCCATTTGTTAATAAGCAGATATTTAAATAAACTGATTTTACCACCAACATCGTGTACGATAGTTGGTTTTATCGGCATTTTCGCTTATTTTATTTGGTTTTTGGTTTTGTTAAGATGGGTGAGAAAGTCTTGTGCGTTAATTTCACCAATAATTCTTTGTAAGCGATTTTCAACACCATTGTTGAAAAACAAAATAGCAGGCGGACCAATAAGGTCAAATCGTTTCATTAATGCTTTATCATGAGCATTGTTTTCAGTCACATCAGCTTGAAGCGCGATGACATTAGCCATTTCGTTAGCCACATTGGCATTAGAAAATACGAAGCGCTCAAGTTCTTTACAAGAGATACACCAATCGGCATAAAAATCCAGCATAACAATCTGGTTGTTACTTTTTGCTTTTGCTAGAATTTGGTCTAGTTCACTCACTGATTTAATGCGTTCAAATTTTATATGGGCTGATTCAGTTGCCACACTTGAAGCGCCCCAACCTGATAGTGGCTGTAACATATCGCCACCACCGCGCGCTACCAGCACCCAAAGCAAGATGCCGTAACCCAGTATGATTAAGCCTAAAGCTTTAAAAATACGCTGCCAAGGACTTGAAATGTTTGTTTGTGTGTTCAATACACCCATCGCAATTGGCGATACGGTAATGAGCATCGCCCATAATATAAGTGAAGTTAGCGGTGAGATAATTCTATCAAGTAGATAAATTGCCACGGCCAGCATTAAAATACCAAAGACGTATTTAACATTATCCATCCAGCCACCTGCTTTAGGCAGTTTGCTTACACCCGCACCAATCGCAATAAGTGGTACGCCCATGCCTAGACTCATTACAAACAGCGATAATCCACCCAATAATGCATCGCCAGTTTGCCCAATATAAATCAGTGCACCTGCGAGTGGTGGCGCAACACAAGGTCCTACAATAAGTGCTGATAAAAAGCCCATCACTGCCACGCCAATTAGGTGTCCACCTTCTTGGTTGTTGCTTATTTTTGTGATTTTGCCTTGTAAACTGGCAGGCAGTTGGATTTCATAATAGCCAAACATAGAGAATGCTAGAGCAACAAATATTAAGCTAAAAACAGCCAATATCCAAGGGGTTTGGAACAATACTTGTAAATTTTCACCAAAATAACCAGCCAATACGCCTGCAATTGAGTAAGTTATGCCCATAGATAATACAAACACAATGGACATAACTAGCGCTTTTTTAGTGCTGACTTCGCCTTTTTGACCCACAATAATGCCCGATAGAATCGGAATCATTGGAAATACGCAAGGGGTTAATGACAGTAATAAGCCAAAACCAAAGAAACTTGCCAATACTAATAATATGCTGTCTTGTTGGAGTAGTGCAGTAATTTTGTCAGTGTCGTTTAATTCAACTTGTGCGACATTGGCCACTGGGTTTTTTTCAGGTGCAGTTGCGGTGTTGATATTAGAATCGCTCACTTGAGAAGGCAACATAATATCTTCGGTTTTTTCTTGTGGCGGATAACAAACACCGCCTTCCCAACAACCTTGGTACTTAACGCTAAAAGTAATCGGCTGAGTACTGACATCAATGAGTGGAATCTTAACTTCTAATACGCCTTTGTGAACTTCATTTTTGCCAAAAAACTCATCGTCTTTAATTTTACCTTTTGGAAAGACAATGTCGCCAAATTTTGCGCCTTTGATATCAAACAAGAACTTATTATGATATAAATAATATTCTTTATGAACAGCCCATTTTGCAAGTAGCGTATTGGCATCAGGCGCCACCACTGAAAATTTAAACGCCTCATCTGCAGGCAAAGGTTCATCAGAAATTGGGATAATTTTCTCAACAATTGATTGCGCTTTGTTAGTGGCTTGTGAAAATAAATTAAATGCATTATTAACCAAGGAATAGGGTGCATTCATTGAGCTGATATTAAGTGCAACGGATTTAGTTATAGGTGGATAACAAACGCCCAAATCAGCACAACCTTGGTAACTAACAGTTAATAAGATAGATTTAGCATCACCTTTAAGGACAGGAACAACGACAATGACATTGTCACGATAAACGCCGATTTTGCCAAAAAACTCATCGTTTCTAATTGTTGCCTTTGGGAACTGAGCATGACCCAGTTGGGCTGAAAAATCAGCAGAAATATTTATTTTTTCTTTATAAAGATAATAGCCTTGGGCAATATCCCAATTAAGCAGTATTTCGTTATTAACCACGTTAGCCTTAAAGGCAAATGCCTTGTCTACTGGCAACAAATCAGCTTCTGATTGCGCTAATGAAAATGAGGATAATAATAAAAATAAGGGTAGTAATAAACGCTTCATGCCTCTTTCCTCAATGTGTCAATTATATTTTGTTATGCCTATTCAAGCCCTAAGCGCAACCTTTACCCCTAAAAAAGAACAAGATACCGTAGGTATGTTAGTCTCTAGTAAAAAGGAGTATAAATGAACCAATACAAACATCTTACTTAATAGTTAAAAGCAAAGATACCATATTTATCAATGCCTCAAGCAAGGAATGACGATCTCATTCATTACTAATAACATCAGTGCCCATAAGGGGACTGTTGAAAATAAAAACCCACAAAATAGCCTAACAAAACACCACATTTATAGTAAAACACTTTAATTAGCAATAACTTATTATATAGTCCAACCTGAATAAGCCAATAATTCTAAAATAATATCAATGCACCCACTTAAAAAGTCCTTCACGCTATTTTTAATACTAAGCCACCTGAATGCTTTTGTATTAAGTAGTATGGGCAATGTATATGCGGCCAACCAAGTTGTTAACACCACAAAAAGTCCAACGACATTTATAGACACCACTGCCAACGGCGTTGATTTAATCAATATTGCCAATCCTAACGCTGTTGGCGTGTCGGTTAATCACTACAACAAGTTTAATGTTGACAATCAAGGGGCAATACTCAACAACTCAAAAGTCATGGGCACGTCGCAACTCGGTGGTGTGGTGTATGGCAATCCTAACCTTAATCAAAATGCTGATATTATTCTTAATGAAGTAGGCTCTACTAATCGCTCAGTTTTAAAGGGTGCTTTAGAAGTCTTTGGTCAAGATGCGGCAGTTGTTATTGCCAATCCTAATGGCTTTGATTGTAACGGTTGTGGTTTTATTAACACGTCAAAACTCACCATGGTGAGTGGGCAGTCTCAGATGAGTCATGGTGCCATAACTGGATTCAAAATCAACAGTGATTTAACGTCTGATTTTGTCATTGGTGAACTGGGCTTATATGCTAATAACACAGACAATGTCAATATCATCTCAAGAGCCATTAAACTCAGAGGTGCATTACAAGCCAAACAGGACTTAGCCTTAAAACAAGGCAATGAGTATTACAATTATGTGACAGGTGATGTGGGTTCAGACAGCAATCCTGCCCCAATTGAATTTGGTATTGATGCGTCACACCTAACCAACATCTCAGCAGGCAGAATTAGTATGATCGTTACTGAGAAAGGTGCAGGGGTCAATACGACTGATGGCAATATGATCACTGATTTATCCAAACTAGAAATAAGTGCAGATGGTGATTTGGTGTTAAAAGCAAACCTTAGTTCACAAACAGACATTAAGCTCACTTCTATTAGTGGTGATATTATCCAATCAAGCGATATAAAAGCGGCACAAAATATTGATATTAGTGCTAATCAAACTTATCAAAATCAAGGTAAAAATACCATTGCTCAAGCCAACTTAGCTATTGTTGCCAATACAGTTAATAACCAAGGTGGACAACTGGCAGCAGGTGGCAATCTCAATATCACAGCAGACACGCTAAACAACACTCAAAACACCGCTCAAACTCAAGGTGGCTTGATTTATGCAGGGGATAAACTTGATTTAGCAATTGCCAGTCAACTCACCAATGACCAAAGTTCAATGGTTGCTCAAAGTGATATTAATATCAATGGCGCTAACCTAATTATTGATAACAAGTCTGGCACTATTCAATCTGATAGCAACATTAATATCACAGCTAAAAATTTAAATAACATTGCTGATCACTATGACACTAAGGAAGATGATAGTGATGGGTTTTATGGCTATGATGTTAATTCAAGCGTCCAAAAAAGTGACTATATGATGAATAAACAGGTGGTGCTGGAGCAAGACGAGGCAGTATCAACCCTTGCATCAGAGCCATCAGTCATATTAGCAGGCAATGACATTACCATTGTCACCTCGCAGGAAACAAACAATCTTAGTTCTATTATCGCTGCTGGCAATGATATTACTATTACCACTGATGTTTTTAAAAACAATACAGATTCAGTAGATACCCACGATATGTATCGCCTGTGGGGCAAAAAGTGGCAAAAGCGGTATTGTGCAAAGAAAAAAAGAATTGCAGGGATTGCTACAGGAGGATGTAAAAGATATGCTTATCGCACTAAATATGCTGATACTGTGGACACTAGAAGTGAGCTCGCTTACTCTAAAGATAAAGGCACTTTAGCAGCAGGACAAAATCTAATCATTAATGCAGTGCAGTCTATCACCAATGGTGACGTAGTCCAGAGTAATGAGTTTTTACAACAAACCCAAACAGAGTATCAAAATAACAATGCCATTGAAAATGCGCTAGCCACTAATGGACAATTTAAAATCAACAAACCAAGTGCTAATCAACCTTATGTCATAGAAACCAGAAACGAGTTTGTTGATGTTGCTCAATTCAAAGCTTCACAGTATTTATTTGCTCGTCCTGCTATCCATTTCTTAGACCCAACCATTCCTAACCCAATGGTCATGGGTGATGCCTATTGGGAGCATGAACAGTTAAAAAGACAAATAGTTGAGCGAACCAAAAAAGCAACGCTTTATGCAGGTTATGATATGAACGCTATCTTTGAGCGTCTGTTTAATCAAAGCAATGAAGAATTTGAAGAGTTAACCAATGCAGGCGTTGACATTAGTTTTGGCGTTGGTTTAAGTAAAGCAGCCATCAAAGCACTTACTCAAGACATTATTTGGTATGAAAACGAAACAGTTGAGCTCAATGGTGAAAAATACACAGCACTCGTGCCAAGGTTCTACCTTGCAGGTGCAACGATTGATGATTTAACCAAAACACCACAAGCATTTTTTGCAGCACAGAATATCACACTTAATAGCGATGGACAAGTCATCAATCAAGGACAAATAGCGGCTGAGGACGATACCAACATTACGGCAAGTAATATCATCAATCAAGGCGGCATCATTAAAGGCAATGATGTTAATCTAGGCGCACAAAATGTCATTATTAATCAATCAGGCGATATTAAAGCAAATAATGATTTAAGTCTTACAGGACAAACCCTTGCTAATATTGCCAGTGAAGAAACTCATCAACAAAGAAGAGATACAATCAAGACCATTGGCAATGGTGCAAATCTAGCAGGTAGAAATATCAATATTAATGCAGGTGATGTTATCAATACAGCCAGCAACATTAACGCCAGTAACAATCTAGAGATAATAGCAAACAATCTTATCATTAGCACTCAACAAAACACCACTGATTTAAAAGCAGGTGGTGGTAGCAATTATTCCAACTCACAAAGCACAAAACATCAAACCAGCAACATTGATGTGGTTGGTGATTTAAACATCCAAGCAGATAACATTAATATCCAAGGCTCTAAAGTCTCTGCTAACAATGCCAATATAAATAGTAATAACCTCAACATTGTCGCAGTGCAAGATTCAAAGAGTGTGCAGATGAAATCAAAATCCAGTGGCGGTTTATTTGGTGGCCGTTCAAAATCTACTTCTAACTCACAAAAAATCACCAATCAAGGCTCTGAACTGGCTATAGCAAATAACCTAACAATCCACAACCAACACACCCAAATCACTGCCTCTAGACTCAAAGCCAAAACCATACAAATCACCACCGACTTACTAAAGCTTATCTCAGACAAAGACCTAGACCATCTAAAACAAACCTCTGACTCATCAGGCTTTTTAACCAGAACCATCACTGACAAAGGACATAACAAAGAGCGCAAAATTACTACCCAAATACAGACCAGTGACCAACTCACAATTAACCAGCAAACGCTAACCAAATTATCTGCCCCATCTATTAACAACCAACTAACAAACACACAAAGAGAAACACTCAAACAACTGACCTCAGCTGAGCGCTTAAAAGCAA
>JAUVOQ010000087.1 GCA_030599095.1 Candidatus Ruthturnera sp.
TACTTTACAGGTGGCTTTGATGTACTAGGCTCTGCTGCTGGCACACAACTAACGGCTCAACAAGCCTTTACTCAAGCAGCCATCACCAGTGTTAAATCTCAAATGGTCTCAGCCTTAGCAACTAGTGCCATCACGGGCAACAGCCTAAACCTTGACCTTGAACAAATGCTAAAAACAGCCCTGACTGCTGGGGCTAGTCAATATGCTATGAACAGTCTAAGTATTCAAACCAAATACGACGCCACTAAAGACTTTAATACCAATCTTGTAGGTGGCTTAGAAAGAGCAGGCGTAAATAGTGTCGTCAGCACTGCAATCAATGGTGGCAGCCTAGCCAATAATCTAAAACAAAACCTAGGCTCAGAAGCCCTAAATGTTACCACTGCCAAACTTGCTAATGAAATAGGCGCAAACAAAGAAAGCCTAGGCGACGTTGGACACAAGGCAGCACACGCTGTGCTAGGCTGTGCAGGGGCTAAGGTTCAGGGTAAGGATTGTGCCAGTGGTGCAGTGGGGGCAGTTACAAGTGAGATGATTGCTGAGCAAGTTGGACAAGACCAAGCCCTCACAGATGATGATGTGCAAGCCATCTCAAGAATTGGCACAGCAGTTATCTCACAAGGACTAGGAAAAGACACAGAAGTGGCAGATCAAACAGCGACTAATGCCATTGAGAATAATTATCTAAGCACTAGGCAACAAGAAAAGTACGCTAAAGAATTACAAGAATGTCAAGGAGTAACTCAATGTAGTTTAAAAGTGGCAGAAAAATATGGGGTTTCAATATCGCAAGATGCAATATTAGGCACAGGGGTTGTTGCTGGCTTAGGTGAAGGCTTGTATGATGAGGCAAAAGAGTTAGCGGAAGTTTTCTCAGACCCAGTTCAAGCAGTTGAGAGTTTAAAAGCACTACTTGATGACCCAAGCCTAATTAAAGGCATTGCTCAAGCAGAGTTAGACGAAGTAAACCAATTACTAACTGATTTTGAAGCCAATTATGAAATAGCGGGCAATAGTGGTGCATTTGATGCTGGACAAAACTTAGGCAAGATTGCAGGAAAAGTAATAACACTTGTTGGTGGTGCGGCTACTGGGGGTGGGGTTGCTGTTGGGGCTTCTAAGGTTGTTGGGAAGTTGAAAAATATCGTAACAAAGAAAGTTTATCTATTAGGTCAAAAAGCTGAGCAAAAGTTTGTTAAAACAATTATGGAGATTGAGAAAGGCACACCGATTAAATATGAACCAATGCCTATTGAACCAATTAATATCAAGGATATCAAGGATATTGATAAACTAATAACTGACCCGACAAAACTTAAAGCACATACTGGCGCTAATCCAAAACATCAAGATAGAGCTTTTGTTGATTTGGGTAATGCGATAGAAAGTGGTGTTAAAACTAGAGAAGCAAAGGTTAAGGCTTGGGAGGAAGTTGGGAAAGTCTTAAAAGTAATCCAAGGTGGCGATATATGATTTATACTTTAAGAGGTGTATTTGCATATTACATTAATAATATTATTTTATTTGTATTTACATTTTTTAAAATATTAGCAAACCCCTCACTTTTATTTAAAAATAGACAACAACTGCTTAATATTTTTTTATACCAAAAATATCGTAATATTAGTCAGTTAATTAGATTAAAAAAAACAAAAAAAGCCTTAAAAAAAATAATTAAATTAAAAGACAGATCTTTAAATGGATGGATAGGCATTACAAAAAGTTTCCTTTATTCTTTCAACGGCGAATACCAAAAAGCCACTCAACTTGCTCAAAAAATGATACCCCTTATTGAAAAAACCGATAAATATAACCAAGCAGATAAAGAGTATTTAACTTTTTATCTAAAAGATATTATGCTTGATTGCGAAGTAACCTCAAAAGAAAATTTTGAAAAGTTAAAACTAGAACTTGTAAATTGGTACATAGACTTATCTAAAGTAGATAAAATTCTAATGAGGGAGTTCCCAATGCGAGATTTAGGAAATTGGTACAAACACAACCCTAAAGACGAATATTACGAGAAAACTATCGCTAAATATGGCGAAGAATAGCCAAAATAACCCCATGCCAAAACCCTTTCTAACCCACTTTACTTTTTATTTAACATTAGTCCTAATTTTTTCTCTACCCACCACCCAAGCCAACACCAAAACACCACAAGCATTCCTAAGCACACAAAACACCACTGATTTAAAAGCAGGCAGTGGCAGTAATTATGCCAATTCACAAAAAATCACCAATCAAGGCGCTGAACTGGATATAGCAAATAACCTAACAATCCAAAACCAACAAACCCAAATCATGGCTTCTAAAGTCCAAGCTAAAACCATACAAATCACCACCGACTTACTAAAGCTTATCTCAGACAAAGACCTAGACTATCTAAAACAAACATCAGACTCATCAGGCTTTTTAACCAGAACCATGACGGATAAAGGACACAACAAAGAGCACAAAATCACCGCCCAAATACAGACCAGTGACCAACTCACAATTAACCAGCAAACGCTAACCAAATTATCTGCCCCATCTATTAACAACCAACTAACAAACACACAAAGAGAAACACTCAAACAACTGACCTCAGCTGAGCGCTTAAAAGCAA
>JAUVOQ010000048.1 GCA_030599095.1 Candidatus Ruthturnera sp.
AGAAGTCGCTATTTTTTCTATTACACTGGGCAAAATATCGTAAGTAAAAAAATAGCATGATTGTTTTTGAGTGATTGAAAATGGTTTTGGGTTTGTTTTGGGTTTTTAAGGGTTGACTAATTATGCCTGCCGTGGTAAAACACAGCATCTTGACAAAGCAGGTAATAATGATAAAAAGCCAACCCTTTCAGGTGGGTTGGATTACGATTTTGACAATGGCTTTAAAGTGGGTACTTGGGGTGCAAACGTTAGTCTCGGTGACGCCTCTTCTGAGGTTTATTTTTATACTGATTATTCTACTAAGGTTGATGATATTGATTATAAAATTGGCTATATTGCTTATACCTATTCAGGTGCAAAAGATACAAATTTTGAAGAAATTTATATAGGCACTTCTTATGCTGACTTTGGATTAACTTATTACCAAGGTCAAGATGAAGCGGTAAATTATGTTGAAGCATCTTATGGTGTTAATATTGAAGATATTAATATTTTAGCAAGTGTTGGTCAAAATAGCGACACTAGAGGTAAGAATGATGGCTATAAGGTGTATGGAATTAAGGTTAGCAAAGTTTATGAAGGGCTAGATTACAGTCTTGATTTTACTAAAACTTCTGAAGATGATAGTGCGACAGACAATCAAAATAATGCTATTTTCAGTATCAGCAAGTCGTTCTAAATTTTCTACTTGTTTAAAGCACCGATTCAGGCTCTAAGTGCAATTTTTTTCCTAAAAAAGAGTACTAATTTGGGCGTGTTTTAAAAATGTAACACCCCAAAAGAGTGTTTGATTTAACTGAACGTCAGCAGATTTTTGTTAATGCAGGCGGCAGGTGGCAGGTGGTATGTGCCAAAAGATGTGAATTTAGATTTAATAATCGGAAGCAAGATATGTACAAAATTTTAGAAAATGGTCGCTTATCTAGTTAAGATCCTTATTTATATATGACATGACAGGTAAATTATTGTAATGAAAAATAATCAATCATTAAATCATTATATTTCTTTTGTTAAATACCTCATAAAATGAAAATTATAGATACAATTATTTGTGCTAAAACAATCATTAGTATTGACAAAAACGATACTATTTTTAACGATTATTCTTTGATTATTGATAAAGGTAAAATTATTGATATTTTGCCCAATTCTAACATTGATAAATATCAGGCTGATAATATAATCCATAGACAGTTGTTAATCCCTGGGCTGATTAATGCCCACACTCATTCGCCGATGAATTTGTTTAAAGGTTTAGCATGCGATAAACCACTTGATATATGGTTAAAAGATTATATTTGGCCAGCAGAAGCAAAATTTGTTAATAGAGATTTTGTGAAGACTGGCACTCAATGCGCGATTGCCGAGATGATTAAGTCTGGTATTACTTGTTTTAATGATATGTATTTTTTTGCCGATGAAACAGCAAAAATCTGTGAAAAAATTGGAATGCGTTTTGGAATGGGCTTGTTTTTTTTGGATTTTCCCACTGTTTGGGCTGAAAATAATTTGGAGTATTTGCAAAAAGCGACTAAACTTTATGAGCGATATAAAAATAATTCTCTAGTACAACCAATTTTAGCACCACATTCTATTTATGCTGTTGCTGATAAAACTTTGCAAAAGGTTCTGCAATTATCCAATAAATTTCAAATACCAATACATATTCATCTGCACGAAACTAAAAATGAAATCGCTGAATCTTTAAAAACATCTGGCATTCGTCCGATTGAAAGGCTTAACAAACTAGGTCTTTTGAATGAAAACTTGATTGCCGCTCATATGGTACATTTAACTAACGATGAAAAATTACAAATAAAAACCACTAAAACTAATATTGTGCATTGCCCAAAATCAAATTTAAAATTAGGCAGCGGCATTGCTGATATTAAATCCTTAGATGAATATGGAATTAATATAGCGATTGGTACTGATAGTTCGGCGAGTAATAATAATTTAGATATGTTTAGTGAAATGCAATACGCAGCACTTTTGGCAAAAGGAACTAATCTTGATGCAGAGGCTATTGGCGCTTATAAAACATTAAAAATGGCTACGATTAATGGAGCAAAAGCGATAGGTTTAGCGGATAAAATTGGTTCATTAGAAATTGGTAAAGCAGCGGATATTGTTGCGTTAGATATAAATGATATTAGTTGTCAACCGTGGTTTGATGTGGTTACGCAATTGATTTATAGTGCCAGTAAAGATCAAGTAAGTGATGTTTGGATTGCAGGAAAACGGGTTTTGTGTAATAAAAAATTGGTGCAATTAAACGAAAATGATTTATTAGAGGATATTAAACGATGGCAAAATAAATTTAACAAATAAAGTTAAAATTAATGGTGACAGGCTACTTTAATCTACACCACCCAAATAACCCCATCCAAAATCCAACAAGGTAGAATACTAACCTATGCAACCTAGGCATTTGTCTGGGTTTTTTATTGCCTTAAATCCATCACACCATAAGACTTAAGACAACTTGGAGGACACTAGCCTATTAAGACTAATATGATTTTCACTTGCCAGTATTGATAAATCCCTATGAACATCAGGTGGTATTCTAACCATAAATTTACCACTGTATTGCTTGGTTGATAAGGGTCTAGGAATTGCCTCATTTTCTTTTTTCATATCTTTGACGATCTCTTTAACCAGTTCTTGAATACCAGTAAACGCCTTAGTCTGGTTGGGTTCTAAATAACTAAGTGATGGGAATTCAGCACACAACCCAACGTATTCTTTATCGTCTTGTGAGTAGGTTACTTTGTAGGTATATTTATCCATGGGTTTTATCCTCTAGTTTTCTAATTGCTAATAACACTTGTTTTACTTGATAAACCTTTGCCTTGCCTTTGGCATTTTGAATATTTATTCTTGGGTCGCCTTGCCACGGTGTTTTAAAAATACAATGGCTTGTGCCTTTGTTTCTTGGCTTGCCAAAATAAAACTCACAAACCTTAAATAAGTCAATAAATCCTATATTAGTAGGATTATTCCCCATTTTTTTTAAAGTTTCGTTGATCTTTTTCACTTAGGTTATGATACTACTATTAGTATTAAAAATCAATTAAATTGCTTAATTAGTTTAATTGTGAACAACACAATACTACCAAAACTCCTTGTTTAAATCTTAGGCATAAAATTCACCCGCACTTTACTGCCTTAAATCCATCACACCACTTCTTGGTGTGATGGGCTGATAAACGGTCATTTTGGTTGGCTATAATATGGGTTTCTAAACAACAAAAATAAACCAAAATAATCATGACTACTTGCAAAATAAAAGCCTTTGTCATTAAACTGCTAACAAGCATCGCAACCCCATTATTCTTAACAGCACAAGTCGGACAAGCCAGTGCAAGCCCAATCCTGATTTACAACATTCACAACAACGGCAAAACTGTTGAGACCATCGATGCACAACAATTCTATCCCTTCAAAAGATTCGTCTCAAGCGATTTAGATCGCATCCCAAGATACACAACCAAAACCATCAAAAGATTCCCAATCGTCTCACCAACGCTCAGTGTCGGCAAGGTTAAAAACACCAAGATTAGAAGCAAATTACCCAGAGCAATTTGTGTGATTGGCGATGACAATTATTCTAAAAGATGGCTTCAAAACAAACGCATGGTACTCAATGCAAACAATGCACTTTGTATGGTGGTCAATGTTGACTCTAAGCAACGTTTTAACGCCATTGAAGCACGAACACCCAGTATTGAGTTTCAAACCTTAAATGGCGATACGATTGCCAGAGCGTTAAACATCAAGCATTATCCTTTTTTGTTAGACAATGGGTTTATCAGTCAATAACAAACTCAATAGAAAACCAAACAATAAACTCAATAACAAATTGAATAACAAGCCTAATAATAAACTGAATAACAAATCCAATAGAAAACCCAACAACAAGCCTTAAAAACCCAACAACAAACCCTAACCCTTAACTCAACCTTAATGCCCAAAAACTACCCAATTGAATCCCTTTTAAGACCCGTCCTAGAAATCCCTGTCGCCGTTACTGGTTTCTCTATCGCCCTCTTAATCGTTGCTTGGCACAACATCTTTCTTTTAAGCCTAGAGACTGCCCTTGTCATTGCCCTGTTTTTAAGTGCAGCTTCTCTTTACCGCTTTGCCCAAGGCTGGACCATCTACCGCTATCAAAAAGGCTTAATCAAACTGCCTTTTTACAGCCTTGCCCCAAAACAAATCCCTGTCAACAAACACTACCTGTTCTTAGGCAGAGGCTTTGAATGGACGCAATCACACACGCAACGTGTTGAAGACACAAAACACGCCAAATACAAAGCCTATCTACAACCCTCAAGTCTGTTTAGTTTGATTCGCAACACAGAGAAAACATCACCCCTCTTATACAAACTGTTTCATAATCATCATCTTCTTAACCCTTATCAACCACTACCACCCGTAGGCGGCAATCCAATACTACACGCCGTTGGACTACTAGAAGGTGAAAGAGACATTTATGAGTCTCTCGGTGAACGGGTCGGGCATAAGTTAGTTATCGGCACAACCCGTGTTGGTAAAACCAGACTGGCTGAACTCTTTATTACTCAAGACATTCAAAGAGGCGATACTGTGATTGTGTTTGACCCCAAAGGCGATGCTGATTTAATGTTGCGAACCTATGTTGAAGCAAAGCGAACGCATAGAGCCGTGTATATCTTTCATCTAGGCTTTCCTGATATATCCTGTCGTTACAATGCCATTGGCTCATTCACTAAAATTACAGAAGTTGATTATCAGGCTGATTTGTTTCAGTAGATGATTAAACAAACAAAACGCCTTAAATGGCAAATTTACAAAGTCCTATATCTGACTAAAAACCGATAGCTCTTTAACAATTGAAATTTAAATCGTGCATAATAGACTTTTTGATTTTATCAAGAGGTGGGTGTGGAATTTATAGACTATGTGATTGCCGTCACGCTAAGCGTTATTGGCTGGTTGATTTGGAAATTGTTTAATTTCATTAAACAATTAGTGCAAATTCATAGGGCGCACGGTTGGGATAAGTATATGACTGATATTGATGAATCTGATTATCAAGCACAGCCTACTAAGCCTAAACGCAAAAAAGCCAAATATAAAACCATGGAAGATTATGGCGAAATTGCTAATGTTGGTGATGTTTCTTTTACAGCAAAATTACAAGTAAGAGAAAAAACAGAAGCAGAAGAACATATAAGACAATTACATTTAAAAGCAACTGAAATTAAAAAAGATGATATTAATACTTCTATAGATTGCCTGCAAGAAGCACAGCTATTATTAGATGAAGTGGATACTCAGTATCCAATTTCTACCTATCTAAGACTTCCTCTGTTTTTACAACAGGCTGACAGAATGGATGAGGCTGAAATAATTTTTAAACAATTACTTGATAGTAGAAACGATAAATGGGACAAAGCAACTATTGAGGATAAATGGACATTAGCTGAAAAACGAGAGGCAAAAAAATCTGGGAAAGCATAATTTGACAAAGTGCAATAATTTAAGTAATGTGTGAGTCGTTGCTGGCAAAATCCAGCGATGAGGGTTTAGTAGCCCTGTTAAACGGTGTCAGAATGGCGCAGCCTGTTTTTTATAACAATGCGGTTTTTTTATGCACGATTTCCCCAGTGCCTAACACATTGAATTTGGCATTGGCAGTAAGCCCAAAGCAGGGTGATTCTAGATAACTTTAATACCCTGATCATGCTCAGAGTTAAATCCGAAGAAACCGCCAACATCCTCACCACCAAAGTCCCTGAATACGAGGTTAATCAACTGACCATCATGGCGCAAGCAAGCGATTCACCAGACCCCAGTAATGAAGTGGCTTTTACCTCAGCCGTTAGAGAGCAAATCACCACCCAAAGAGTACCTGCCATCAATACCAATGATCTGCTTAACTTGCCCAAGGGACAAGCATTCGCCATGATTGAGGGTGGACAGCTTTACAAACTCAGACTGCCCTTAGCAGATAAAGAAACCTTTTCTAAAGAATCAGGCATGCCCAATCAATTGTCTGACATGGTCTAACACTTCTTTTTGGTTTGTCCATTGGAAGCAGTTTGATTTTTTTAGATAGATGTTGTTCATGTTGTTCATGATATGCTTGCTATGGTTGTTGGGTTTAGTTTTGAATATTCTTTAACCCAGTCAACATAGCGCTTTGCACCATAACAATCATCACCTTTGGTGTTGGTTTTCCAAAACTCCATTAAGCAACAGTGTCAACTGTTGCACTCTAAGCACGCTTTGTTGTTATTGCGAGTCATTTGTTTGCGTCGCCCAATCTCTACGAGATTTGCTTGTTAATATCACCTAATATACGTTTCCACCATTTAGTTTTAACTACTTTTACATTAGCAATATAGACTGTAGCAGCCATACTTCCTTTTATAACAGCTATCTTATTAAATTCGGTAAAGTCATTAACTTGTAATAATTTAGGGGATAGAGGTACAGAGAAACCATCTACGTTAGCACTAGCAGTACTTACAATAGTTGATGCAAATTTTCTATAGGTGGCATCACGAATAAATCTTTCTATTTTAAGATTAGTTATTTTAACTACTGTCTTTTTTCCAGTAGCTCTATTAGGTCTAGTAAATTTTAGATTTCCTGCTCTTGGCTCTGCACCATCAGAGATAGTTTCTTTAAAGCCTACTAAACCTGTATCATCATCTGCTTCATAGTATTGATAAGTCTTATGAGGTGTCATTCTACGATAACCGTCTATGACATCACCTTTTATAGTAAATATTTTAAATTTATTAGGTATATTGTATTTGTTAGTGGGTCTAAATATAACAGTATCATTAGCATTTGCTAGAATAGTTAAGTCATTCCTAGTTTTTGTAGGAATATCATTTGCTGTTATAAGATAGTTAGAATAGTATTCTTGTTCATTATCTAATGGATTATCAGGGTCTAAATCTTCTACTACTACTTCCAATTTATCAAAAATAAGGTTAAACCTATAAGAGCCTGACGTTAAAGAGATAGTAATATCTTCGCCATTTATAGTGTTGTCTGCTACTTTCTTAAAAAATAGGTATAGATATTTAATATCATACTGCTCAACAGAGTCAACAGAAACTTCAAAAGTTATGAATAGATTGTCAATCCAATTCATGTTTGCCCTTCTATTTTGTAGTTTTAAACTACTTAGTACTTCTTCTTTAAGGCTGTCTTTAACTTCTGTTGCCTCTAAACCAAAGAAGTCCATTATTTTAGTTACTGTATCTGTATATTCTTGGTCAAAATGAGCTGGGTCATTAAAGTCTTTATTTTCAATTCTTAGAGGTATTGGTGGTATAGCAGATATTTCAGTATTGAGATACTCTGCTATTGCGTTTTTAATGCCCGAAGAAGGTGTTATTATATTGTTTCTGTAGAAGTTAATTATATCTAGCATTTCTGCATGAAAAACTGTTTGTCTTACACATCTTCCATTAATTCCAGCAGTTTCGTCCCACTCTCCTTGATGGTATTCACATAATTCAGGTGTATCTATGTTTTTTTCTGTATAGGAATCTTCTGAATCTTTATAAAGATAAGTATCTTTATAGTACTTATATTCTGCATATATTCGTGGTTGTGGTTTTAGGAACTCGTCACCATAAGTAACGTTTTGTATCCTTCCATTATTCGCCATATACGAAAAATTAACTCTTACAAATCCTGCTCTTTGTGATACTATTATAGGGTAGAATCCACTGTCACTATGCGGTTGCTTTGAGACAGCGACTGGTTTTCGTTTTAACATAATTTTTAAAAATCTTACTGATTTTGTCCCCCAACTCCAATCAGCAATCCATGTATCACAACCAGGCTCTTTTATAGGACAGCAATAACTCCAGTACATATTTAAAACATATGTTTGCCATTCTAACCATTCATGTGTTGTAAATTTTTTTAGCATATCTGTTGGTGTTCCTATCAAAACAAATGTAACATCAGTTACTTCATGTTTTGGTGGGTAGATAAGGCAATCATCAAGATGTATTAGAACACTATCATCAATAGGCTTAGGTTCTCTTTGTTGACTGACATAGTCCTTAATAAACTGTTTCAAACTTTCAGTATTAGTAAGATTAGAGACTTTACTACTTATAGGCATTACCTGAGTAATAGGACTTTTATTATCAGGGTCATTAATAAAATCTAAATAACCTGGTATACCAACAGAAGTTAATTTACTTAACATTTTAAAAGCAGTATTACTACTTTGTATATACACAGGAATATCATAATTATTTAGAACACATGGTACTATATCCCATTCGTTTCTAACTGCTCCTATAGGATATAGGGGTGAGTGAGTTATAAAGAATGAAGGATAGTATTTAGTATCGCTTGAAAATAAGCCCATAAAATATTTTTAAAGTTAGTTTGATAAATTTGCGATAAGTTTAATGGAGGCTATTATAGGTACAATAATTAAATAATCCATTAAAAAGTACCAATAGTAGTAACGCACAATAACAATTATTTTTGTCAGCATATCTTGTTTTTAGTATGTTAGTCAACCCTTAAAAACCCAAAACAAACCCAAAACAAACCCAAAACCATTCTCAATCACTCAAAAACAATCAATCTGAATGACTGCGATGAACGTTGTGAACGTGAGATAAAAACACTGGTACGCATGCCTCTTATTATTCCTGTTGACTTATATTTTAAAGAAGCAAGCAATACAGACATACAACAATGGGCATTAAGAATGAACCTTAGTCGTGATGCGGTTGAGCAAGGGTTAATCACGCTTAATCATGCCTATTAAAGCCAAGGTAAGACAATTACTGAGGTAAGGCGATTAGACGTAAAGCAAACTAAGACGATTAGGCGATTAAACCAAAGTAAGGCAATTAAAGGTGTGAATGCTGATGAAGCACTTAATCACGCCTATTAGACAAATCAAACAAATTAGACACACTAAATCAATCAAACAAATCAAACACATTAAACAAATCAAACAATTAAGCAAATTAATCAAACAAACCAATCAACCCAAAGGAGCACACATGAACACCAAAAATGCCATTCTTACCATGATGACAACCATGGCAACTATTACCACCATCTCCATCTCAACCATGGCAACAATAACACTAACAGCAGTACTCTCCACAATGAACAGTGCACACGCCCTTGCGGGTGATGAGGACAAGATACTATTCTTTGACACCAATCCTGACTTGTTTTACAAAATTGGCGGTGTCAATCGCATTCGTCAACCTTTAACCCCTGATACTCATATTGCCATAGGCTTAAAAGGCAATGCAAACCTGGGTTATTCTTGCGGTGAATTTGACATCAGTGCCGCCTTCTCAAACTTAATGGATAACTTTAAAAACGGCGCAGACGATGCGGTTAACTCAGTTGTTGGCACCATCAATGCAGGCATTACTGCTTTACCAGCACTGGGTATACAAAGAGCAATGCCTGGCGTTTATGATATGTTCCAAGAGTATAAACTAGATGCTGAAACTGATATTAACCTTGCCAGAACCTCTTGCGAAGAGATGGAAGCACAAATCGCGCGTGGTGAAAACCCTTATGCAAACTTCCTGCAAGAGGCAAGGGCTGAAACTTGGAAAGAAGAGGCTTATAAAGGCACAACCATCACGCAAGCCAAAGAGCTATCAGAACACTCATCAGGTGATCATGGCATTACTGATTTTGGTGAAAAAGTAGGGGGCGCAGGACAACCACCCATGAGGGTGGTTGAAAGTGCCGTGGTTGCTGGCTTTAACTATGCCCTGGGCAATACCAACAACCCCACTCAATCCTCTAGTGCCCCTGCTGATACTGAACTTGGACAAACCTTCCCAAGCAGTGATGAGGCGGCTATCTGGGCGACAGATGTCTTAGGTGAGTTTGAAATTAACAACAAAACCCCCATCACCAAGATTGGGTCAGGACTGCATCCCAAGGTTAGGCAAGAAAAAGCCATGCAACAACACCCTTGGTTTTGGACCAAGGGTTATTAACAAGATTAAGAACTTGAGCATTAAGGACCAAGGCAGTGTTTATTCAAATCTGGTTGATGACATTGCTATTGAGAGAACCATTAAGAAAGGGTTGATTATTAGGCGGTTGTTATTGTCTGGTAATCAAGCACAAGCTTCAGAGCAAAGAAACCAGAAAATAGCGTTGCTTGAGCGGGATATTGAGTCGCTGATGTTTGAGCGTAGGGTTAGGCAGAACCTTGCTAATAATACGATGCTTGATGTTTTGAAGATTAGAGAGGTTGATGTCAAGCAAGGGGGTTTTAGAGTGGTTGATGATAATTTGTTTTTATAGTGACTAAGTTCACTTGCTGCTATGGAGTGCAACGGAATAGTGTCAAGTGCAGTGCCTTGTTATACGTTTTATTCACAGCAACTTTTACTTGATTGAATTGGTGGATAGGGTGCTATACAAAGACCCTTGTGATGTTTGAGAAAATGCAAAGCAGTAGGCAATAATAAAAACGACGTATATGCACGTAAAACGACATATATGCACACAATAAATGTGAGAAATGGGGTTTTTGATAGAATGCGTATAATATTGCGTAGTGGGTAATATTATACGAACTATAGCCCCGAGGAAAGAAATAAGTGCAACCCTTATCCCCAAAAAGAGCAAGCCACCGTAGGTTTTGTTGACTTTTTTAGATCTAGTAATAAGGGGCATATTTGAAAGGATAGATGGCGGTTTACAAAAAGAGGTTTGCTTAACCTCTTTTTTTGTGCTAGTATAGCGATTGAATTTAGAAAAACTGTGTAATTTGTGTGATAAATATTCTTGAGTCTTGACTACTCATATTGCCCATATTCTTTAATACCTGTGGTGGCTTACTTTTTTTTAGGGGGTAAGGCAGGCTTGCACTTAGAACTTGAATGGGCGACTTAAAAGAGCAATCATTTTGTTACCTAGCCCCTCCTAAAAATAATTATTATGGATATAGAAATTAATAAAAGTAATTTTCCTAAAATAAAAATCAATAAGATTGATATGTTAAATAAAATATCAACAAATCGAGCGATTTTATTTACAGGGGCTGGCTTTTCTTTAGGCTCAAAAAGCATCGCTGGAAACCCTTCTTTAGCTAAAGAGTTATCAAATAAAATATGTGATGCTGGCGGGTTTGATAGAAATAGTAACTTAACTTATGTTGTTGATTATTTTATTGAGAAAAGGGATCTCAATCTCTAATTGATATTTTAAAAAAAGAATTTACCTTTTTGTAGACAGAGGCTATAGAGGACACAAGATTGAGGAGGTTCAAGTGTTTTTATCTGGACAAAAGCGTGGGGTGACAAACAGCATTAAGAAGGCACTTAAACGTAGAAGCGCAATAGAACCTGAGATTGGGCATATGAA